>JBDKSN010000041.1:0-22733 GCA_039680625.1 Anaerolineales bacterium | reverse complement strand
AGGTACAGCGCCTGCTGAACGGCTATGTGCAAACGGCGAACGTGGGCGAGGCCATCGATGCGTACATCGTGCCGCCGGCGCTAGGCAACCGATCGGGCGTGCTAGGCGCCATCGCCCTGGCCGAGCTTGCGGCCAACAGCTGAGCGATCCGGGTGATGACAAATGAGCAGGGGGCCGGACGGCCCCCTGTTGGTTTTGCGACTGTGTGTCGACAGACTATTCCGCCGCGGCCACGGCGTCGCGAGCCGTCTCAAGCTCAGAGAGCAGGTCGGGCGCCAGCGTGCGGAGCACCGTGTGCAGCTCGCCGTCGGTGATGCCCGAGACGCGCCCGTCCTGGTACTCGCCCTCGATCCAGTTGAGCACGGGCACGAGCCGCGGGTCGCGCTTGTCGAGCGGATAGTCGGCCGGCAGGTGGAACTCGTTCTTGATCCAATGCAGCAGCCCAGCGGCGCCCGAGGCCTGGTTGACCATCACGCGGATCGGCGCCTTGAGCAGCAGCTCGGTGTTAAAGACGGTATAGATCTCTTTATCTTTGAGCAGGCCGTCGGCGTGGATGCCCGCGCGGGTGGTGTTGAAATCTGCGCCTACGAAAGGCGTCATCGGCGGGATCTCATAGCCGATCACATCGCGATAATAGTTGGCGATGTCGGTGATGACGGTGGTCTGCATCCCGTCGAGGGTGCCGCGCAGGGCGGCGTACTCAAAGACCATCGCCTCGAGGGGCGTGTTGCCCGTGCGCTCGCCGATGCCCAGCAGGGTGCAGTTGACGCCAGACATGCCATAGAGCCACGCCGTGCCCGCATTGGTGACGGCGCGGTAAAAGTCGTTGTGGCCATGCCACTCGAGCAGGTCACTCGCAAAGCCCGCATGGTGCCACAAGCCATAAGCAATGCCCGGCACACTGCGCGGCAGGGCTACGCCGGGATACGACACGCCCAGGCCTAGCGTGTCGCACGCGCGGATCTTGATGGGGATGCCCGACTCGGCCGACAGCTTGCCCAACTCGAGGGCGAGCGGCACCACAAAGCCGTAAAAGTCCGCGCGGGTGATGTCTTCGAGGTGTACGCGAGGGCGCACGCCAATCGAGAGGGCATCCTTGACCACGCCGAGGAACTGATCCATCGCCTGGGCGCGGGTCAGGTGTAGCTTGTGAAAGATGTGATAGTCGGAGCAAGAGCACAGAATGCCCGTCTCGGGGATGCCGATCTCTTTGACGAGCCGAAAGTCGGCGGGGGTAGCGCGGATCCAACTCGTGATCTCGGGGAACTCGTAGCCCCGCGCTCGACAGGCATCGAGGGCCTCGCGGTCGCGCTTGCTATAGACAAAGAACTCGCATTGGCGGATGATGCCTTTGGGGCCGCCAAGCTCGTGCAGGAGCTTGAACAGCGTGACCACCTGCTCGGTGGTGTAGGGCACTGAGGCCTGTTGCCCGTCGCGGAACGTCGTGTCGGTGATCCAGATGTTGTCGGGCGGGTACATGGGCACGTGCCGGTGGTTGAACGGGATCTTGGGTACCTCGTCATAGGTGTATAGCAGACGATAGAGATGCGGCTCGGACACGTCCTGCAAGGTGTACTTGTACTCGTGCTGCTCTAGGGTGTTGGTTCGCTTGCTGAACTCGAGCATCTCGCTAACTCCTTGGCGCAAAGGACTGCATGACATCGTGTAGCGATGGATAAAAAAAGGGCCAGCTCCCGCCTGACGAGAACTGGTCCCTGATCACAGGATCCAAGGGTCGCAGACTCAGCCCGGCGGCACGGTGGCTCGTCGTGGCCTGATCGCTTCAGTGTTGGGCAAGGATACCGCGGTCACTACCCTTTGACCTCGAAATGCAGAAAGGTGCCCGTGTAGGCACCTTTGACTTGCCCCAGATCATAGCACACGGTTGTTCACTTGTCAATATTTACCGAGTCAAGGTTAGCGCGCCCAATGCGAACGTAAATAATCCATGTAGAAGAGCGCGTTGGGCACCGGCACGTTGCTGGGGATGTGGTTGCCCACGGCAAAGATCAAGCCTGGGCAGTCTGGCGCGAGGGCGAGGGTCTGATCGATCTCGGTGGCGATCGCGTTGGGCGTGCCAAAGGTGAGGGTACGCGCGTCGACCTTGCTGCCGATGAGGCAGTGGGTGCGGCCATAGGCAGCGACGATCGGCTCGAGGGGCGTCATCGGCTCAAAGCAGAGGCAATCTGCGCCGGCGGCCACGAGGTCATCGACAAAAAGGCGATAGTCGCCATCGGAAGTAAACGCGACCTTCTTGCCCGCGGCGTGCAAGATGCTCCACAGCGCTCGGTAGCGGGGAAAGATCTCGGCGCGGTAATAATCGGGGTGCATGAAGGGCCCCTGGCTCCACACCATATCGTCGTGGCACATATAGACCTCGATCGAGGTCTGCGCCCACGCCTGACAGTGATGCGCGCACTGGGCATAGATCGAATCGAGCACGCGAGTAAAGCGGCGCCGATCAGCCGCTGCCTCGAGCAGCATCTCCCAGCCAAAGATCGCGATCGCCCCTGACACCAGGGTGCGATAGTAGCCGCCGGTGAACACCTGGTTGGGAAAGTCGCGCCGGGCATCTTGGTAGAGACGCTCATAGTAAGGCACCAGGCGTTCGAGGGGCGTCAGCCCATACTCGGCCATGGCGTCAAAGGCCCAGACCTCCTCGACGGTGTGGAAGGGGCTCGCCGTGGCGTCGCGCCAGTCGACGCCGCCCTCTAGGAACTCGGAGTGGCCCATGTCGGTGGTGCGGCCGCGCTGCTCCCAAGGCTCGGGGCCGTCATCGGTGTGCCAGATCAAGTCGATATCCCACGCGTCGTTGAACGCGCGCTCGCGCTCGCGTGAGTCCTCGGCCATGCCGGTGACGATGCGCTTGAGCCGCTCGTTGGAGCAATACTCGGTGTGCGCCACTCGCGGCCCAGGCTTGAGGTGGATGGCGTCGAGGCCGAGCTGGTAGCTCATCGTGCCCCGGCGGCCGCGTCGAGGCTCGCCTTGAGCGCGCGGCAGGCCGCAGCAAAGATGCCCACGTCGACGCCGATGGCCAGATATTGCGCGCCAGCGTCGATCCAGCGCTGCGCCGTGGGCGCGTCTCCGGCAAAGGTGCCGGCCCACTTGCCTGCCCGGCGGATCACTTCGATGGCGCGCTGCATCCCGCTGGTCACCCGCGGATCTTCCACCTGGCCGGGGATGCCCAGCGACTGGGACAGGTCGTATGGCCCGAGAAAGATCACGTCGAGGCCGGGGACCTGGACGATCTCGGCGAGGTTCTCTAACCCGCGCACCCCCTCGATGTGGATGATGACGATCTGCTCGGCGTTGAGCAGGTCGGTGACGCCGCTCGTGCCGTGGATGCCGTACTCACCGGCGCGCGTGAGATAAGAGAGGCCGCGCATGCCCAGCGGGGCGTACTTGGCCGAGCGCACGGCCAGCTCGGCGTCGGCGCGCGTCTCGATCTGTGGGATTTGGACTCCCGCGGAACCGATGTCCAGCGCACGCTGGATTTGCGGGCCATCGTTCTTGCGCACACGCACGATGGGCGCCAGCCCAGCTCCCTGGCCAGCGCGACAGAGGTCCTCGGCCGTCTGCGTGGCCAGAGGCCCATGCTCCATATCGATGACGGCGAAATCAAAGCCGGCGAGGCCGACGATCTCGATCATGGCGCCATAGCTACAGTTGACAAAGGGGCCATAGACCACGTCGCCGGCGGCGAGCTTGCGTTTGAGGCTATTGGGCTGCATGGTGTGCATCTCCTCAGGCAGTATCGTAGTCGAGTGTAGGTGCATGGCGGCCCATCGTCAACAAAAGCCATCGAGCGAGGGCCCTTACGCTGCCGGCGCTTGCGCTCTGAGCGTGGCGGGGCTATAAGACGAGCAATTCGATAGGAGAAGAGCAACCGATGCGCCTTGCTTACCTTGCTCCGCTCAACTCGGAACAGATCGCTACAGCGCAACGCCTGGGCTATGATGGGCTGGCCGTCGACGTAGGCTGGTTCGACCGCCCGCGGATGGACGAGCTCGAAGAGGCGGCACCCGCCCTGGCTGACGAGCTGGCCAAGGCCGGCCTGGCGGTCACCGCGGTGTCGGTGTATGGCAACGCAGTGGGGGCGCCGGCGGCAGAGGCCATCCGCTACTATGAGCGCGCCATCCAGCTGGCGCTGCGGTTCGGGTCACACGTGGTCAGCGGTGTGACGGGGCGCGACAACGCCCTCTCGCTCGACGAGAACCTGCTGCTCTTTGCCGAGCGATTCGGCCCCATCGCCGAGCTGGCGGCGGCGAACGGCGTGGCCATCGCCCTCGAGCCTTGGCCCGGGCGGGTCAACGGCTATGGGCAGTACCGCTGGACCAATCTGGCCGTCTCGCCGGTGATGTACGATCGACTGTTTGCGCTGGTGCCGCAACCGGCGCTGGGGATCGAGTATGACCCCTCACACCTGGCCTGGCAGGGCATGGACTATATCGCGATCGCCCGCGAGTATGCCGGGCGCATCTGGCATGTGCACGCCAAGGATGTGCTGCTCGACGAGGCGCTGCTCAAGCGCGGCGGGGTGCACGCCGCGGGTTGGTGGCGCAACTGCCTCCCCGGCCTGGGGCAGATCGACTGGCCAGCCCTGCTCGCGGCGTTGGCGGCTGAGGGCTATGCAGGCGACATCGCCGTCGAGCTCGAAGATGCTAACTATCGCGGCGAGCGGCGAGAAGAGGGGCTGATGTTGGCGCTCAAGACGATGCGCCCGCTGGTCGAGGCCTATCACATAGGCCAGAAAGGATAGCGCGATGTTGGTGGGGATGACGTCTCTGGGCATGGGCGACGAGCCGCTGGCCAAGGCGCTGGCCTTTGCCGTCGACAGTGGCTGCCAAACTATCGAGCTGAATGGCCGGGCAACGGTGCACCAGGGCGTGTGGTCGCGCGAGGGTGTCGCGGGAGTGGGCGCGATACTTGCCGCCAGCGGGTTGCAGGTGGGCAGCCTGGGGGGCTACTGCTCGATGGCGCAGACCAGTGATGAGGCGCTCGAGGCCGAGGTGTCGGCCCTGGTCGGCTATTGCGGGCTGGCCCGCGAGCTGGGTATTCCGGTGGTGCGCGCCTTTGCGGGCGATGTGGTCGAGGGGCAGACCCTCGACACGCTCTATCCGCGGATCGTGCGCGGCTTTCAAGAAGTGATGGCGCACATCGCCGGCTGGCCGCTGCAGGTAGGCATCGAGAACCACGGCCGCCTGATCAATCACGGCGACTGGCTGGCCAGCCTGATCGCCGACGTGGGCGCACCTGGGCTGGGGGTGACGCTCGACACAGGCAACTTTTGCTGGGCGGGCCACTCGATCGACGAGGCCGAGCGGTTCTTTGAACTGCTGCTACCCTACACGGTCAACGTGCACATCAAAGATGGGCGGTTCGAGGGCCAAGAGTTCGTGCTGCTACCCGCAGGCCGTGGCGATCTAGACCTGGCCGGCCTGCTCAAACGCCTGGCGCAGAGCGGCTATCGCGGACAGGTGCTCAGCGAGTATGAGGGGCGCGGCGACTGGGCGCAGTGCACGCGCGAGAGCGTGGCCTATCTACGCGGGCTGGTAGCCGGGGTCGAGGCCTGACGCTGGCTGAGGGCGCCCAGGCCATGCTATAATGAAGGCGACGTTGGCTAGATCAAAGGCGATATCGATACAACGCATGCCCGGAGGTGACCGATGAAAGCTGTCGTGATGGCTGGTGGCGCAGGCTCGCGGCTTCGCCCACTGACGATCAACCGACCCAAGCCCATGGTGCCGATAGTAGACAAGCCCGTCATCGCGCACATCCTGGGCCTGCTAAAAAAGCACGGCATCACCGATGTGGTGGTTACGCTGCAATTCATGGCCGAGGACATCCAGGACTATTTCGGCGATGGCTCGGCGCTGGGCATGAACATCGAGTATTCCGTCGAAGAGACGCCGCTGGGCACCGCCGGCAGCGTCAAGCAAGCGCAGGCGTTGCTCGACGAGACCTTTATCGTGATCAGCGGCGATGCGATCACCGACTTTGACTTGAGCGCGATCGTGGCCTACCACAAGCAACGCCAGGCGCTGGCGACGCTTACGCTGTATCGCGTGGCGAACCCGCTCGAGTATGGTGTAGTGATCACTGACGAGGAAGGGCGCATCCGCCAATTCCTCGAAAAGCCCAGCTGGGGCGAGGTGATCTCTGACCAGGTGAACACGGGCATCTATGTGCTCGAGCCCCAGGTGTTGGATTATTTTGCACCGGGAGTGCAGTTCGACTTTTCCAAAGAACTCTTCCCCATGCTCCTCGAGAAGGGCGACCCCATGTTCGGCTATGTGGCGAGCGGCTACTGGTGCGACGTGGGCAACCTGTCAGAGTACATGCGCGCTACCGCAGACGTCTTGTCGAAAAGGGCCAACTTGCCTGAACCCGGCAAGCACATTGGCGGTGAGATCTATGTGGGCGAGGGGGTCGAGATCGCGCCCGATGCCCAGCTGTTCGGCCCGATCTATCTGGGGAACGGCGTCAAGATCAAGCAGGGTGTGATCATCCACGGGCCGACGGTCATTCGCGACTATACCGTGGTCGACCGCTTTACCTATATCGAGCGGAGCATCGTCTGGCGCAACTGCTATATCGGCGAGGGGGTCGAGATCCGCGGCGCCGTCATTGGTCGGCAGTGCACGGTCAAGCGCAGGGCAGTGGTCTTTGAAGGGGCGATCGTGGGCGACGCGTCGGTGATCGGCGAGAGCGCCATCATTCATACCAATGTCAAGATCTGGCCGGGCAAAGAGGTCGAGACCGGGGCGACGGTCAACAACAGCATCATCTGGGGCGCGCAGGGGCGGCATGTGCTCTTTAGTCGCTTTGGCGTCACCGGCCTGGTGAACATCGACCTGACCCCCGAGTTTGCTGCACGGCTGGGTGCGGCTTTTGGCGCCACCCTGCCCAAGGGCAGCAGCGTGGTGACCAACCGCGACGTCCACCGAAGCCCGCGCATGCTCAAGCGCGGCGTGATCTCGGGGTTGCCTTCGGCAGGCGTCAACGTGCTCGATCTGGGAGAGATGCCCATCCCCGTGGCGCGCTTTGTGGTGCGCAAGAGCGGCTCCGCGGGTGGCGTGCACGTGCGCCTCTCGCCCTATGATGCCCGCGTGGTGGACATCAAGTTCTTTGACCACAACGGGCAGGACCTGAGCAAGGCCACCGAACGGAACATCGAGAGCGTCTTTTTCCGCGAGGACTTTCGCCGGGTGTATCTCGACGAGATCGGCACGATCAGCTATGCCGTGCGCGTGGTCGAGGACTATACCGAGGCCTTTTTAGCGGCGCTGGATGTCGACGCGATCCGCCAGCTCAGCCCCTATCTGGCGGTAGACTTTGCCAACAGCCCCACGGCCGGGGTGCTCTCGCCCATCCTGACGAGTCTCAACTGCCGGGTGGTGGCGCTGAACGAATCGATCGACGAGACCAAGATGTCGATCCCGACGGAAGAGTTTCACCACTCGATCGAGCAATTGGGCAAGATCTGCGCCGTGCTGAATACGGCGCTGGGCGTGCGCCTCGACGTCGGCGGCGAGCGGGTGTTCGTGGTCGACTGCAACGGCCAGGAGGTGTCGAGCACAATGCTGGCTGCTGCGCTGGCGCGGCTGGCGCTCGTGACCCACGGCGGCGGCGCCATCGCCGTGCCCGTGACCATGCCGTCGGTGTTCGAGGAGATGGCCGAGGCCTATGGCGGCCGCATCCTGCGCACCAAGGCCAATCTACAGTCGGTGATGGTCGCAGCGCTCGATCCAGACGTGATCATGGCCACCGACGGCAACGGCTCGTTCATCTGGCCGTGCTTCCAGCCCGTGGTCGATGGCATGATGACCGTGGCCAAGATGCTCGAGTTCCTCGCCACGCAACACATCTCGATGACAGAGGCCTTGGATGCCGTGCCCGAGTATCACCTCGCCGAGGGGCAGGTCTCTTGTCCCTGGGAGACCAAGGGCACCGTGATGCGGCTGCTCAACCAGCAGTACCGCGAGCGGCTGGGTGAGCAGATCGACGGCGTCAAGATCCAGTTGTCGGCAGACGAGTGGGTGCTGGTGCTGCCCGATGCCGATAGCCCCATCTTTTACATCTATGCCCAGGCGCCGACAGACGAGCAGGCGCGAGATCTGCTCGATCGCTATCAGCGCATCGTCGAGGGCTTGCGCGGCTAGTTCGTCGTCGCAAACCAGGTGAAGGACGAAAAGCCCGTCGCTCAGCCGACGGGCTTTGGGCGTGCAGAGACGCTTCAGGCGGTGTAGGCGACCTCGCCAGCGACGATGGTAGTGCTGACCGAGGTCTCCAGCAGCGTCTGGGGCGGCCCGGCAAAGATGTCTTGCGAGAGCACGACGAGGTCGGCCCACTTGCCGGGGGTGATGCTGCCCTTGACGTCTTCTTGGTAGCTGGCATAGGCGCCGCCCAGCGTGTAAGCGCGCACAGCCTCGGCCAGGGTGAGGCGTTCTTGCGGATACCAGCCCCCATCGGGCGTGCCATCGACCTCTTGGCGAGTCACGGCTGCATAGATTCCGGGCAGTGGCGCCAACGCCTCGACGGGGCAATCGGTGCCAAAGGCCAGCGGCACGCCCGCGTCGAGCAGGCTGCGGAAAGCATAGGCGTGCCGAGCGCGGGCGCCCCATTGACGGTCGGCCATGTGCATATCGTGGATGCAGTGGATGGGCTGCATCGAGGCGATGACGCCCAGCGACGCCAACCGCGACTGATCCTCGGGGGTGATGAGCTGAACATGCTCGATGCGGTGGCGAAGGCGCGACTCGGGCAGCTCGCGCTGCAGGCGAGCATACACATCGATGACGCGCCGGTTGGCGCTGTCGCCGATAGCGTGCACCGCCGAGGCCAGTCCACCACGCGCGGCGGCCAGGGCATGCTCATACAGCTCGGCCGAGCTGGTGACGGCCACGCCGCGATCGTCCGCCGAGCCCTCGTAGGGGGCCAGCATCTCGGCCGTGGCCGAACCCAGGGCGCCGTCGGCGAACATCTTGACGTGGCCGATGCGCAGCCGATCGCTGCCAAAGCCCGTTTGCAGGCCCATATGCAGGGCGTCGGGCAGGCTCTCGACGGGCACCATGTGCCAGATGCGCACGCCCAGGCGGCCGGCGCTCTCCAGAGTGCGCAGCGCGTGAAACTCGCTCGGCCCCTCGCAGGTCTGGACGCTGGTGACGCCGAGCTGGAGCGCGGCCTGGCACGCGTCTGCGGCGGCCTGCTCGCGCTCGGCCGGGCTGGGCGCGGGGATCACTCGCTCGAGCAAGCCGATTGCCGCGTCACAGAGGATGCCTGTAGGTTGCCCAGAGGGGTCGCGCAGGATGCGGCCGCCGGCGGGGTCGGGCGTGTTCTGGTCGATGCCGGCCAGCCGCAGCGCGGCCGAGTTGCACCACAGCGCGTGGCCGTCTTTGGAGGTGAGCGCGACCGGCACGTCGCCCGAGACGGCGTCGAGGTCCTGGCGGCAGGGCATGACGGGCGCGGGCCAGACGTTGTGATTCCAGCTGCGCCCGAGCACCCAACGGCCCCCGGCAGCATGGGCAGCCGAAGCTACGCGCGCTTGCACCTCGGCCAGACTTGTGGTGTCGGCGAGGAGAAGGCGCCGCAGCGTAAGGCCGAACTCGATCAAGTGCAGGTGTGCATCGTTCCAGCCGGGCAGCACGGCGTGTCCGCCCGCATCGAGTTCCGGCGTGCCTATCGGCGCCAGCGCGCGGATCTCATCCGTCGTGCCCACCGCGGCGATACGGTCGCCGTGGATGAGCACGGCCTGGGCGGTGGGCTGCGCGGCGTCCATGGTGTAGACCGCGCCATGGACGACCGCCAGATAGCGTTCGCAAGACGATCTCATCGGCGATGCTCCGGCAAGGACTGGGATTACGCAACGAGCGCGATGGCCGAGCCTAGAAGGGGATCTCTTCCTCATCCAGGAGGGGGCCAGCGCCCGTCGCGGCGGTGCCGGTGGATTCGCTGGGCGCTGCGCCGCGCTCCTCGCCACGCCCGCCCAAGAAGCGCACGTTGGTCGCGCGTACATCGAGCGAGGCGGCCCACTCGCCGTCGCGCCGCTGGTAGACCTGAGGCTCGTTGATCTCGCCCTCGACGAGCACCATCCGGCCCTTGGCCAAATACTGGTTGCAGCTCTCAGCCTGCTTGCCCCACACCGACACGCGGAACCAGGTGGTGCGATCTTGGCGCTGGCCACTGGCATCGGTCCAACTGCGGTCGGTAGCCACGTTGAAGCTGGTCACGGGCTGGCCCTGTGGCGTATAGCGCATCTCGGGATCACGGCCCAAGCGGCCGACGATGATGAGTTTCTGGTACATCACGCCTCCTATGGGTGACTCGGCAATGCCTGCGATTATAACCGACAGAGGCGGCGGGCACAACGGCAACGCCGCAGGGCCAGAGCTTGGGGCCATCGGCGAGCGATGCTAGAATGCGCGCTTAGGAGCCGAGGATGATCACACTCAACGACTTGATCGCCGCCACGTGCGGTTTGTTGCGGCAACCCGGGCCGCACGACTTTGCGGGGTGGAGCTTTGACTCACGACGGACGCACCCGGGCGAGTTGTTTGTGGCTTTGGTGACAGCCACCGGCGATGGTCATGACCACGTGGCCGACGCCGTGGCCGCGGGGGCCAAGGGGGTGCTCTGCCAGCAGCCGGTCAGCGCACCCGACGGGGTGGCCGTAGTGCAAGTCCCCGACACCACCGACGCCTTGCTCGCCTATGCTCGCTATGTGCTGGCGGCGCGCCGGTTGCCGGTGGTAGCGGTCACCGGCAGCAGCGGCAAGACGACGACCAAAGAGCTGATCGCGACGATCCTGGCGCAGGGGCGGGCGGTGTTTCGCTCGCCGGAGAGTTTCAACGGGCGGCTAGGCCTGCCCATTGCCCTAGGGGGCCTGACCCCGCAACACGAGCTGGCCGTGCTCGAACTGGCCGCCGATAGCTTGGGTGAGATCGCCGAGGCCGCGCGCATCGTGCGGCCGACCGTCGCGGTGGTGACCAATGTGAGCGACAGCCATCTGACCGCCTTTGGCTCCCGCGAGGCCGTGGCGCGCGAGAAGGCGGCCTTGCTGGATGAGGTGGTGCCCGGCGGCGTGGCCATCTTGAACGCTGACGATCCCCTGGTGCGAGCGATGACGTCACCAGCGAGCGTGGCGCGGGTGCGGGTGGGGCGGGCGGCCGACGCCGATCTGCGCCTTGTGGACGTCGAGGGCGGGTGGGAGGGGCTGCGTATCCGCCTGCGAGAGGGCGCTCGCGAGGTGACGCTAGAGACCAGCCTGCTAGGCGAGCACCAGGCGCAGCTCGTGGCCCAGGCGGCGGCCGCGGCCCGGTGGCTGGGCAGCCCTTGGGACGAGATCGCCGCTGGCGTGCGGGCCGCAGCGCCACTGCCCGGGCGGATGATCGCGCTGGCCGGGGTCGAGGGCAGCCGACTGCTCGACGATAGCTATAGCGCTAACCCGGCCTCGGTGCTGGCCGCGCTGGACACGCTGGCCGCGCTGCCCGTGCACGGGCGGCGCACGTTGGTTCTGGGCGATATGAGCGATCTGGGGGCGCTCGCGGTGACGTGGCATGAACGCGTGGGCGAGCGCGCCGCTCAAGTGGCCGACTCCCTGGTGACGCTGGGCGACCTCGCCGCGCGCGCCGGGCTGGCGGCGTGTCGCTCGGGCCTCTCGGCTGAGCAGGTGACGCTGTGCCACGCCACTGGCGATGCCGTGGCCGCTGCCCGCCGCGGGCTGGGCGAGGGCGACGTGGTGTTGGTCAAAGGCAGCGCCGAGAGCCGGATGGAAGAGGTGGTGCGCGCGCTGATGGCCGAGCCAGAGCGAGCGCCGCAGCTCCTGGCGCGCCAACATGCGGCGTTTGGGCAGGCGCACACGGCCATGCCGGGTCGGCCGGCCTGGCTCGAGATCGATATGGAAGCCGTGGCCGGCAACGTGCGCATCTTGCGCGAGCTCATTGGCCCCGAAGTGGCGCTGATGGCGGTGCTCAAGGGCGACGCCTATGGCCATGGCGCCATCCGCGTGGGGCGCACGGCGCTCAACAACGGCGCGACGGCGCTGGGGGTGGCCTCGCTCAACGAGGCGGTGGCATTGCGCGACGCGGGCATCGAGGCGCCGATCTTGATCCTCGGCTATCTGCCGCCGTGGGAGGCGCGCGAGGCGGTGGCGCAGGGCATCGCGGTGGCGCTGTACGACCGGCAGGTGGCCCGGGCGCTATCGCGGGCGGCGCAAGACTTGGGGCGGCCTGCGGTGGCGCACCTCAAGGTCGAGACCGGCATGGGCCGGCTGGGCGTGCAGCCAGAAGAGGTGGCGGGCTTGGTGCAAGAGGCGCTCGGGCTGCCCGGGCTGGCCATCGAGGGGATTTTCAGCCACCTGGCCACCGCCGACGAGCCTGACCTGAGCTATGCACGATGGCAACAAGCGCGCTTTGAGCGCGCCATCCAGGCCGCCAGGGCCGTCGGCTGTCGGCCACGCTGGGTGCACCTGGCCAATAGCGCGGCCACGCTCCGGCTGCCCGAGGCGCGGTACAACCTCGTGCGCCCGGGGATCGCCCTCTATGGCCTGGCGCCCTCGGCTGCCGTGCCGCTGCCCGAGGGCATGCGCCCGGCCATGCAGTTCAAGTGTCAGGTGGCGCAGGTGCGTTGGATCGACGCGGGCGCATCGGTGGGCTATGGCCGCTCTTTTGTCGCCAGCCAGCCTACGCGTGTGGCCGTGATCCCCGTGGGCTATGCTGATGGCTTTCGCCGAGGCCCGCGCAACTGGGGCGAGGTGCTGGTGCGCGGGCAACGCGCGCCGCTGTTGGGCAACGTCTGTATGGACCAGACGATGATCGATGTCACGGCCATCCCCGGCGTGCGCGCCGGAGACGAGGTGGTGTTGATCGGCAGGCAGGGTCAAGAGGCGATCACCGCTGAGGATGTGGCCGCGCGGCTGGGCACCATCCACTATGAGGTCATCTCGGCACTGTTGGCGCGGGTGCCGCGTCTGAGCTAGGTTGACGCCTTCGCCCGCGTCCAGTAGATTCTAGCGAACAGCGATTCACGGCCAAGGGCCGATCTGCGGAGGGAGCGATGCCAGCGATCGAGATCAAGCCGGGCATTTACTGGATCGGAGTCAATGACCGCACCACCGACCTCTTTGAGGGTATGTGGCCCATCAGCCAAGAGGGCGTGTCGTACAACAGCTATCTGGTCCTCGACGAAAAGAAAGCGCTCATCGACATGGCCCGCAGTGGGCACGGCGGAGCGCTGTTGCAGCAGGTAGAGGATCTGGTGAACCCCGCCGAGCTGGATTACGTGGTGCTCAACCATCTGGAGCCCGACCACACCGGTGCGGTGAGCCTGCTCTACCACCTGGCGCCGCACGCCGAGTTCCTGATGTCGGCCAAGGCCGTACCGATGTTGGCCGCATACTATGGCATCACCGAGCGAGTGCGCGCCGTCGCCGATGGCGAGGAGCTGCCGCTCGGTGCCAAGAAGCTGCGCTTTGTGGCCACGCCGTTCGTCCACTGGCCCGAGACCATGGTCACCTACGAGGAGCAGACGCGAGTGCTGTTCTCGTGCGACGCATTCGGCGGCTATGGCGCGCTACACGGGGCCATCTTTGATGACGACTGCATCGACATGTCCTTTTATGAGCGCGAGGCGCTCCGCTACTATGTGAACATCGTCGCGCGCTTCTCGGGGCCGGTGCTCAAGGCCATCGACAAGCTACAGGGCGTGCCCATCGATGTGGTGGCGCCCTCGCATGGGCTCATCTGGCGCAGCGACCCCATGCGCATCGTGTCGCTGTATGCGCAGTGGGCCAAGCTGGCCACCGAGCCGGCCGAGCCGGGCGTCACCCTGCTCTTTGGCTCGATGTATGGCAACACCGAGGCCTTGATGAACGCCGTGGCCGAGGGCGTCTCGAAGGTGAGCATCCCGCTGGCCATCTATGACGTCGCCCGCACGCACTCGGCCTACATCCTGCCCTCGCTGTGGACCAAGTCGGGCGTGTTGGTCGGCGCGCCCACCTATGAGGTCTCACTCTTTCCACCGATGGCCGAGGCTCTGCATATGGCCGCGCACAAGCGAATCATGCACCGCAAGGTCGGGTATTTCGGCAGCTATGGCTGGAGCAAGGGGGCCTTCCGCGAGGCGCAAGAGCTCACCAGCAAGCTCGAATGGGAGTGGGGCGCCCCGCTGGAGGTGAATGGCGGCCCCAACCGCGAGGTGTTGCGCGCTGCCGAGCAGTTCGGCGAGGCATTCGCGCGCTCGCTGTTGGCCTAGGCGGCGTCTGCCGAGAGGGGCGATGTTCACTGAAGTCAAGGGTAATCTGCATATCCATACGACCCTGTCGGACGGCACGGGCACGCATGCCGAGGTGGCTGCAGCGGCGCGTCAGGCGGGCCTGGCTTGGTGCATCGTCACCGACCACAACGCCGTTGCCTTTGGCGAGCAGGGCTGGCGCGATGGTGTGCTGCTGCTGGTGGGCCAAGAGCTGAACGACCCGGCTCACCCGCACTGCAACCATCTGCTGGTGCTGGGCGCCGGCGTCGATCTGGCGCCCTATGCCGCCGACACCGCGCAGGCATTGGCCGCAGCGCGTGCCGCGGGCGGGCTGTGCCTCATCGCGCACCCCGACGAGCACAGCGCCGCGTACAGCGGTGAGCCAGAGATCCCCTGGCAGCGTTGGGATCTGGCCGATCAGGTGCAGGGCCTCGAACTGTGGAACTATATGTCCGAATTCAAAGCGCACCTGCCCAACGCCGCATCGGCGCTGGCCCTGGCCCTCTGGCCCAAGCTGGCCATGCGTGGCCCCTTTGACGAGACGCTGGCGCGGTGGGACACGTTGCTGACGCAAGGCCCTTGTGTGGGCGTAGCGGGCAGCGATGCTCACGCCATCGAGTATCGCATGGGGCCGCTGCGTCGGCGTGTCTTTGGCTATGAGTACCTCTTCCGCGCCGTGAACACGCACGCCCTGATCGAGGGGCCGTGGCCGAGCGAGCGCACCGACGAGACGGCGGCCATGCTGGGCCAGCGGCTGCACGACGCGCTGCGCGCGGGGCGTTGCTTTGTCAGCTATGACGCTCTGCGCGACGGCACCGGGTTCCGCTTTGGCCTGCGGCTGGCCTCGGGGGCCGAGCTGCCGATGGGGTCGACGGTGCATTGGCCCGCGGAGGGCACCCTCTATGCCGAGGCGCCGGCGGGGGCGCGGGCGCGCTTGGAGCTATGGCGCGATGGCTGCCTTATCGTCAGCGAGCGAGGGCCTGCGCTGACCTGGCGCGTCGAAGAGGCGGGCATCTATCGCGTGGTGGCGCGGCGCTGGTACGCTGGCGCCTGGCGCACCTGGCTGCTCAGCAACGCCATACGCCTGGTCGGCTGAGGGCGGGGCGTTGGCCGACTGGAAAAGGAGGATCATGGCCACGAACGAGACAGCGGGGCGACCGCCCAACATCCTGGTCTTTTTCACCGATCAGCAACGCGCCGACACCGTCGGCTGCTATGGCCCGCAACTGGGCCTAACGCCCACGCTCGACAACCTTGCCGCCGAGGGCGTGCGCTTTGACCTGGCCTTTACCGCGCAACCGGTGTGTGGGCCAGCCCGAGCGCTGTTGCAGACGGGGGTGTATCCCACGGTGACGGGGTGCTTTCGCAACGGCATCCCTCTGCCGAACAACGCGCTGACGATCGCGCAGGTGCTCAAGGGCGTGGGCTATGACGTAGGCTATATCGGCAAGTGGCACCTGGCGGGGCTGAGCAATCGCGACCATCAGGCGGTGCCCCCTGACCGACGCGGCGGCTACACGGACTATTGGCTGGGCGCCGACCTGCTCGAGTTCAGCTCGCAGCCCTATGGTGGTGGCTACTATGCTGCCGACGGCCGGTTCGTGCCTTTTCGCGGCTACCGGGTAGACGCCCAGACGGACCATGTGCTCGAATACCTACGCACCCGCGATGGGCAGCGGCCGTTCTTTCTCTTTGTCTCGTATCTCGAGCCGCACCACCAGAATGACCTCCGGCGCTTTGTCGCGCCGGCGGGCTATGCCGAGCGCTACGCCGACCTGCCCGTGCCGGGCGACCTGCTCGGCCATCCTGAGGGCGACTGGGCGGAAAATCTGCCGGACTATTACGGAATCTGCCGCAGCCTCGACGAGAACCTGGCACGCGTGTTGGCCGAGCTCGAACGGCTCGGCCTGGCCGAGGAAACGCTGGTGATCTATACCAGCGACCATGGCTGCCACTTTTGCACGCGCAACAGCGAGTACAAGCGCTCGTGCCACGAGGCGTCGATCCGCATTCCGCTGGTGTTGCGCGGGCCGGGGTTCCTGGGCGGGCAGGTGCGGTCAGAGCTGGTCAGCCTCGTGGACCTGCCCCCGACGATCCTAGACGCAGCCTGCGCGACCGTGCCCGAGAGCTTTCAGGGGCACAGTCTGCAGCCTCTGGTGCGTGGAGAGAGCGCCGACTGGCCCGGCGACGTGTTCGTGCAGATCAGCGAGTCTCAGGTGGGGCGCGCTGTGCGCACCCGTCGCTGGAAGTATGCGGTGAACGCACCCGGCGCCGATGGCTGGGCCGTGCCTGCGGCCGAGGTCTATGAGGAGCAATACCTGTATGACCTGGAGGCCGACCCCTTCGAGCAGCACAATCTGGTGGGCGACCCGGCCTATCGCGCCGTGGCCGACGAACTGGCCGAGCGGCTGATCCAGCGGATGGTGGCCGTGGGCGAGGCCAGGCCGACGCTGCTCAAGAAGTGAGTTCGCGTGTGAATGGCAAGAGGGCGCCTCTAGGGGCGCCCTCTCGTGTTTCGCCAGGCGTCACCTAGCGAGCGATCTCGAGCTGCACGCCAGCCGAGCGGCCCATCACGTCGGGCGCGTACATCTCATAGGCCAGCGCGGGCAGCACGTTGTACAGGCCCGGCGCCGAGCAGCGCATCGTGTAGGTGTACTCGTAGGTGCCCCGAGCAAGCTCCGCGGCAAAGAGTGACACCTTCTCATCGTGAAACTCGGTGTGGGTGGGCCACGCTTGCCGCCAGAAAGGCTCTTCGGTATAGCCCTCGCCCACGGGAGCCAGGCCGGCCGATTGGTCGACACGGCGCGAGGTCGCCAGGGCCGGATCGATGGCTTCACAACCGGCTGGCAGGGCGTCTTCGATGACCAGATAGTAGAGGTCGTGCGGGGCGATCAGGGTCAGCTTGACCTCGATCAGCCCGTTGAGCACGGCACTCTCGGTGGGCTTGCCAGCGGAATCCTGATACGTGTACTGTCGCTGCACATAGATCCCGCGCGACAGCGGCATCAGGCGGTCGACCGGCAGGTAGTAGTTGAGATAGGCCGAGTAGTACAGCTGGCCGGGACCTTCGGTGCGGGTCAGGGCGATGGCGTTGCCGTCTTCGCGTTGCAGCTTGCCGATGGGCACCTGCTGCACCATGACCTGGTCGATCGTCTCAGGCGTGACCGTGCCCTCTTCGAGCGTCTTGCCGTTCAGCGCCACGGCATAGTCATACTCGCCCTTGAGCTCGCCGGTCGAGACCATATAGTCCGTCAGCGCGACGATGGCCCAGACGTTCTCTTGGGTCGTCTCCCAGCGGGCGGCCGAGCGGGCGGTCATCAGCCAGCGCACTGCGGCAGGCAGCGTCTTGCTGTCGGGGGTGAGCTGGACGAGAGCGCGCAGCACCATGGCGCTCGTGCGGGTGTCGGTGTTCATACTCCAGGGGCTGGCCTCGGCCTCTTCCCAGTGCGCCTGGGTGCCACTCCAGATCGCCGCTTGTTCGAGCTCGTTGGTCAGCGTCGTCAGGCGCTCGCTATCGTGCTTTTCCAGCAGAGACAGCGTCATGGTCAGGTAGGCCTTGCCATAGAGCGACAGGCCATCGCGTTCGTCGAACAGGGCCACGGTGCGCCCGAGGTCGCCGTCGCCAGAGAGCGCCAGCGCATAGAGCACCGCGGCGCGCTCATCGCGATCGGCCCGCGAGTCGACCTGTTCCTGATCGAGCCGCGCCCACAGGAAACTGATGGCCTGATTCAGCGCGTTCTCTTCGACGGCAAAGCCGGCATCTCGGGCCGTGAGCATGGCGGTGACGGCATAGGCCGTGATCGTGGCATTGCTGCCCTCACCGGCCCACCAGCCCCAACCACCGTCCCAGTTCTGCGTCTCATAGAGCCGCTGTAGGCCCAGGGCCACTTGTTGGGGCAGTTTCTCGGCCAGATCTGGCCGCTCGATGCCCAGCTCTTGCAGGGCGCGATAGGTCACCACGTTGGGGTAAAAGCGGCTGACCGTCTGTTCGACGCAGTCATAGGGATAGGTCTGCAGGTAGCGCAGGCCCTCGGTCATGCCCGCGGCCAACGATGGCTCGAGTAGCACGACCAACGCACCCCAGTCGTTGTCGGCGAGCAGAGGCACCCGCACCTGTTCGACCACTTGGTCATCGACCTGGCCCGAGGTGGCCACCACTTCGGGCGAGATCGAGCGCAGGATCGGGATCTCGATCTCGACGGCATCGTTCAACGATCCCGCCGAGGCGCTCACCGTGAAGGTTGCCGTATCACCGCCGTCGGCCTGGCTGGCGACGTGCGCCTTCCACGACACGGCGGTCTTGTCGCCCGCGGGCACGGTGATGTGCTGCTCGGGCGTGTCGATCTCGACCTGGGTAGCCGTCAGGCTGACGTCGACGTCGAGGTCCTTGGCGGTGTTGTTGTGCACCACCGCGGTGAGCTCGGGTTCGTCAGCGAGCACGAGGAAGCGCGGCAGCGAGGGCCGCACCATCAGATCGAGGTTGGTGACGATATCGACGGTGGCGGTGCCCACCAGGCTGTCGACCGACATGGCCTGGGCGTGCATCCGCCAGGTGGTCAGATTGTCGGGCAAGAGCACACTGATGGTGGCCTGGCCATCCTCGTCGGTGACCAGCGTCGCTCGCCAGTAGGCGGTGTCGGGGAAGTACTCGCGCGTCGCAACGCCGCCCTCGCCGCCACCACCGCCACCCTTGCCCTCGCGGGCGACTTGGAGGTTGGTGCGCTCGACCGAGACGGTGAGGCTGGCTGCGGTAGAGACGCCCAGCCCGCGCTCACGGTAGAAGGCATCGATGATGCTGCGCGGCTCGGAGCCCACGAGCGTCTCAACGGCCCGGTCGACCAGTTGGAGCGAAACCTCAGCAGACACGGGCTTGCCGGCGGCGTCGAGCGTCGTGATGGTGTATTCCGCCTCTTCGCGCGGCGCATAGGTCTCCTTGGCGGGCTCGACACGCACGTCGAGCACCCGCGAGGAGATGTCCACGGGCAACTCGACATAACCTACCTTGAACGTGGCGGGGCTCTTGAGGTCGGCCGCGCCGACCACCATCGTCACCGACAGGTAGACGTTAGGGACGTGGTCCTCGGTGATGGGCACCTCGAGCACCTGGCTGACGCCGTCGAACTCGACGAGCGAGTGTTCGAGCAGGCCGCCGCGCTCGATGGTGACCAGCGCCAGAGCAGGGGCATCGAACGGCGCCGGCACGAGGACCCGGGCCACGTCGCCGACGGCGTACTCATGCTTGTCGGCGACGAGCTGGAGCAGGTTGTCGTTCTGCTGGCCCCAATTGACGAACTCGCTCGCGCTAACCCACAGGTAGAGCGAGCTGTGGTTCTCGTTCTCGTTGGCGTCGTATACCGTGGTGCGCACGCGATAGGCGCCGCCCTCCTCGGGCGTGAAGGAAGCCTTGGCCAGGCCCTTGGCATCGGTGGTGACGGTCACCGAGTCGACCTCGGTCTCGCGCGTTTTGTTGGTCCAGTAAGCCTCGCCCTCGGGGGTCTCTTCTTTGACACTGTACCACTCGTGCTTGAGGAAGCTGACTTGAACCTTGGTCTTGGGCAGGATCTTGCCTTGCGAGTCGACGCTGATGACCTCGACAGACATCTCGTCGCCCGCCGAGCCGACGTACGCGTCGGTGCGCAGCCCCGCATAGGCGTCGGCCTTGTGCAGGATGGCGCCACCGGTGACGGTCACCTCTTGATTGTTGGCGTCGATGACCGTTGCGTAGAGCACCAGACGCCGGCTGGTGCGGTCGGTCGACAGGTCGATGGGCACCTCAAAGGCATAGTTACCCTCGGCGTCGGTCTCGCCGGTGCCATCGGCAAACGGCCCACCATACTCGCCGACGGTGGGATAGTCCGTGAGGGTCTCATCGTCAAAGGTATAGTCCTCTAGACCCTCCCAGGTAGGCGAGTAAGGCTCTTTGATCGCCGTCCACACCACCTGGCTCTTGCTCACCGAGCCGCCGAAGAAGTAGTTGACCGAGACTTGCGCCTTGGCCACGTCGCCGTGGACATAGCTCGGCTTGTCGAGTGTGAGCGTGCCCTCGAACTCGGGCTTGCGATACTCGGCCACGAGAAAGCTCAGGTCGGCATACTGCTCACCGATGGAAAAAGTGCCATAGTAGTAGCCCAGGCTGGCATCTTCCGACAGGAGGATGGCGCCATCGAAGGAGCCAGTCTCGCTGAGGGCGAACTTGTCTTGGGTGATGACGCGGCCCTGGCTGTCGAACAGCTCCAGGTTCACCGGCATCCCCGTCTCGGGCAGGCTATAGGTGCCGTCATCGTCAGCGCGGACATAGCCCTTAAAGTACACCGTCTGCCCTGGGCGATAGATGCTGCGGTCGCTATACGTAAAGATGCGCAACGGTTGGGCGTAGAGCTCGACCGGGATATTGAACTGCCAGGGAGAGATGCCACTGTCCCAATTGCGCAGGACGGCGGCGGTCTCTTCGGCGCCGATGACCGTCACGGGCGACCAGGGGTCTTTGAGGGTGAGCTTGGCGCTCGCCAGCCCATCCTGATCGGTGGTGGCGGTAGCGATGCGCTTGCCATCCTCGCCATAGAGTGCGAGGGCGAGATCCTTGACAGGCTGGCCCGTCTGCAGGTCGGTGGCCCAGAGCAACGCCTGGCTAGAGTTGGACTTGAGCACGAGGTTGTAGGGCGTGACCACGAGGAGATGGTGCTGCCGGGTGTCGACGCCAGGGGCCGATACGCGTAGCACATAGTAGCCCTCGCCGAGCGGCTTGGTCTTGCCCAGGGGCGCCTTGATCGTGCCGACCTCGTTGAGGGCCGCATCGACCGTGGCCGTCCACTCGCGGATGAGGTTCTTCTTGTTCGGCTGGTACTCGTCCCAGTTGAGATAGCCGCCGTGGCGGGTAAGCTCGACAAAGCCATTGGCGCCGATGTTGTATAGCTCGAAGGTGACCGACGCGACGTTGACCGCCGAGACATAGATCGTCGGCTCGGCCTTGGCGTCGTACATGCCGATGTCGCCCGGCGTGTTCAACCAGACGCTTGGGCGCCGCGCGGCGGTGGTAAAGGTCAGCTTGACGTCTTTGCCCAAGGTGGCGCCATAGCGATCCTCGAGGCCCTTACCAATGGTGAGGGTGTAGGCGGTCGAGGGCTGGAGAGTCATCGAGACGCTGGCCGTGGTCTCGAGATCGTCGGTCCAGACATAAAACTCGGCCTTCGGCTCGACCTTGAGCGCGGCCGTCAGGCTGTCACGGTCGATGGGGCACGAGAACGAGAGCTGCACGAGCTCGTCATAGGCGACGTTCTTCGCTCCCGAGCGCGGTTGCGAGCTTTCGAGGGCCAAGGTGGGCGCCACGCGAAAGCGCGCAGTGTAGGTCTTGTCGATGGTCATCTCGCCCGACGCAGCTGGCGAGCCTTGGGCGAGCACCACCTCATAGGTCTGGCCGCGAGCGAGTGGCTTCTTGGGGGTAAAGACGAGGGACTCTTTGTCCCAAGTCACGGCACCCTCGACTGCCGAGTTGCTCTCGGCGTCGCGCAAGGTAAAGCGTTTGGCCGTCTCGTCAGTGGCCATGGGCTGATTGAAGACCAGAGTGACCGTCGTGTCTGGCGCGGCATAGAGCTCATCTTGCGCCGGAGTGACGCTGAGCACGCGCGGCACAGCCGTGGTGAACGACCACTCTGTGGGCGCGATGCTGGCCACGATCGGCTCGCCCGGCTGTTCCACGGTGGCGATGGTATAGACGGTGCCGCCCAGCCAGCCCTCGGAGGGAGCGAACTCGAAAATCGAGGTATTGATCCAGGCACCAGTACCCTCAGTGGCCGGTTCGATGGTCACCGGCCAGGGCAGCTCGCTCTGCTCTTGGACGCCCACCAGGGGCACGATGGGGCGGTCGAAGGTGAGGCGCAGCGGGCTGGTCACGGCCACGTCGGTCGAATCGGGCTCGGGCACCATCTGCGCGACGTTGGCCACGCCGGTGGTCGACACGAGCCACTGCACCGGCTCGACCAGGGGTTCACCCTGTGCGCTGGTCGCCGAGGTGTTCACGACCAAGACGTACTCGGTGTCGGGGGCGAACTCGCCCTCAGCAGGGGCGATGGCGAGCGTGCGAGGATCGGGCCACTCGAGTTCCAGGTCGATCTCTGGCTCGACGCGGAGGGCCTGTTCGACGCTTGCGGGATCCATGTCCTCGTCAAACACGAAAGTGATCTGCCCATCGAGGGCCAGCTCTTGGCCCGGGGGCGGCGTGGCGCTTGCGAGACTGGGGCCTGCCACCCGGGCCTTGCCAGGGGTCGCACCCTCGGTGGGTCCCGTTGTAGGCTCTTGCGCGCCTGTCGGCGTCGCCGGCGCGGTGGCCGTTTGGCCGCCGGGGCCAAAGGTGGGCACCGCCGTAGGCAGGGGTACGGTCGGAGTGGTGCAGGCCACCATGGCCAGCACGAGCAGCATCACCAGAACCCGATGGATCACTCTCATCCTAGTTGCCTCCCGAGGCTTGATCTACCCAGATATGCACG
>JBDKSN010000040.1:0-21221 GCA_039680625.1 Anaerolineales bacterium | reverse complement strand
GGGGGTAGCTCTGGCCGCCTGCGCCAAGACCCCCGCCACCGAGGCACCCGCTGCAGCCGCTACGGCAACCCCTGCCGTCCAGCCCACCAGCGCGCCTGCCGCAACCAACACGCCCATCCCCACCCTGGCCGCTACGGCCACGCCCGTGCCCACAGCCGTGGCCTCCAAAGAAGCACCCCAGCTCGCCGAGCTGGTCGCCGCGGGCAAGCTGCCGCCTCTGGCCGACCGCCTGCCCAAGGTCCCGCTCACCCTCGGCTGCATCGACGAGATCGGCACGTATGGTGGGCGCATCCGCACCTTCCACCCCAACCTCGGCAGTGGCATGGAAGAGTGGTTCTATGGCCACTCGCCCCTGCGTTGGATCGACGATGGCCTGGGCATCGCCCCGGGCATGTGCGACACCTGGGAGACCAACGCCGAGAACACCGAGTGGACTGTGCACTTTCGCGAGGGCTTGAAGTGGTCGGATGGCGAGCCGTGCACCGTCGACGATGTCCTCTTCTGGTGGAATGATCTGGTCTTGAATGAGAACTTTCCTGATCAGCCGCCCGACTTTGGGCAGGCTGGCGGCGAACTCGTCGAGATGATCAAGAAAGACGATTATACCTTGACCCTCAAGTATGTCGTCTCGGCGCCCCTCACCGCCAAACGACTGGCCATGTGGGTGAACGCGGGCAACGGCCCCCGCTGGATCGCCCCAGCGCACTATCTCAAGCAGTTCCACCCCACTTACAACCCAGACATGAAGGATGTAGAGAAGCTCCGCGAAAAGATCGCCGTGCGCACCAATCCCGAGTGCCCCACGTTGAACGCCTGGAAGCTTGCGAAGTACGATCCCGGGGCGGGGCGCACGTGGGAGCGCAACCCGTACTACTACTGCGTCGACAGCGAGGGCAATCAGCTGCCCTATATCAACGGCATCGACGAAAAGCTGGTCGCTGACCCGCAGGTGCAGGTGCTGACCGTGCTCCAGGGCGGCGTCGACTATCTGCCGCACACCAACCACTCGATGCAGTTCGGCGACATCGCCACGCTCAAAGAGGGCCAGCAGGGCGGCAACTATGTCCTGATCCTGCTCGACGGTGGTGGCGGCGGCGTGCCCTATTACTTTCACAACTTTGACACGCCCAACGACAAGCTGCGAGCACTGTATCGCACGCCCGATTTCAAGCGCGCCATGGGCCACTGCATGGACCGCGAGACCACGCGCAAAGTGCTCTACTTTGGCACGGGCGAGCTGAGCTCGGGCACCATGAGCCCCAAGGCCATCGAGTTCAACTATAACGACCAGGCCCGCGCGATGTACGCCAAGTGGCGCGACATGTTCATCGAGTACGACATCGACAAGGCCAAGAGCCTGCTCGATGGCATCGGCGTCGTCGACGTCAACGGCGATGGTTGGCGCGAGATGCCCGATGGCTCGCCGCTCGAGATCCGCATCGACTACCAGTCGGACATGGGCATCAACAACGTGCAGGGCCTCGAGCTGCACACCAAGGGCTGGAACGCCGCCGGCCTGCGCATCGTGAACAACCCCGTGCCCCCGGCCGAGTTCGACACCATGTGGCAGAGCGGACAGGGCTCGGTGCGCGCCAACTGGGGCGTGGGCGATGGCCCCGACTGCCTGGTCTACCCCAGCTGGGTCGTGCCGAACGAGCCTGCACGGTGGGCGCCGCTCTGCGGCAACCGCTATCAGATGCTCGGCACCGACAAAGAGGACACCGAGCTCGACAAGAGCCCATGGGAGCGCACGCCACCGCGCTGGGCCTCGACCGAGCCTGGCTTTGCCGACACGGTCGTGCCGCGCATGCAAGACATGCTCACCCAGGCGCTGATCGAGCCCGACGAGATGGTCCGTATGCAGATGGTCTGGGACCTGATCGACATCCACATCGAGCAGGGCGGCTTTGGCATGGGCTGTGTGGCCAACATCGTCAACCTGTATTTCAAGCACGCGGACATGAAGAACGTGCCCGACCGCGAAGACTTGAAGACCGGTGGCTTTTGCGGCCCGTGGATCGTCCCGCATCCGGCCCTGCACAACCCCGAGACCTTCTCCTGGTAGGCTGGCGGGCCTAGAGACAGCGCTCAAGCGCGCAATGAGAGAGGGGGCCACGTGCCCCCTCTCTTGCCGTCTACCGTCAGGCCTCGTGCAAGAGCCAGAGCGCCGTTTCCCAGTGGGCCAGATCGACCGTCAGCGCCGTTACGCCGCGCGCCAGCCACCGGCCGTGATAGGCATCTTCGACGTCCACCGGGCGCGGAAAGCGCACCGTCCGCTCGCCGTCGCTCTGGGCATACAGCGCCAAAAAGTGATCGTTGGCCCAGACCATGTCGCCGTTGTCGACATAGAGGTGCACGCCGGCCCAGCGCGCCAGGTTGCGCAGCAGCTCGGCCGACATGGCGGGCGCCAGGCTGTACACCGAGCGCCAGCCGTCGCGCTCGCAGAGGGCCAGCGCCGGGCGACCCGTCAGCGGCGAGACGCCGAGCACGGTGGCCTCGGGGTCAGCCACGGCGAACTGGGGCGCCACGCGCGTATCGGGCAGGTATTGCGTCTTGGGCGGGCGCAGATATTGCTCACGGTCGACGCCCGTTCCATAGCGGCGGCCCAACAGGCCACGCGTCAGCGGGTGCGCATCGCTGGTGATGGTGACGTCCAGCTCGCCATACACGTCGAGCCGCTCCAGGCGCAGCCCGGTGAGCGCGCGCATGTTCTCGACGCTGGCGCTGGTGTCGCTCTGGAACCCCGGCGCATACAGCCAGAGCACTGTGGCGTGCTCGCGGCGAAAGCGCCGTTCGAGCGCGGCGCGCTCCTCTGCCGAGAGATAGAACAGGTTCGACATGAGGTAGAGTTTGTATGTCGGCAGCTGGCCCGGCAGGCCCTGAGCCGCCGCGCGGTCATCAGCGACCAGCTCATCGACCAGCACCTGATCAAAGGGCGCGCCCAACCGGCTCAGAAACCAGTTGCGCAAGAGAAAGCCCACCGCGTGATGCACGTTCTCGCCCGGCTGATAGAACAGGCTGGCCCGCTGGCTGGCCACCCAGGCGACCTCGCCGAACTGGCTGCGGCCCAGCACCTCCAGCCGCCGCTCGATCTCTTTCAAGCGGCGCAGCGGCTCGACCAGCTCGGGCGCGTCGAACCAGCCCTCATCGGTAAGATCCATCCACCATTGCGCCGTGCCTGTGGCCAGCTGATAGGCCGCATCCTTCTTGAGCATCTCGATGGTGCCCGCCACGGTGGTGGGCTGGCTGATGTGCCGCTTCCACGTGACCGTCTCGGGCGTCCACAGCGTCTTGCAGTCGATCTCGTCGAAATGCAGCTTGCCCGCGCGGCGGATGGCCTCGGGCACCGACTGCGAGTGATGATAGCCGCCCTCGCCGCGGTTCGAGTACGAATGCGGGCTGGCGAGCAGGTCGACCGCGGGCGAGTCGAGCACCTTGCGCAGGCTGAAATGCCCGTTGAGGTTGTGGCGCGGCATATTCATGAACTGGTAGCCATAGAACACGCAGGTAACCTTGGGCTGCGGCAGGGCCTCTTTGGCCGCGCCGCACACGGCCAGGATGCAGTCGGCGATGCTGTCCGACAGGCATTGGAGATAGTCCACGCAATCGCGCTGGGCCACGGGATCATAGAACACGCCGTGGCGAGCCTGCATAAAGGCGGCCGGCTCGGGGATGGCCGCCTCGGCGAACGTCACCGGCCGGCCCCAGGCCTCGGCGAGCAGCTCGACGTCATCGTGATAGGTGGCGCGCAGCCAGCGACGAAAGTCGGCGACCGCCGCCGGCGAATAGTCGGCCATGCCCCCCAGGTTGTATTCATTCCAGTGGAACCACTCTTGAAAGAGGCCGTCGCACAGGTGCCAGCCAAAGATGCGCTCGGCATAGGGCTGTGCCTCGCAGTGCGCCACCAGCGCGCGCACGGCCGCGGCGGCCTCGGCCCGCCAGAGCGCCGAGTGGAACGAGTGCGTGTTGAGCTGGCCCAGGCGCACGCCGTGGCCCAGATAGGCGGGCACGCGCGGGTCGTCTTCATCCTGGTCGGCCACGGCGCCCGTCTCCAGGCTGCGCAACACGTTCTGCTCGGTGGGGTGCAGCGCGCCCCACCAACCCGCGCCCTCGGTGGCTAGATAGATGCGCGGCATGAGCCAGCCACGGCGCAGCCGCGATACATAGTCCGCCAGGTAGGCGTCGACCGCCGCGAACTCATACTGGCCCGGACCTACCCACCAGGGGCAGCGCACGGTAAAAGTGTAGAGGTCGATCTCGGCCTGCTGAAAGCGCTCGACGTGGCCCAGGTTCACATAGGCCGCAATGGGCGCGATTCGCTGGCCATCGATCACCAGCGCGGGCAGCCCCGCGATGGTCTGTACACAAGCGGTCGTCATCAGCGCGCCTTTCGTCGGAGGATGGAGGCAGTATAGGGCGTGGCCGGGCAGGCGTAAAGTGCCGCGCGGCACCGCTAGGGCGCGGTCGGCGTCGACAGGCCCGCGAACGCCGGCGCATCGGCCCAGGCCAGGCGCTCGCTGCCCGGCGCCGCAAAGCGCGGCCCGTACGGCGCCGAGACGCCCGGCAGAGGCAGCACCCACGCTGGCTCGGCGGGAGCCGCCTCAGCCTGCTCGCCCGCCGCCAACGTCAAGCAGTAGGGCGTGCCCCACGTGCCTGGATAATTGGTCACAAAGGGTGCCTCGTCCAGGTTGCCACAGCTGCGCCAGTCATTGGGCTTGAGGGTGACGCCATCGCCCGTCGCACGGTCGACCAGGCCGTAGAGGCGGACCAGCTCATAGACCTTGCGCTCGGGGTAATTCGCGTGCGAACCCGCAGCGACATAGACATGCGGGTGGTCCCCGAGAGGCCCACATCGCGATGGAGCCACGGCTTGACCAGGCGCGACCCGTGCCCGAGATAGGCGATGTAGGCCGGCGGCTCGACGGGCTGCTCGCCCTCCAGCCGGAAAAAGAGCTGCACACTCTCCCAATCGCCCTCGTGGTCGCTCAGGCCATCGTAGGCGGTGGCCCAGTCTTGATAGGCATAGAGATACCAGTATTGTAGCACGGCATAGCCGCCCTGCCGCACCAGGCGATAATAATAAGTATACCCACTCCCCGAGCGCGCCGCCGCCTCATAGCGCTGCATGGCCTCGTCGCGCGCGGCGGCGGGCAGGCTCAGCCGCAGGGGGTCGGCGGCGGCACCGCGGCGCCGCAGGCTAAAGGTGCGCGCCATCAAGAGGTCGTTCCACCAGAAAAGGCGCGTGGCCGCCTGCGTCTTGACCGAATACCAGCGATAGAGCCGTTGCGCGCGCCCCTCATCATAGCCCGTGATGGCTGCGGGGGTGGTGCTCAACGCCGTGCTGCGCGCCCAGGCCACGAGCAGCTGCCGCGTGTCGGCGTTCCAGCCGCGCACGACGTCGGCGCCCGTCAGCGGAGCAGCCGTGAGCGTGCGCAGGTAGGTGTCTTCGCCCATCACCTGGAGCAGATGCGCCGCCCGCACCCGGCCGGGCGCGGCCAACGGCTGATCCTCGTCGCGGCGATAGAGCGCGGCATAGCTGAGCAGATCCTCCACAGCCATGGGGAAAAAGCGCTCGCCCTTGGCCAGGTGCAAGATCGGTGCATAGCGGTCAGACAGTTCTGCGGGCATGGCGGCCTCCTCCTGAGGGGCATTCTGCGCCGACTCTTGGCCGAGCGCAAACGCGAAACGCTCGGCCAACGCAGGTTGACCGAGCGTGGCTCGTGAGTATAATGCATCGATCATTCAGCCGGCGTCTGTTGCTCTACTGAGGAGGTCTCTTATGCAATACCGACCTTATGGTAACACGGGGATGATGGTCTCGGCGCTGGGCTTTGGTGCGATGCGGCTGCCCACCCTCGCGGACGGCACCTGCGATTTCGAGGCCTCGGTGCCCATGCTGCGCCGGGGCATCGACCTGGGCATCAACTATATCGACACGGCCTGGGGCTATCTCAACGGCACCAGTGAGGTCGCCGTGGGCAAGGCCATCCAAGGCTATGACCGCAGCCAGCTGGTCGTCTCGACCAAGATCCCCTCGGGAGACATCTATGGCGACACCTGGCGCGAGCGGCTCGAGATCCAGCTGCGGCGACTAGACACGCCCTACATCGACATCATGCACTTTCACAACCTGCCGCTGGCCGAGTACAAGAGCCACGTGCTCGGCGAGAGGGGCTGCCTCAAGGCCGCGCGGCGGGCGCAGCAAGAGGGGCTGATCCGCCACCTCGCCTTTTCCTCGCACGATACGCTGGCCAACATCAAGGAGCTGATCAACACGGGCGAGTTCGAGGGCGTGACGCTACAATACAACGTGCTCGACCGCAGCCTGACTGAGGCCATCGCCCTGGCGCACCAAAAGGGCCTGGGCACGGTGATCATGGGGCCGGTGGCGGGCGGGCGCATGGCCATGTTCAGCCCAGCCCAGATGCACGAGATGCTGCCCAGCTCGGTGGTCTCGGCGCCCGACCTCGCTATCCGCTGGGTGCTCTCGAACCCGGCCGTCAGCGTGGCCCTCTCGGGCATGAACACGATGGCCATGGTCGAAGAGAACGTCGCCTCGGCCAATCGCAGCGAGCCTTTTACGCCCGAAGAGACGCGCGCCGTCACGGCGATGCTCGGCAAGCTCGAGTCGTTCGCCAACCTGTACTGCACGGGCTGCGGCTATTGCATGCCCTGCCCCAACGGCGTCGACATCCCCGGCAACTTTTTGCTGATGAACTATGCCCGGGTGTATGGCATGGAGGCCTTTGCCCATGAGCAATACGCCAACCTGATGAAGGGCGAAGAGGTGTGGCTGCAGGGCAACGTGTTGCGCGGCCTCTCGGCCGACCACTGCATCGAGTGTGGCCAGTGCGAACCCAAGTGCCCGCAGAACATCCCCATCATCGACCAGTTGAAAGAGACCCACGCCGCGCTGAGCGCCTAGCGTCGGTCGAGCCAGAGGCCCGTGGCCACCGTGACCACGGGCCTCTTTTCGTTGCTCTCGACAGGTCCGCGACGGCACCCGCTGCTTCTCCTTGACGCGATCCTGCGCCCCGCTCTACAATCGCCTTGGGTCCGATCTAGGCTGAAAGGAGATCCGCATACGATGTCGGGCAAACTCAAGGCTGCCGTGGTCGGTTGCGGCAGTGTCTCTACGGGCGGTTACTTTCAATACATCAGCGAGACCTTTGACCTGGTGGCCACCGCCGACCTGATCGTCGAGCGGGCCAAGCAGATGGCGCGCATCTGGGGTGCGCAGCGCTATTACGACAGCATGGAGGCGCTGCTGGCCAACGAGAAGCTAGACGCGGTGTTCATCCTCACGGCGATGAGCAGCCACAACCGCCTCGTGCGCCAGGCCATCGATGCGGGCGTCAACTTCTTGGTGCAAAAGCCCTTTACCACCGACCTGGCAGCGGGCATCGCCGCGGTCAAGGCCGCGCGGGCCAAGGGCGTCAAGGGCCTGGTGGAGCCGAACTCGTTCCAGAGCCCGGTGATGCAAAAGGCGCGTGAGATCATCGCCGAGGGGCACATCGGCCGGCCGCTCTATGTGCGCGGCTTTGTCGAGCGTGGGTTCATCCCTCAATGGGGCGGCTTGAACTTTTACGAGCGCGAGGGCGGCGGCATCCTCTTCGACATGGGCGTCTATCCCATCTCGGAGCTGATCACGCTGCTCGGGCCGGCGCAGTCGGTGACGGCGATGTCGACCGTCTCGGTGCCCGAACGCATGCGCTACAGCGACGACGTGTTCACCAACTGGCTCAAGACGTATAACCGCGGCGACAGAGGCTCGCACAACGACGCCGCGGTGCCCGGGACCATCCCCACCGAGTGCGAGGCGTTCGACAACACGATGACGCTGATCCAGTGGCCGGGCGACCTGCTCGGCTGCGTGATCGCCAACGCCGTGTCGTTCGTGGCGCCGCCGCCCAACCCGCGGCTGGTGGTCTGCGGCGAAAAGGGCACCCTGCTGTTCGACGCGCCCGGCACCGGCTCGCAACTCTCGGTGGCCACCCTCGTCGAAGACAGCCCCTACTATGTGCCCGCGCCGCCGCCGCCCGCCTGGACCAACGTGGGCCGCAAAGACGCCGGCTGGTATCACTTCCCGGGTAACTATTTCCCCAAGTGGAACTATTACCAGGCCTCGGTCAAGCACCTGTACGAGTGCATCGAGCAAGACAAGGAGCCGCTGCCCTCGATCGAGTGGGGCCTGCACGTGGCCGAGGTGATGATCGCCTCGCGCACGGCCTCAGAGACGGGCCAGGCGCAGACGCTCAAGACGACGTTCTAGACTCCGCACATCGAACCTCCGGGCCACGGCTCGTGCGCTGTGGCCCGAGATGTTTGCCTCTCAGTTGCCCTCGGCGGCGCGCAGGGTCTGGGCCGCGCGCACCAGCGCGAGATAGTTGTCGACGGGTACATAGTCGGGGATCGAGTTGCCCGAGCCGAGCGCATAGCCCCGCGCCGTCGCGCGAAAGCGCCGGCCATCCTCCACGGCGCGCGCAAACAGCTCTTCGGGCGTCGCCGTGCACACCAGGCCCAGGTCAAACCCGCCCAGCAGCCCAATGCGTTGGCCATACGCCGCGATCCTCTGGTCGAAGGGAGCGATGGCATCCTCATTCGAGTGCTTGGCGTCGATGCCCGCGGCGATCGCGTCTTCCATGATCGCGAGGATGTTGCCGCACGAGTGCCACAAGAAAGGCTTGCCCGCCGCGTGCACCTGGGCGATGATCCGCCGATACTGGGGCAGGATCTGCTCGCGCACCGTGCGCGGGTTGGTGAGCAACGACGCTTTGAAGCCGAGATCGTCGCCCATGCGGCAGCCAACAAAACCGTGGGCATAGCGCGGCAGGAACCAGGCCCAACAGTCCACGAGCAGGTCGCCGATGCGCCGAAAAAGCGCGTCGTATAGCGGGGGGTCGTCGGCCTGCATAAAGGGCAGGTATTCCAGGCCAACGAGGTCCTCGGCGATCTCGAACACGCCGTTGCCCACGCCGCCGACGGCGGCCATGCCGGGGGGCATGGCGGCCAAAAGCGCCTCGAACTGCGGCGCGGCCACCCGACGATACCGCTCGGGCAGCTCGGCCCAGGGGTAGCGCTCGAAATCGGCGCGCGACTGGATCGGCCCTGGCCGCCCGCCGCTCAGGGCGCCGTGCTCGGGCAGGATCTCGGTGACGCACACCTCGAACGAGGCCACGTCATAGGTCAGCTCGCGGAAAAAGCGCCAGTAGTACGTAAAGTAGAGGGCGAGGTCGGCTGGATCGAACCGCAGCGCGCCGCCGACAATGACGGGTTGCAGCGGCTCCAGCTCGACGCCGAGGATGCGCCCCATGATGCCCGGGTTGACCAGGTGCTCATAGAGCGGCAGGCGCTCCGGGCGCTGATTGTGGAGCACGGCCGCCAGGTGGCGATAGTCGGGGGTAAAGGGCATGGTGTGCCTCCTTGGTCAACGCTGGGCCTGGGCGAGCCAGTCGGCGGCCACGGCCACGGGCACGCCGAGCTGCTCGGCCAGCGCAGCGCCATCGGGAGGGGCGCCCGCGGCCAGCAGCTGTTCGACGCGGGCCACACCGGCCTCCTCGGCCGGCGCGCTCACATAGACGCCCGCCTCGGGATAATCGACGCCGGCGAGATTGCCGCTCTCCTCGAGCTCGGCCAGCAGCAGACGCACGGCCACTTCGGTATAGCCCAGCGCGCGCGCCGCGTCGCGGTAGCTCAGGATGCCGCCGTGCTCGGTCAGATAGGTCAGCAGGCGCGCACCCCGCAGCTGAGCGCGCTCGGCGCGCAGATATTCCGGCGTGTCTTTGAGCGCGAGCAGGGGGATCATCGCCAACAGCAACGCCAACGGCCCCAGGCAGAGCAGGTTGAAGCTGCCCGTCTCGCTCGAGGAGGCGGCCGTCAGCCCCATCATCAGCAGCGCCAACAGCACCGCGGGCACGCTCAGCGTGAGCCGCGCCGGCGGGCGCCGCTCGCGCAACGAGGCCCAGACGAGGAGGAGCAGGCATATCGGCGCCACGAAATAGCCCAATACACCGGCCACCGTCGGCCAACGCAGGGCGGGGTCGGGCCGCGTCAGGCCGTAGGCCAGCGCGACGAGCAGGCCAACGCCGAACAGCACGGCCGCCACCAGGCCAGCCAGGCGCGGACCTTTGGTCGGCCGATAGGCCTCCCAATCAGCAGATGCGGGCATGAGCAACTCCTTTGCCGCGGATCATACCGCGACGGGGGAGGCTCGGCAAAGAGGGGGCGCCCTACTCCAGCCCCGCTTCGCGCAGGGCGCCGATCAGGCTCTCTTCGCTCGGCACCACGCCCACGAACTTGACCAGGTCGCCCACCACCAGCGCCGGCGCGGCGGTAATGGCGTACTCCTCTAGCTCGGGGCAGGGGCCAGTGTGCCAGAGCAACTCGATGCGCTCGCCAAACTGGGCCTGGATACGCCCCAGGAGCCTCTTGAGGGCCACCCCACCCGAGCACGGCGGCACCGACACAAAGGCTCGTACGGTTACCGGAGACATAGCCCACCCTCCCGCAAGGCGTTGTTCAGCGTGGCCTCGCTGGGGCACATCCCTTCGATGCGGATGACGCCGTTGATCACAGCCGCCGGCACACAGCCCACACGATAGCGCTCAAACAATGGCAGCGCCGCCTCACCCTCATAGATCGTCAGGTTGAGTTCGTCGGGGCTGTAGCGGGCGGCCACCCGTTGGGCCAGCGCGATGAGGGCCGCGCACCCCGGGCAGGGCGGCTTTCCACTGAGGATCTCGAGTTGCACCATGCTCAGCCTCCGATCCGTTCGCGAATGCGCGCCACCAGCTCCTCTGCGCGCAGCACCCGGCCGCTGGCGAGGAGCGTATCATCCAAGGCGATGGCGGGTGTGGCCATAAAGCTGTAGGCCATGGCCTCGGGGCCAAGCGCATCGAGTTTGACCACCTGCACCTGGCCAGGGAACTGCTCGGCCGCCTTGAGCGCCTCGCGCTCGGCGCGCTTGCAGTTGGCACAGGCCGGTGTAGGGCCAAAGACTTTGATCGTGATCATCCCTTGCTCTCCTGTTCGTCTCTCTCGTCAGGCTGGCTCACGCAGCCCTTTGCTCCCGGGCGATGGCCCTCAGGCGACTCGCTCCTCTCGCGGCTCTAGCGCCGACTGCCCACCGGCCGCGCGCGCCACATCCCTCTTGCTCACCCACCACAACGCTCCGGCCAGCACGGCCAGCGCCGCCGCCAGATACAGCGCCAGCACCCAGAGGCTCGCGCCATCGATCCAGGCGCCATACAGCAGCCCGGCCAGGGTGCTCAAGAGCGCCACCCAGCCTACATAGACCCACGCCTTGCGCTTGCCGATGATCGTCGCCGTGATGAGGATGCTCTGCAGGCTCAGCTCGGGGTCGGCCATCAGGTAGGCGAGCAGCGGACCGCGATGCATGCCCAGGCCAAGGAACATCTGCGCGATGGGCACCTCGACGAGCGTGGGAAAGTACATGAACACGCCAAACAGCACGCCCGCCAGGTTGCCCCACAGGTTGTTGGTGCCCGCGAGGGCCTCGATCCACTCGGGGCGAATGAGCTGCCGCACGATGCCCACGGCGAACACGCCCACGATCAGCCAGGGCATGATCTGCCGCACAAAGCGCCACGTCTCCCACAACCACTGTTGCACCTCGTACTCGTCGAGGTGACGACGCGCCAGGTGCACGAGCGCGCCCAGGGCGATGAGGACGCCAAAGAACTTGCCCGTCAGCCCGATCTCCAGGCCCGTGGCGCTCGGCGTCATCTGCACCGCGGCCACCAGCAGGGTCAGGCTGACCATCGCCAACGCAGCCCACGTCCACCGGTTGTAGCCCTCGTCGACTCGGCCCAGGCCCTTCCAGGCCGAGAGGGCGATCAGCGCGAGCAAGACGATCAAGATGGCCCCCTGCGCCGTGACGCCCTCCTCGCCCCGCGAGGCGTCAAAGGGCACCAGGCGATAGAGCGTCGCTTGCAGTCGATCGAAGCCGCCGATCGGCAGGGTGAAACGCGCATAGGTCGCACGCAGCACGGGCACCTTGAGCGTGCCCACGAGCAGCAAGGCGACCAGCAGCAGCAATAGGGCCACCACCGGCCGCCGCAGGCCCTCTCCGCCGACGTAGGTCGTGTCGGCAGCCTGAGCATGCGCGATGTCTTCGCGGCGAAAGATCAGCGCCATGATCCAGCCGATGCCCAGCCCAAAGACGAGCGAGAGCACCAGCCGCGCGATGGCCAGGTCGGCGCCCAAGGCCACGCCCGTGTACGACAGGGCGAGGATGTTGGCCGCTGGCGCAAAGAAGAGAAACGTGATCGCTGGCCCCAGACCCGCGCCCTTCTTGTAGATGCCGGCAAAGAGCGGCACGATGGTGCACGAGCATACAGCCAGCACCGAGCCCGCCAGCGCGGCGGCCGGGTACGAGATGTATTTCGGTGAATTGCGCCCCAAGAAGCGCGTCACCGCCTCTTTGGGCACCAGCGCCGATAGCCCGCCCGCGCTGAAAAAGGCCGGCAGCAGACAGAGCAGCACGTGCGCCGCCAGATAGGCCGCCAGGTTGCCCAGCCCGCCCTGCACCAGCGTCAACAACCGCACCAGCAGCGTCATTGGCTACAGCTCTCCCCCACGCGATCCCGCGCGGCGGCGCAATGGGGGCACGGGCAGCCAGCGACGGGCGCCGTGGGCACGGGCGGCAGTTCGAGGCTGGGATCGGCCTGGCGCGCCAGGTCTTTGAGCAGCGCGACGATCGCCGCCACGCGCACATCGGCCAGGCGATAATAGACCATCACTCCCTCGCGGCGGTCGACCACCAGGCTCGCCTCGCGCAACACCCGCAAGTGTTGCGAGACGTGGCTCTGCGCCTCACCGAGCACCGCCGTCAGATGACAGACACAGGCCTCGTCGCGGGCGAGCACCTCGAGGATGCGCAGCCGCGAGCGGTGGGCCAGAGCTTGGGCCAGGTCTTGCAGGGCATCATACGCATCGGCCATGGCGGCTCCTTCTATATGCGCTCTAGCGCATATAGCAGTAGTATGCAGCTTTGTGCCGTGCGTGTCAACATCCACTAGTACACAGACAACCGGTATAAAGCGTACTAGACTGGACATCACCTACTGAGGCAGGCATGTTGTCAGGCGATGTATCCATGAGGGTATGCATTCCCGTGCATAATTTACTCGGCCCTCGCCCGCGCAGACACAGTGCGGGCGTTACGTCGCTCGGTGGCTCGCCTAGCGGCCCCCGCCACCTCTTGGGCCGCCCCCACTGGGGATGCCAGGCAGGCCGCCCCCTGGCCCGCCCATCATGCCGCCACCGGTGATGATCCCCTCGATCGTGAACGAGCTCTGCGCGGTGGCGCCGGTGAGCACGCCGTCGGCATACAGGCCATCGACACCCTCACCGCTGACGGTGCCCCCCGTCCACACGGTGTAGGTCTGCCCCTGCTGCAGCTCGGGCGAGCTGAACACCACCGACTGGTATTCCTTGCCCGGCACATAGGTGAGCACAGCCGAGCCATCCTCCGCGGTGAGCTGCAGGGGTGTGCCCGCCGCCTGCACCTGCGGCAGGGTGATCATCACCGCGCACTGCGTCGAACTCGTGTCGGGCGCCTGGGCCATGCCCACGCTGCCCACGGCCACCAGCACGCCGCCGGTGATCTGAAAGCCGCCCGCATAGTCGAGCGCGCCGTTGCCGTTGTCGGTGGGGCCGTTGACCAGCACGGTGCCCGCCGTCATGAGGATGCTGCCGTTGGCGTCGAGGCCGTCGCCCGCCGCGTCGACCCAGATGTAACCGCCGTCGATCTCTAGCCGCTGGTTGGCCGACGCTGCAAAGCGGTTCTGGCCGGGGCGTCCGCCCAGTGAGGAGCCGTCGGCGCCACCCGACACGTTGATGCCGTCGTCGCTCGCCACCAGGCGCAGCTCGCCGCCAGAGATCACGATCTCGGCGCTCTCCAGGCCCTCGTACGACTGGCCGAGGTCCAACCGGCCGCCCGTGATGGTCAGGCTGACGTCGGCATGGACGCCGTCATCGCCCGAGAACAAGGTCAGCTCGCCGCCGCTCAGTGCGATCGCGCCATTGGCGTGCACGGCATCATCCGACGAGTCGATGTAGATCGTGCCGCCGCGGATGGCCAGGTCGACGCCGGCCTTGAGCCCCTTGGCGCTGGCATCATCGCTCGTGGCCGCAGTATCAGCGGCTTGCGGGCCGGCGGGCCAGGCGCCCCAGGTGTTGCCAGGCTGGCCCCGCTGCGTGCTCGCGTTGGCGCTGCCGCCCCCGGTGGTCAGCTGGAGGTTGCCTCCAGCAACGGTGAGGTCCGTCTCTGCCTGGATGCCATCCTCGGCGGCGGTGATGTCGAGCACACCGTCCTCGATGAGCACATAGCCGAGCGCGGCATCCTCATCGTTGGTCGACTTGAGGCCGTCTTTGCCCGCGTCGACGGTGATCTGCGCACCGCTGACGCGCAGGTAATCGCGGCCGCGCAGGCCGTCGCCCACGGCCGTCACCTGCAACACGCCGCCGGCGATATCGAGGCCGTCTTTGCTGGCGATGCCGTCGTTGTAGCTCGCTACGACGGTGAGAGCGCCCTCGCCCGCGATGGTCAGGTCGGCCTTGCTGAACAGCGCAGCGTTCGGCTCGCCATCCTCAACGTCGTCGAGCACATACTCGGCGCCGTCGGTCAGGCGGTTGTCGCTATCGGCGGCGAGGAGGACGACCACCTCGTCGGCCTTACGCACATAGAGCGGCGCGCTGTTGGCGCAAGTCAGATCGAGGCCGCTGAGCACGAGCACCACGGGCGCGTCGTCCTTGGTGTCGACAATCACCTGCCCGTCGCTAGCCGCGCCGCTGAGGGCGTAGGTGCCCGCGGCCTCGATGGTCACGAGGGCGCCATCCGCCTCGGCGCCCTCGCCAGAGACGGTAGCCGCGTCGCCAGTGAAGGTGATCGTGGTGTCGACCGCGACGTCGTTCAGCGTGGCGACGGTCGGCGCTGCGGCCGGCTCGCCGCTGGCCTCAGCAGTAGCGGTGGGTGCCGCCGCCTCGGTGAGCTGAAGGGAGGCTGGCTCGGCCGTGCCCGCCTGCGCCGTGGCTGCGGCAGTCGTGGCGGTGGCTGTCGCGGGGGCACAGCCCGTCAACAAGAACGCGCCGCTGAGGGCCACACAAACGGCCCAATGTTGCCAGCGGGCACGGAGATACACGAGAGACATGGGTTCGCTTCCTCTCTGCATAGACTTATTGCCATCCAGCGTAGCACAGCCCGATGAAGGCATTGTGAACGACCGATGCGCGTCTGACGGGCGCCAGACGGCGGCCTCTGTGCTACAATGGGATTGTAGCCGAGAGAGTGTAACATCGTGCCTCGTCGCCGACATCGCTGGATCTATGTGGCCGCTGCCGTAGTGGCGTTGGTGGCCGTGTTGGCCCTGTTCGTGCTCAAGATGGGGTCGCGCCGCTCGGCCCAGCCCGCGCCGACCCAGCCTACCGAGCCGTCCGCTGCGTGGCAGTCGGCGCGCGAGCGGATGGTCACCAACCAGATCGAGGCGCGCGGCATCAGCGACCCCGCCGTGCTCGCGGCAATGCGCGCCGTGCCCCGCCACGAGTTCGTCCCCGAGCAGTATATCGATCAGGCGTATGAAGATCATCCCGTCGTCATCGGCTATGGGCAGACCATCTCGCAGCCCTACATCGTCGCCTTGATGACCGAGCTGCTGGCGCTAGAGCCGGGCGACCGCGTGCTCGAGATCGGCACGGGTTCGGGCTACCAGGCGGCGGTGCTCGCCGAGATCACGCCGCACGTGGTCTCGATCGAGATCGTGCCCGAGCTGTGTGCCCAGGCTCGCGAGCGGGTGGGCGACCGCGTGCAGGTGATCTGCGCCGATGGCTATTACGGGTGGGAAGAAGGGGCGCCCTACGACGCCATCATCGTCACCTGCGCGCCCGATCACATCCCCCAACCACTAGTCAACCAGCTCGCCGACGGCGGCCGCATGGTTATCCCCGTGGGGCCGCCGGGCATGTACCAGGTGCTGTGGCTGCTCGAACGCGACGGCGACACGGTGACCTCGAAGCAGATCACCGGCGTCAGCTTTGTGCCGTTGGTGCGCGAGGTGCGCTAGACGGCGCCTCACTTGGCGCCCGCGCGGGTAACAGGCACGCCGCGCTCAGGTAGCAGGCGGCACCCAGCCACAGCACGGCGCGATAGCCCCATTGCAAAGCCAGCACGGTGGCCAGCATCGTGCTCACCACCGAGGCGCCGCCGTTGGCCGCCCAGGCCCAGGGCAGGGCCTCTCCCGTGGCCGCGCCCAGGCGACGCAACCCGCCACTGAAGGGCAGGCCCATGAGCAGGCCCAAGGGTGCGAGGGCCAGCGCCCCCACGGCCAGGCGCGCGGCCAGCGGCCAGGCCAGCGTGGCCTGCATCATCGCGCGCAGGGCCAGGCTACCGCCCAGCAACAACACGCCCAGGGCCAGCAGCGCCGGGCGCAGCCGCAGTCGGTCGGCCAGCAGGCTGCCCAGGCCCGAGGTCAACAGCAGCGTGGCCACCACCAGCGCCGAAGCGCGTGCGGGGTGATCGAGATAGAGGATGTATTGCTGCAAGAGGGGCATCTCGACCAGCATGTAGGCCAGCCCCACCAGGGCAAAATAGGCCACCGCGCGACGGCGCTGCCCGCCCATCAACGCCACCGACGAGGGCGAGGGGCGCCGCCGCAGAGCCAGCGCCGTCAGCAGCACCGCCACCAAGATAGCCACGAGCAATAGCACCAGCACCAACAGATAGCCACTGCCGCCAAAGGGCTGCCACGTCTTGCCCAGTCCGGCGAGGATGGCCGGCAGCTGCGCCCAACGGAAATAGTGCTCAAAGAACGGCCGGTCGTCGCGGGGCGGCGCCAGGTCGTAATCCTGGGCGCGATACAGGGCCGCGCGGTCGGCCGTGGTGAGCAGCGTAACGAGCGCTTCGCGCTCAGCCGGCGTGCTCAGGCCAAAGCGCGCATCGTCGGGCTGCGCCGCGCCCGGGGCATAGAGCACATCCCAGCCGAGCGCCTGGCAGCGTGCCCGCACCGCGGCCACGTCCTCCCGCGCCCAAGGGGTCGGGCTGGCCAAGAGTGTGACCGTGTTCCACGTGCGCACGGCCACGAGTTGCGCGCCAACCTCATCGACGCCGCGCTCGGCCAACGCCTCGACGAGCAGCGCCGCCGCGCGCAGTTCCTCGGCCGGGGGATCCTGCGCCCACCGCGAGACTACCAACAGCCCGTCGGGCGCCAGCCGATCGAGCGCCGCGCCGAATCCCTCGACGGTAAAGATATAGTCCTCGCTCAGCGCATAGGCACCGGCCGCCAGCGGATAGTAGGGCCGCATCAGCGGGATCACCAGCACATCGAACGGCCCGGCGACGTGCGCCAGCGCGCTGCGGCCGCTCTCGACGAGCACCGTCACGCGCGGATCGGCATACAGCCCGCCCGTATAGTCGGCCAAGCGCTGGCCCACGACCTCGGCCACCGTCGCGTTGTCCTCCACGGCCACCACGTGCGCGGCGCCCTCGTGCAGAGCCAGGGCCACCTGCGTGCCCCCACGCGGGGCCAACACCAGCGCCCGCGCGTCGGGTCGCAATTCATAGGCGAGCGCCTCGGGTAGATAGGCCAGGTAGGCCTCATCCGCGGAGGAGGCGCGCTGAGCGATCGGGCTCAGGTCGCCGCCGTCGATGGTCACACCGAGCTGAGCGGGCAGCTGGCCCCCGAACGTGAGGCTCAGCCCGGGCGCCGAATGCAGGCTCGGCGAGTAGACCACATCGACTCGCGAGTAGCTATTCCACGCCTGATAGAGCGAGGTCGCCCCTTGGGTGCGCAAGACTTGCGACAGGCTCTTGTAGGGCGAGAGGGGCAGCGCCCACCAGGCCGGGCGCAGGGCGAGCAGCGCCCCACAGAGCGCGGCGGCGAGCAGAGGGCCTGCGGCGACGGCGAGGCGGCGCTCCCTCAGAGGGGCGCGCTCTGCGGCGGCCAGGCGCAGCAACAGGCCCCCGACCGCGGCCAGCAGCGCCGCCACCAGCACGGCACCCTCGCCGCCCACGAGGGGCAATAACAGGGGCAGCGCGAGGCTGCCCAGCGCGCCGCCCTCGAGGTTGGCGCCATAGGCCACATGAGTGCGCACACCGCGCGCATCCATGGCGCGCAAGAGCAGATAGCCGCTCAGCGCAAAGGGCAGCACCAGAGCGACCCAATCGACGAGCAGGTAGACGAGCTGGCGCGCATCCCAGGCGAGGAGGTACGAGTCGAACGGCAGATGCGCCAGCACCAGGTACGAGGCCAACAGCCCAAGGGGCAATGCGGAGGGCGCCCAGCGATCGAGCCGCTGACGCCACGCGGGCGAGGCCAGCGCCGCCCACGTCCCGCTGAGGGCGTTGCCCAGCAGGGCCACGCTCACACTGAGAAAGGCATAGTGATGCCACTCGGCCAGGGCGAAGAGCCGCATGAGGGTGAGCTCATAGAGCAGTGCGGCCGCCGAGACCAAGAGGATGCCCGGGCTGTGCAGACGCTGGCGCATGATACGAGGCCTCTGCGCAAGGTATAACCGGAGAGGCGCAAAAGGGCAAAGGGCGGGCCGTTTGCCTCTGCGCGCCGTCTGGGCCACAATCGCCTCACCATCTGGCGGAGGAGCGCCCTTGCCCGACCTAACCTGTGGCCTGCTCGGCCTGACCCTGCGTAACCCCATCGTGCTGGCCTCGGGCATCTTGGGCACCAGCGCGGCGCTGCTGGCTCGCGCGGCGCGGGCGGGCGCCGGCGCCGTCACTGCCAAGAGCTGCGGGCCTGCGCCCCGCGAGGGGCATCCCAACCCGATCACGGTGGAGTGGGGCCACGGCCTGCTCAACGCCGTGGGCCTGACCAACCCGGGCGCGGCTGCCGAGGTGCCCCTGCTGGCCGAGGCACGCGCCCTGCTCGACCCGCTCGGCGTGCCGCTCATCGCCAGCATCTTTGGGGGCACACCCGACGAGTACGAGGCGGTGGCGCGCACGGTCGCGGCGGCGCGGCCGGCGCTCATCGAGGTCAACATCTCGTGCCCCAACGTGGCCGACGAGTTCGGCACGCCATTTGCCGCCGATCCAGGCGCCGCCGCTGCGGTCACCGCCGCGGCTAGGGCGGGCGCGGGGGACATCCCGCTGAGCGTCAAGCTGGCGCCCAACGTGCCCGACATCGGGCGCATCGCCCGAGCCGTGGCCGACGCGGGCGCCGCGGCCATCACCGCCATCAACACCATGCCCGGGATGGTCATCGACCGCTACGCCGCGCGGCCCGTGCTGGCCAATCGCACGGGCGGGGTGAGCGGCCCAGCGCTCAAACCCATCGCCCTGCGCTGCGTGGCCGAGGTGGCCCGCGCCGTCGAGCTGCCCATCATCGGCACGGGCGGCGTGCTCACCGGCGCGGATGCCGCCGAGATGCTCATGGTCGGCGCTACCGCCGTAGGGGTGGGCACCGCCGTGTGGTATCGCGGCCCCGAGGCGCTGGGGGCCATCGCCGCTGAGCTAGAGGCCTTTATGGCTGAAGAGGGCTATGCCACCCTCGCCGACCTGCGCGGGCTGGCCCTGCGCAACGGCGCCACTGCCCAGGAGTAAGCCATGCACGAGGTGTTCACCATCCGCGCCATCCGCCAGGAGAACGCACGCACGCGCACGCTGGTGTGCGACCGCCCCCTGCCCGCCGAGCCGGGCCAGTTCGTGATGCTGTGGCTGCCCGGCGTAGGCGAAAAGCCCTTCTCGATCGCCGCGGACGCGCCGCTCACCCTGACCATCGTCGCCGTGGGGCCGGTCACCGAGGCCGCGCAACACCTGGCCGTGGGCGACCGCCTGTGGGTGCGCGGGCCGTTGGGCCAGGGCTATGCGCTGGCGGGAGCGCGGGTGCTGTTGGCGGGCGGAGGCTATGGCGTGGCGCCGCTGCGCTTCTTGGCCGAACGAGCGCTGACCCAAGGTCGCGCCGTCGAGGTCTGCATCGGCGCGCGCACCGCGACCGACGTGCTGCTGGCCGCAGAGTTCGCCGCGCTGGGCGTGCCCACGCACATCGCCACCGACGACGGCTCGCTCGGCGAGCGTGGCCTGGTCACCGCGCCGTTGGCGCGACGCATCGCCGCCTGGCAACCCGATCTGGTCTGCGCCTGCGGGCCGACGGCGATGCTCGAGGCGGTGGAACGGCTCTGTGCCGAGCGGCGCGTGCCCTGCCAGCTCTCGTGGGAGGCGCTCATGCGCTGCGGGCACGGCGTCTGCGGCAGTTGCGAATGCCATCGCCCGGGCTGGCTGGCCTGCATCGATGGCCCAGTGGCGGTCGGCAACACGCCCGTCGCTGCTCGTGACCGCACCTAGCGCGCAGCCGAATTACCGCGCGACGGCAGCTACACTGCGGCCGGATCGGCGTCAACCAGCTCTTGCCAGCGGAAGCACGTCACCAGGTGATCGTTGACCATGCCGATGGCCTGCATCAGCGCATACACGATGGTCGGCCCCACAAACGAGAAGCCGCGCTGCTTGAGATCGCGGCTGATCGTCTCGGCCAACGGCGTCACCGCGGGCACCTCGCTCAGCTCGCGCCAGGTGTTGTGCAGGGTGCGGCCATCGACCAAGCCCCACAGGTAGGCGTCGAACGAGCCGAACTGCGCCTGCACGGCCAGCAGCGCACGCGCGTTGGCCACCGCCGAGCACACCTTGCGCCGATTGCGCACGATTCCCGGGTTCTGTAGTAGCGCGGCGATGCGCTCCTCGTCATAACAGGCCACCAGCGCGGGGTCAAAGTGGTCGAATGCGGCGCGATAGGCCTCGCGCTTGTGCAAGATCGTCGACCAGCTCAGGCCGGCTTGCGCGCCGTCCAGCACCAGCGCCTGGAACAGGCCACAGTCGTCGTGCACGGGCGTGCCCCATTCGATGTCGTGATAGCGATGCATCCAGGGATCGCTCGTCTGCCAGCCACAGCGGGGGCGGTTGTCCATCAGCGGCTCCTCATTCGTCCAGATGGGCGCTCTAGGCGCCATAGCGCTCGGCAAAGGCATCGCGCAGCACGGGCAGGCTCTGCTCGGCCTCCTGCTCGACCATCACGCCCAAAGCGATCGCCGCCACGCCCGGCGCAGCCACCGCCCAGCGCAACCATTCCTCGACCGTATACTCGGTCTCATAACGGCCGCAGGCCAGCGTCTTGATGGCGATGAGCGGGCGATGCAGGCAGCTAAAGCGCGCCAGAGCGTCATCGCGCGAGGGGGTCATCATCCAGCCGCCCTTGTTCACC
>JBDKSN010000039.1:0-2839 GCA_039680625.1 Anaerolineales bacterium | reverse complement strand
GCCGCCAAACCGCAGAGCGTGCCCAGGAGGACCAAGTCTGGCCAGTGCACGCCTTCTTGCAGCAGGCGGATGAGCTGCAGCAGGGTGATGCTCGTCAGCAAGATGACCAGGTTATCGTTGTTCACCGACGCGCTGATGAACGCGAACATGGGGTTGAACGCGATGAACGCCAGCGCAGCCAGGGCGACAAGGGGGTGCTGCGGGAATAGGCGCCTGGCAAGGCGGTAGCCACACCAGAGCGTACCCGCCCCCAGCACTACCGAGGCCAGGCGAATCAGATGGATGGCTAGCGTAGCGCCCTGCCACGGCCACTGCTCGCGGGAGGTGTGCACCACCATGTTCTTGTTGTCGATGGCCAGCGGAATGCCCGGTCGGGCATGGGGGTTGAGATAGCGCAGAGCGGGCAGGTCATCGGTGTCGAGCCAACACGTCAGGCCAGCCATCAGCGCATAGTATAGCGGCGGCTGGCTGCCCTCTTGGGCGTACAGGGTTTCGACATCCTGACGCTGTACGGGCAGGTCATGGCCATCGGCGAGATGCTTGACCAGGGGATAATGGTACACCTCATCGGGGCTCTCCATGACCGGGTTGACTGCGCCATAGATGGCGCCCAGGATCAGGAAGAGCACGAGGAACAGGCGAGCGTAGCGGTCGGCGCGTGCTGCGGTCATATAGTGTTCGTCTAGGCGCGGCGCGCCTGGCGATGGGCAGTGGTTGGCGATGGCTGTGGAGCCAGTTCGGGCATGATCTACCTCGTTCAAAGATGAGTCACGTCCCGATTATAGCCAGCCGGCCGTGCGGTGTCGACGCAAAGGGTTGCTACGCGCAAGAGAGGTCGCCTGTTGTACTGTGTCGTTGACAGGGTCTGAGCGTGACGCTATGATGCGGCCATTCTGTTCCCAGCAGAGCGGCTGTAAGGAGGGCCAATCATGAAGAAGTGGAAGGTTGCCTTGGTGGGCGCGGGCACCATTGCCAAAGACCACTATATGCCCCAGATCCAGGCAATGGACAATGCCGAGCTAGTGGCTGTGATGGACATCGTCCCCGAGGCGGTAGCCTATGCGCAAGAAGAGTTCCAGATCCCGCAGGGGTTCACCAACCTCGACAAGATGCTGGCCGAGGTCGATTTCGACATCCTGGCCGACATCGCCGCCATCCCCGCTCACTATGAGATCAACCTGAAGGCCCTCGAGGCGGGCAAACACCTGTACACTCAAAAGCCCATGGCGCTGACCGTAGAGCAAGCGACGACCCTGATCGAGACGGCCAAGGCGCACAACGTCAAGATTAGCGCCTCGCCCATCCACATGTTGCGGCCTACCGTGCAGGCGACGCGCGACTATGTTCAATCTGGCCTGATCGGTAAGGTCAGCTTTGCGACGATGCGCTCGTCGCATGGCGGGCCCGAGTATTACCAAACCTCGCGCCTTACCGATGCTTCGTGGTTCTACAAGCCAGATGCCGGCCCGATCTATGACCTGGGTGTGCATGGCTTGCATCAACTTACCGGCATCTTGGGACCAGCAAAGAGGGTCACCTGCTTCTCGGGCATCTCGGAGCCGATGCGCATGGCGCTCGGCTGCTGTGGCGAGTTCGAGCGTGTGCCCTTCCCGGTACTCACGCCGGACAACGTCCTGATGCTACTGGACTTTGGCAACAGCACGTTCGCCTTCCTCGATTGCACCTTTTGCGTCAAGGCCGCCAAGGGGCCGAATCTACAGATCTTTGGCAGTCGCGGCACCATTGCGCTGGGTAGCGCCGAGGGGAACATGTTCTTCCGGGGCCATCCTGATGATGGCGAGCGAGGCTGGTATCCACTCGAGATGCCTGAGGAGCTCCGCTATCAGTCGATCGGTGTCAAAGACCTCATCGACGCCATCGAACAAGACCGCGCCCCAGTGCTCTCGGCTGAGCAGGCCCGCCACGTCATCGAAATCATGGCCAAGGCCCCCGTCTCGGCGCAAGAAGGTTGTGCGCTGTCGCTCGACACGACGTTCTAGCTGCGCCCATCTAGGCAGGTCAGGATCTGGCGAGGCCGGTCATACGATCGGCCTCGCTGTGCGCTAGCGCTCGAGCAAGATGTCTAGTTGCGCCAGCAGGTCTTGACCCAGCTGCCAGGTCGCTGCGCTCGCTAGGGCACGAGCGGCGCGCTTCTTGACGCCTGAACGTACGGCGACTGAGACGATCACCTGGAGCAGCACAAAGCCGGACGCCCACAGGGCGAGTAGAGCGGTGCCTGCGTTCTGGAAATACTCGGCCGGGAGATAGTCTCCCGAGACAAAGGCCGCTACGGTCTGGTAGCCAACCCAGCCCAACAAGCCCAGCACAGGGCCGTTGAGGGCCACCTGCAACAGTGGATGTGCCAGGCGACGCGCGCTCTGTTCGAGGGCCTCGCTCACCGCAACGGCGCTGTGGGCCTGGAGCTGTTCACTCGCGTGTTGCACCTCGTCCTCCCACCGCTGAGGCTCTCGCAGGCGGCTCAAGCCCGCAGCGCTGAGCGCATCGGCTGCAGGCGGCCAGTACTCTGCATAGAGGGCGGCGAGCACCTCATCGAGGCCGCTCACGTCGAGCGGAAGGGCGGTGACACTGTCGCCAGCTAACGGCCGGTGGTGTTGCCCGAGGTGCGACAACCAGGCCACAGCGCGCACGATCAGGCTCCAGAGGGCGACTAGCCAACCCACTGGCCCCCACCAACGCGAGGCCAGCCGGCCATAGAGCGCCGCGTGTAGATCGAGGCCACGCAGTTCGCTAGCGCGGCGCTTGAGTTTCTCTTGTAGTGCGTTGGTCATAGCCTGGTTGGCATGCCTGAGCTGGTCGCGCGCGCTCTCGATCGCGGGCC
>JBDKSN010000038.1:0-2107 GCA_039680625.1 Anaerolineales bacterium | reverse complement strand
GTGATGTAGAAAAAGATGTCGCACGACTGGCTGATGGCCTCTTGTACGGCGATATGCCCATGGCCGGACGTACGCCAACAGAGAAAGCGCGTGGCCTGGCTCGGGTCATTGGGAAAGAGCTTGTTGGGCAGCCAAAGCGTGCCCGCGCAGTTGAACGATGTGCGGGTGTTCACCACACCCTCTTGTAGCGCCGCCGTCGCCGGCACGATCTTGAAGGTCGAGCCGGGCGGGTATTGCCCGCTCACCGCATGATTCACCAGCGGGTGCGCCGGATCGCTGTTCAGCACCTGCAGATCGCCATACGAGATGCCGCCCGAGAACAGGTTGTTGTCAAAGGTCGGCAACGAGACGAGCGAAAGCACCTCGCCCGTGCGCGGGTCCAGCGCGATAGCCACGCCCACCGCCGATTTGGCGGCAGTCATGCCCTCACGCAGGGCATCCTCGGTGGCCCGCTGCAAGTCGAGGTCGAGGGTGATGGTGACATTGTTACCGGGCGTGGCCGGCTGCGAGGCGATCACCCGCACCTCGCGTTCGAACGCGTCGACCTCGATATGCTTCTGGCCCTTGACTCCGGCCAGCACTTTCTCTTGCGTCTGTTCGAGACCAGTCAACCCGACCAGGTCATCGGCATCATAGCCCTCGGCCGCATACTCGGCCACCTTACCGGCCGGGATATGCCCCATATAGCCCAAGACATGTGCCGTCAGCGAGCCATCGACATACTGGCGCTGCGGCTGAGCCTCGACCACAGCCCCCGGCAAGGTCAAGTGCTCCTCCTCGATGATAAAGGCCGCCTGACGCGAGATGTTGTCGGCGACGCGCACCGGCGAATATGGGCTGATGGTGCGCTCCTCCAGGCGTTGCTCGATCGTCTCGGGGCCTTGCTCGTCCAAGCCGATGAGCGCAGAGAGCCGTTCCATCATCGCGCGGCGCTCGCCCTCGTCCTCTGGCAGGGCTGAGGGCACCAGGCTCAACGTAAAGCTCGGAACGTTGCGCACGAGCATACGCCCGCTGCGATCATAGATGATGCCCCGTGGGGCGTCAACCGACCGCAGGCGAAAACGGTTGGCGTCGGCCGACTCGCGATAGGTCTCGGCCGAGATCACCTGGAGCCTCCAGAGCCTGGCCACCAGCGTGGCCAAGCCCGATAGGCCAGCGAGCAAGAGGGCGAGAAAACGTCGTCGCTGGATGCCCATGCTAGGCTACCTCGCCGCGATGTCGCCAACGTCCATAACCGCGAGCCAGCTCATAGCCCAAGGCCATTAGCACCAGGTTCCCCAGCAGCTCGGGCAGGATCACATAGAGCACACTGTCACCCAGCGGGGCCAAGCGCCCCACTGCTTGCAGCACGGTCACCTGATACACTCCGTAGACGAGCGTGCTCACGATGATGGCCACATAGGGCAGATACCACGCCGCACGAAAGAGGTTGGCTGCCCCCAATCCGGCGAGCAGGGCGACCAACGTCAGCCCGACGATGGCCGTGCCGAAAGGAGCCGCCGAAAGCGTGTCGAGCGCCACGCCCGCCGAGAGCGCAAATACCAGGCCCTCTTGGGTGCGAGCCAACAACACCCAGATCACCAGCACGACCAGCACCAAGTTGGGCGCGACGCCCCCGATGGCCACGTATGGCATGAGGGTCGATTGGAGCGCCGCGGCGAGCAGCCCTGCGGGGATGGCCAGATAGACGCCCATGAGCTAGTCTCCCGCGCTCTCCGCCGGCGCGCTAGGCGTCTGAGCCGTGTCCGGCGCGGTGGGTGAGGCTGAGGGTGTAGGCGTGCCCACGGGCGGCGGCTGAGCCGCCTCGGCCACTGGCACCACCTCATTCGCCGAGGTTGGCGCAGCGGGGGTACGTCGCTCGACATCTGGCTCAGCCAGCTCGTATTCGGAAAAGTTGAGCAGGATCATCACTTCTTCGAGATTGCGCAGCGACAGCGGCGAGACGACCTCGGCCTGCTGGAACATGTCGACGTCGGAAGAGGTCACGCTGGCCACCTGCCCGATGACCAGCTTGCTGGGAAAGTTGCCGCCGAGGCCAGAGGTGAGCACCATGTCGCCAGGCTCGACCACTTCGCCCGGCGGAATATAGTACATGGTCAACCCGCCG
>JBDKSN010000037.1:0-3424 GCA_039680625.1 Anaerolineales bacterium | reverse complement strand
TGATGACTTTGACATCATTGACCATCCTGCTGGCCTGCGCATTGAAATCGGGCGGCCCGATGATCTGGACATTACTGCCTTTCTCGGCAGCTAGATCCTCCACGATAAGCCGCATTGTGGGCTGGGCGAGTTCGGGGATCGTGGGCACATAGCCGATGATGGGCGGCAGGGGCAGAGATCGCAGGTATTGCCCATAGAGCGGCATAAAGATATGCCCATAGTAGGCCTCGAGATAGCGGCGAATCTTGTCGATCTTGTCGGGGATGACGCCATTGATCACCAGGCCATCGATGCGCGTGCCCATGTTGCTCGTGGCCATCAGATAGGGCCAGACCTCGTCAATGGTGCTGCCAATGCCGCCCTCGGTGACCAAGATCACGAACACTGGCACGCCCATATCGCGGAGCATGTTGATGACATCCGCGTTCGACACGCCCGCTACCGAGCCAACGCCCGGCTGACCGGTGCCCTCGACCACCATCACCCGTTTGCCGGCAGCGACCTTCTCATAGGCCTCGCGAATCTTGTCCAGTAGCTTGTGCTGACCCTCCACCGGGTCGCCCTTACTGGCCTCATCGATAAAGTTGGCCGTCAGCCCGCCACGCCAGATGACCGGACTGATATACTCGTAACCCGGGTTCTCGGTGCCCAGCAGAGAGGTGATGACCACCGCGTCTTTGTCGGCCTCAATGTGCTCGCCATTCTCGAGATCCACCGTGAGGGTCTGTTGCCCCACTGGCTTGATATAGCCGATCTCTTCGAGCTTGTAGCCCTGCTCGGGCGATTGTAGCTTGCCGATGATCCCCAGGCTCGTGATCGTCTTGCCGACATCCCGCGCCGTCCCCAGAACAACGATGGTTCGCGGATAGCTGGTCATATCGTCGTCACTCCTCGGCGCCAGCGCCCTGGCGCCACCCTGCCTGGCCGATGCCCTGTCGGGCACCCACGATGCACGCCGCGCCCCCTATTCCTCTACCTCTGGCCGCTGCCCCGTGGGCGCCGGCTCATCAAAACGGAATTGCAGCGAGATCACACCGCTGTCGTACGCCGTGTGCAGTACATAGCCACTCTTCTCAAAGATACGCCGCATGCCGACATTGGCGGCCATCACCGTCGCCCGAAAGCCGCGGATACCCCGCTCACGCGCCAGCCGCACCATGAACCGGAACAGATGCGTGCAGATGCCCTGCCGCTGGTATTCATCGGCCACAGAGAATGCGACCTCGGCCATGTTCGAGTTGGGGTCGAGCATCCAGTGGGCGGCGGCCACGATGGGCCCGGTGTCTGACGTGCCCTCGGTGGCTACGATACCGAGATTATCGGTATAGTCGACAGCGACCAATTCCTGAGCCAGGTCGCGCGGACACGCCGTGCGCCGCTGGAAAAAGCGCAGATAGACCGAGCGCTCAGACAAGCGATAGAGGTACTCTTGAAACAGGCGCTCGTCACTTGCCTTGACCGGCCGGAAGAACAGCGTCTTGCCGCCGAACTCGGCAGTGTGCTCGATCTCTACCGGATAGGGCGCCCCCTCGGGGATCACCTGGCTGTCAAAGATATAGTTTTGCGCCTTGGCCTGTTCCATCAGCTCTTCGCGGAACTTTGGATGGGCGATCTGGATGAGCGCCGTTGCGCGCTCGCGCAGCGTCTTGCCGTGCAGATAGGCCACGCCAAACTCGGTCACCACATAGTGCACATCGCCGCGCGTGGTGACCACGCCCGCACCCGGGCTGAGCGAGGGCACGATGCGCGACACCTGCCCATTCTGCGCCGTCGAGGGCAGGGCGATGATCGGCTTGCCCTGGGGCGCTAGCGCCGCACCCCGCACAAAGTCGGCCTGCCCGCCAATGCCGCTATAGATCTTGTAGCCTAGCGAATCAGCGCAGACCTGCCCGGTGATGTCAACCTGTAGCGCCGTGTTGATCGCCACCATCTTGGCATTGCGGGCGATGTTGATAGGCGACGAGTTGTAATCCACCGGGTGAAACTCGAACATCGGATTGTTGTCGACATAGTCATACAGGCGACGGGTGCCGATGCAAAAGGTCGCCAGTACCTTGCCAGGGTGAAAGGTCTTTTGCGAGTTGTTCACCACGCCCGACTCGATCAGATCGATGAGCCCATCGGTGAACATCTCGGTGTGCACGCCCAGGTTGTGCTTGTCTGCCAGGCCATAGAGCACGGCGTTGGGGATGTTGCCAATACCTACCTGGATGGTCGACCCATCTTCGACCAGCCGCGTGATCTGCCGCGCGATCGTCTTACTGATCTCGTCTGGCTCGGGCGAGGTGACCTCGAGCAGCGGCTCTTCACACTCGACGATGATGTCGAGATCCTCGACGTGCACAAAGCTGTCTCCCAATGTGCGAGGCATGAGCGGGTTGACCTGCGCGATCACCAAGGTGGCAGAGTCGACGGCCGCACGCACCGCCTCTACCGAGACGCCCAGCGAGCAGAACCCGAAGCGATCCGGTGGCGTCACCTGGATCAAGGCGACATCCAAAGGCATGCGGCCGCTACGAAACAGCTCGGGGATCTCGGAGAGAAAGATGGGAGTATAGTCGGCCAGCCCTTCAGACACCGCCGACCGCACGCCCGGCCCGACGAACAGCGAATTGTGCCTAAAGCTCTGGTCGTACGCTTTGCGGGCGTGGGGCGCAGAGCCTACCGTGAGCATGTGCACGATCTCGACGTCGTTGAGGCGATGCCCTTCGGTGCCGAGGCGCACGAGCTCTTCCAGCAGATGCTGGGGCTCTCCGCAGCCGGGGCTGAGAAAGACCCGACTGCCGCTGCGAATCTGCAAGAGGGCGTCTTCGGCCGACATACGCTTCTTGGCGTAATCCCTAATCCACTGTCTGACAACTGGCATCGTTATGGCGCCCCTTTCGTCTCATCGTCGCGCCCTCGGGCGCGCGGCGATCGGCGACCCCCCAGCGAGGATATGCACGGCACCGTCCATCTGCTTCTAGTTTACACGAGATCGCCGCCTACCGCACATTCAAACCGCCAACGCGCTCTCTTTGGGGGCTATTCGTGGGCGGTGAATGGCCAGACCAAGGACGGCAGCGAGCAGACAGGCGGCACCGGCGATGATAAAGGCGAGCTGCCAACTCAATCCGCGGTCGACGATCTGCGCTGCCATGATCGGCCCCAGAATGCCGCCTACACCATAGGCGGTGAACACCCATCCATAGTTCAAACCTACGTTTCGCTCGCCAAAGAGGTCGGCGGTAACCGTCGGGAATAGGGCAAAGTTGCCGCCAAAGTTAAAGCCGATCAACGTCGCGCCGAGATAGAGCAGCGCCACGTTGCCCCCCATCCAGAAGAACACCAGCATCACCACACCCTGCAACGCGCACATCGCGATCAATGCCGCCTTGCGGCCGATACGATCCGATATGGAGCCCCAGATGATGCGCCCCAGGCC
>JBDKSN010000036.1:0-14222 GCA_039680625.1 Anaerolineales bacterium | reverse complement strand
TCTCGCAAAGATAGTGCTGCCTCGAGAGTACCGCGGCGCTGAACATCCACCAGATCGAGTTGTTCAACCGCCATACCGATAGCCACCATGAAGCCAAAGAGGCGCCGCTCACGAGCGAACGGCGCCTCAGCTCAACCTACCAAGCCAGCGTGGCGGTGAACGGGTGCGACAGCGGCTCGCGCCCGCCAGTGAACTGATAGTTCTCGGCGATCAGGATCGTCGACCATTCCGATAGAGTGAACACCTCGTGCCAGACGCCAGGGCCAACGCTCACAGGGCGGTCGAGCAAGAAGGCAGCGATGGCCTCTTCGTTCAACTGGCCGGGCTGATGCACCAGCATGACGCACACCCCTTTGACCGGCGCGAATAGCTCTTGGGTAGTATCGTGATGCTCCATATGGGTGGCCTCATGGGCGCGCACCTTGAGCGTGGCCATCCGCCAACCGGTAGGCTCGGGGCAGTCGAGCAGCACGCGAAAGCGCACGCCCTCGGCCTCGAGATCCTCGTTATAGTCGATCACCGTGCCATAGGGGGCAAAAGTCTCGCGCGTGATGTTCTGAATCGCTAGCGTCCTCATTGTGGCTCCTCATTGTTCGATCTCTAGTGCCGGTCAGATGACCTCGAGTGTATCCTTGTCGGGCAGCGCCGGGAAAGGCGCTGTCGGCAACGTCTGGTACCAATAGGCCACCGAGGCGATATCGTCTTGCAACGGCAGATAGCGTCGCCCCGAGCGCCAGCCCAGCGCTTGGATGGTTACCCGCAGATCGTGCTGAAAACGGATCGGGTCGACGATGTGCCAGCGGTACATCCCAAAGCGCGTCTGTGACTTGTATAGGCCGTCCGGGCGGATCACCTGGCTCAGGCCCGAATAGGGCGTGGTGAACTCTTCGTACTGATGCGTCGCCTGATTCTCAAAGTCATACGAGCCACAGAAATAGTCCTCCGTGCCCGTGCCGCAGATCGTCGGCCACTCGCCGTCGCCATCGAGATAGAACTTGATCTCGCCCTCACCCCACCAGCCGCAGTTGTTCACGCCCCAGGCCAGATAGGTGCCGACATACTGCCCCTGGCCTCGAACGCCATCGAGGATGGTGTACACTTGCTTGTAGGGCAGCGGGTTCACCCGACGGAACTGGGCGTGGAAATAGGCCGCATCTTCGGGCACGTCGGTGAGGGTATAGTTGATCTGGTAAAAGAGCACCATCGGCTCGGTATCGATGTTGGTAAACGTCATCCGACAATGCTCGCGGAAGGGCATCTCCCAATAGCAGTTGAGCGCGCTGCCTGGGTTGACACACACCGCCAACGAGCTGAGCGGCGCGTATTGCCCCCAGCCGCACGCGAACAAGTCGCCGATCGGGCACTCGACCGACGGCTGCTCTTGTCCGTCCCAATAGATACGCAAGATGCTGAACCGCCAATGGCCGGTGGGCGTCATCCAGATCTGCTGGATGGCACCTGGGCCGGCGATATCGGCTAGCGTAAACGTCTCGCCCGGCCCGATACGCACGGCGGGGCTGATCTTCCAGCCTCGTCCAAGATCGCGTGCGCTCTCGGCGCCCAGGCCCTCGGTGGCCATTCCGCCAGCGCCCTTAGCGCCCGTGGTGTTCTCGGGGCTGATCGAACGCGTCTGTGCGTTCGAGAGCCGACTCAGATTGCCCATATTCATGCCCAGACCGTTGAATGCCGCCATCGTCTGCTCCTTTGCCATCGGATCGGTGCTCTTAGCATAGGTGCAACCCGGGCCTGCCGCAAGCAGCCCATACGGCCAGCCTAGGTGTTTGCACGAGATGCCTGCCGATCCTACACTGCAACAAATCCTGGGGAGCATGACCATGCGCATCAAACTAGCCTATGGCAGCGACGGCCTTGTGGTCGACCTGCCCGATTCTGCCGATGTGATCTATCCGCACCATGTGGCGGGCCTTTCTGATGAGCCAGGCGCTATCCGCCAGGCGCTGCGCAATCCGCTCGGCTCGGCGCCTCTTCGCGATCGCGTGCCCACCGAAGGCACCATCGCCGTCGTCTTTAGCGACCTGACTCGCCCCATGCCCAACCGGCGCGTGCTGCCGGTGTTGCTCGCCGAGCTCGCCCACATCCCCGATGACCACATCGTCTTGATCAACGCCGTGGGCACGCATCGTCCTAGCACGCGCGAAGAGCTCGTCTGGATGCTGGGCGAAGAGATCGTCTCACGCTATCGCATCGAACAGCACAACTCCTTTGACCCCGCAGGTCTCGTGCGCCTGGGCGACACCGCGCGCGGCGTGCCCATCTGGGTGAACAAGACCTACGTCGAGGCCGCCTTCCGGATCGTCACTGGCTTTATCGAGCCGCACATCTTTGCCGGTTTCAGCGGCGGCCCCAAGGGCGTCATGCCGGGCATCGCCGGCATCGAGACGATCATGCGCAACCATGCCTTCGAGATGCTGGCTGAACCCAAGGCAACCTGGGGCCACACGCACGACAACCCCATCTGGAACGAGATCCACCAGGTGGCCACGGCGGCGACGGTAGATTTTCTACTCAACGTAGCGATCAACCGCGAGAAAGAGATCACCGGCGTGTTCGCGGGCGATCTCGATGCTGCTCACGAGCAAGGCGTGGCCCATGTGCGCCAGTCGGCGATCGTCGAGGTCGACGAACCCTATGATGTCGTCGTGACGACCAACTCGGGCTATCCTCTAGACTTGAACCTGTACCAGTCGGGCAAGGGCATCTCGGCGGCACAACAGATCACCAAGAAGGGCGGCGCCATCGTCATCGCCAGCGAGTGTCGCGATGGGGTGCCCGAGTGGGGCGAATACCGCGCCATCGTGCTCGAGGGCGGCTCGCCGGAGGGCATCATGAGGCTCGTGGGGCAGCCTGGCTATCGTCGGCACGATCAATGGCAGGCCCAGCTCCAGGCCATGTTCCAATTGCACGCTCGCGTATACGTGCACTGCGCGGGTATCACTGACGACGAACTCGAGCGCATGTACTTTACGCCGTGTCACGACATCAGCGCGTGCGTTCAAGAACTGCTGGCCCAGGCGGGGCCCAACGCGCGGCTGTGCGTCATGCCCGAAGGGCCACAGACTATCCCGACTCTGCGCGGCTAGCCCTGCACAGAACAGCCGAGGGCGAGGCGAGAGCCTCATCCTCGGCTGACCGACACACTCGCTGCAAGCTATTCGACGATACGCTCAACCGCAATGCTGCAATCGGTCGCCAGCGCCGCAAAGGCCCCTACAGCGGCCAAGACGGGGGCCACGATCACGCCCACCGCGGCGATTGTGAGCGGCAGTTCCAAAACGGTACGCCCCTCTTGTTTGATGACGATGCGCCGGATGTTGCCCTCATGCAACAGCTCTTTGACCTTGTCGACGATCTCGGAGCCGGCCACCTTGAACTCTTCCCAAGTCGTGTCTTGGCAGGGTTGGCCGGCGGCCTGGGCCGTCTCTTCATCCAGTTTGCGGGTTTCGAATGGTTCGGACATGATGACCTCCCAGTCGGCTCGCAGAGCCGAGTGACTCACAACTAACGCTAATACGCCGTTACGAGCGCGGGGTTGCGCAGCGCTCGCCCATGCGGCAACAGCACCCTTTGGGTGGCGGGAACCCACTTACGGTAGCGCGCGTCATGTCCGGCAGGAGAAGATATGTCCAAGGTATGGTGGTTCGTCGGGGGCTTTGTCATTACGCTCGCCTTGCTGGCGGTGGGTGCCGTCTGGGCCATGCACCAACTGGGCCTTGCCCTGCCGCCCACCGGGCTTTTTGCGAGCGCGCCCACCCCGACCCTGGCCGACCCCGCCTGGGGCGCAGCTCCTACGCCTACGCCCGAGCCTCCCGCGGGCACAGACGCATTGCTCATCTGGCAGAGCGAAGGCGTCGTCGCGGGGGATTGTGCTCGGCTCGAGATCGATGCGGCACATCGGGCGGCCTATGGGCCATGCGACGAGGGCCTACGCCTGGCCGAGTTGACTAGGGCCGAGCTGGATAGCTTGCTGTTCTACGCTATGCGCTACAAGCCCTTCACCTATGCAGTGCGCGAGGAAACCGGCACGGTCGCCGAGCGCGCCATCTCGCTCACCTTCAACGGCACGGGCCGCGAGACGGCCACACCGCAACGCCAAGCCGAGATCGCTGCTTGGGCCTTGGGCGTAGAGAGCCGCCTCTCTACGGCGGAGCGCCACGCCGATCTAGTAGCTCAGGGGCGAGCCGCCTTGGCAGCTCAGCTGGGCGTGGACATTGAAGTTGTGCAACCCCTCGCTTTTCGGGCGGTGCGCTGGCCCGATGCCTGCCTGGGGCTGCATGAGAAAGGTCTCTTCTGCGCCCAGGTGGTTACGCCCGGCTATCAGCTCACCTACCTGGTGGGCGACCGCGTCTACGAGTACCGCGCTGACGACTATGGGCAGATGCGCTCCACCGAGGGCTTTGTAGCGCCCTATCTATTCCCCCCGCTCGACGACTAGAGCAGCTCGCCCGAGACACCCTCGGCGTCGGCGGCAGTGATGCGCACACGGGCCAACCGATTGGCCAGATCGTCTGCCGAACGAGTACGCACCCGCACATACGTGTCGGTCAGTCCTTCCCACACTGTGCCACCATCGACAACAGTGGCCGACTCGAACAAGACCTCAGCCTGCTGGCCCACCAGCCCCCCGTGGAACTGGCGCGCCAGGCGGCGCCCCAAGACCGCCATCTGCTGGCTGCGCGCCGCGACAACGTCGGCCGCCACCTGGCCTGGCATCTCGGCCGCGGCAGTGCCGGGTCGTGGCGAGTAACGAAAGACGTGCAGCCGACTGAAGGCCATCTGCTCGACAAAGTGCAAGCTCTCCTCGAACTCGATGTCGGTCTCTCCGGGGAAACCCACCATGATGTCCGTTGTCACTGCCAGCCCCGGCACTAGCGACCTGGCCTGCGCTACCAGCGCCGCATAGCACGCCGCCGTCATGCGACGGCCCATGCGCGCCAGCGTCGCCTCGCAGCCACTCTGTAGCGGCAGGTGGAGTTGCCGACATACGCGGGGATCTTGCCAGAGGGCGAGCAAGTCTGGGGTCACATCCCAGGGTTCGATCGAAGAGAAGCGCAGTCGCGGCACATCGCTCGTCTCGAGGATCGCCCGTGCCAGGCGCGCGAGAGACCAGCCCTCGTCCCGAGGCACCACGGCCACAGGGCCAACGTCGCGCCCAAAAGAGCCGATATTGACGCCACTGAGCACCAGCTCATTGGCGCCCTCAGCGCGACGCTCTTTGGCCATCGCCAGCACAACCTCGGGCCGCACACTGCGCGCCGGCCCGCGGGCGATGGTCACCAGACAGTAGGCGCACTGGTTCTCACAGCCATCCTGCACTTTGACAAAGGCCCGCGTTCGCTCGCAGGGGAGCCGGTCCATCACTCGCGTTGCCAGGGGCGCCTCGCTAGCCAGTGGAGCCGCCCCGATCCGGTCGAGGACCTCGTCTTTGTGCAGATTGGGCACGACCAACGCCACACCAGGTAATGTCTGTGCCGCAGGGTCGCGATCGCCATAGCAGCCGATAATGGCGATGCGCAACGCTGCGTTGGCCTGCCCCAAGCGGCGGATCGCCTGGCGCGACTTGCGTGCGGCGATGTGCGTCACCGTGCACGTGTTGATGATGGCCCAGTCAGCCTCGGCTGGCGTACCCACCACGGTGTGCCCGCGACGAGCGGCCTCGCGGCCCAACTGCTCTACTTCCGCCTGATTCAGGCGACAGCCAAGAGTCTCTAGATAGATGCGCATCAGCCGATCTTACCACGCCAATAGCATACAGAGAAAAAACGGGAGCCGCCGTCAGGCTCCCGTCTGTTCCATCAAGGACATCATCCATCGAGGGCGCGATCAGGATAGGCGCTCTCGGCCAACGCGCGCTCTCGCAAGACTGGATCAGCGCCATAGTAACCGCGGTTCTCCTCGGGCAACAGCTCGGCGATGTGGCGCATGATGTCGTGGCCGATCTGTTCGAGCTGCAAACGGCGCTCGTGCCCTTTGCCGGTGACTTGGTACGGGCCAAACGGCTGACCGATACGGACCAGCACTTTGGCTCGCCTGCCCTTGCCCAGCGCCGGAAACAGGTTGGGCATGCCATCGACGCCCATCGGCAGCAACGGCGCGCCCGAGCGGGCCGCAAGATAGGCCGCGCCCGGCCGCGGTGGCCGCAGGAGGCGCGACCAAGCGCCTGCCTCGGGATAGATGCCCAACACGCCATTGCCGCGCAAGACCATCTCTGCGGCATGCAGAGACGACCGTGACGCCACCGAACCGCGCGCCACGTGGATCACCCCCCACAAGTCGGGGAAAAAGTGCAACCACTGCGGCCCGGCGACGATATGTTGCGCGCTCAAGAACTCGAGCGGCCAGGGCACGATCCCGACCATCAACGCAGGGTCGATGGCGTGAAAGTGATTCGCCACGACAATGAGCGGCCCACGCTTGGGCAAGTTCTCTTTGCCGACGATCTCTAGGTCAGAGAGGCACTCGAACGCCCAACGCGACACCCTGCTCAGCACGGCACGGATCGGACGTCGCCGAGGATAGTGATACTGCGGATACACCGCCTCGACCATGCCAAGCCTCCTGCCTGCCCTGCAGGCTAACCGCGAACCAGGCTGACCTCTTCGGCATAGGATTGCGCTGCTGCTACGGCCAAACGCTCGTCTACGGTGCAGAGGATGATCAGCCCAACCACCAAGAACACGCCGATAGACAGGATGCCCCAGCGTTGACCTTGCTGTTCGGCTTGGGTCACAGCCATGCCTAGACGCTCGAGGCGCAGGGCACTGGATGAAGCGATCAGCCCATAGACATACGGCCCGATAAAGGATGAGGTACGCCCTGCTACCGCAAAGAACACGAAGAACTCGGCGCTGCGCCCTTCAGGAGCGAACTCACTGAGCATCGTGCGACTCAACGACTGGATACCGGCCATGGCGATGCCTGCCAACGCACCGATGACATAGAACTCGCCGACCTGCTGAGCAAGAAACATCCAGGTGACCACGGCGATCATCATCGCGATCGAGGCTAGCAGCGACCGCTTGGCCGAATAGCGCGCGGCTAGGGCGCCAAAGCCGTAGGCGCCGAGGGCATTGGTGAGGTTCACGATGATCATGAAAATGATCAGTTCTTGCTGCGTCATGCCGAACAGCACGGCACCGATGATCGCGGCAAAGTCAAGCGCCATGATCACGCCATCGTTATAGACCAAGAAGGCCAGGAGATACTTGAAGAACTCTCGGAACGAATGAACGCGGCGAAACGTCGTCGCCAAGCGCCGGTAGGCCAGCGAGACATAGTTCTCGCCGGCAGGCAAAGAGCGACTTGCCGCACGCTCTTTGAGGTTGAACACGAGTGGCAGCGTAAACACCGCATAATACAACGCCGTGATGGGAAAGGATAGGCGCACCATCAGGGAGCCGGGAAAGAGCATAATCAGCGGCAGAATGATGATCAGGATGACTACGCCACCCACTGAGCCGATGGCCCAGCCTTTGCCCGATACCTCGGCCACTTCATCGGGACCGGCGATCTCGGGCAACAGGCTATCGTAGTAGACTTGGCCGCTGCGGTAGCCGATCTCAGCCAGGATGAAGAGGACCATGGCCTGCCAGACGTCGCCCGCTTCTACGAAAAAGAGCAACGCAGTGCAGACGATCGAAATGCCTGTAAAGAACAAGAGCAGACGTTTCTTGGCCCCGGAGTAGTCGGCAATGGCACCGAGAACGGGCGAGATGAGCGTGACCACCAGCATCGCCACGCCAATGGCCACTCCCCACAGATAAGTGCCCCTTGCCCCGCCTACTACGGTGCCCTTGAAATAGGCGGCAAAGACCGCCAGCAAGACTACCGAGGCATAGGCCGAGTTGCCAAAGTCATACAGATACCAGGCAACACGCTCACGATGTGTCGCCCGCCGAGCACGTCGTTCCGCACGCACGGCGCTTCTTGTGGCCATTGACCCTCCCCCACGGCCGAATGTCAACAGGTAGAACCCCTTACACAAGGTAGGTTACGATCATCCGCGGCTCTCGGCAAGTAAATCTCAGCCACTACGGTTTGACGTGCTGCGTTCACGATCACTACAATCCTGAGCGAACACTAGGAGGAGCTAGATGCGCTGGCAGACCATCCTCGTGACCATCAGTGTCGTCATCGTGTTGACAGGGTGTGTGGGGGGCGCTGGCGGCGTGCCAGGCACCTTGGAATATGAGCTGCCTACCACCCTCACGGTACCCGTAGGCCAAGCGCTCCCCGGCACAGACATCCTCTACACCGCGCACGGCGCAGATGGCGCCCATCTATTGATCGCCGGACAGCCGGCGCTCAAACGCGTCGGTGATACGGTGCAGTGGTCTGGCGAGCAGGTACCCGGCGCGCAGGTCACGCTCAAACTGCGTGTGGCTCACATCAGCGCCGAGAGCATCCGACTGGTGGGCTCTGCCGATCTCGTGCTACACAACACCCAGCCCGTGCGGGGGGCCCCAAACTCGGCCGCTTCCTTACACTACGCCGGCCCGGTAGCCTATCGTGTGCGCCGGGGCGACGTATTGCCCGGGACTACTTTCTCGTACCTCGGCCCGAGCGAACAAGGTGCGCTGCTCGGTGGCATCGATGAATATCCCTATCGCCGCATGGGCGATTCGATCTATTGGGAGGGCACGCTCAACGAACACGCCAGCCTGCACCTCGATGTCCGCGTGGTGCAGTATGGCGACCGCACGATGCGTGTCGCAGGAACGGCGACTATCTGGCTCTACTAGCCGAGTCGCTCCGGTAAGCAGCACCTCTAGCCGAACAACGCCTTGCTGACCTTCCACACTCCTTCGGCCATCGAGTCAGCATCCTGATCGCTAAAGAACTGGTCGATGCTAAACATGACTGCCCGTCCCAATAGCGCCAGCGACTGCGGACATTGGTCACGGGTGTAGCCCCGCACCTGGCCCCGATACAAGGGGTGTTTCCACGGCGCGCGGCGATCTTCAGCCAGGCCGCTGAGCATGAACGGCCAGTGGCTATAGATGTGTCGATCAGGGATACCCTGATCGTACACCGTGCCACAGATGATATTCTCCGCACGCAAGGCGCGGGCAAAGCGCCGCGCAGCAGCCGCATCGGGGCAGAACAGCGTCAGCGTGATGCCGCAGTCGCCATCTGGGTCGGGCACATCCTGCGGGGTTAGTCCAGGTGCGCCATCGATGGCGGCCAGGGCGCGCCGTTTCACCGCGCGGCAGCGAGCGATGATCGGGTCAAGACGCTGTCGCTGCGCCCAGACCACGGCGGCAGAGAGCTCGGACAGGCGATAGTTCTCGCCCGAAAGGACAAAGTCATACGCGCCCTCGGCCGCTTGCGAGTCCTCCCAGAAGCGTGCCGCAGAGTCAGCCTGCATACGCGCCCGATCATAAATGCGCTGATCGTCGGTGACCACCAGGCCCCCTTCACCCGAGGTGATGATCTTGTACTGTTGAAAGCTAAAGCAGCCTACATCGCCGATGGTGCCCAGCGGGCGACCGTGATAACTGGCGCCGTTGGACTGGGCCACATCCTCTACCCCGGCCAGGTGATGGGCTCGCGCCACGGCCATGATCTCGTCCATGCGTGCGGGCACGCCACGCATGTGCACGGGCACTACGGCGCGGGTGTAGGGTGTGATCTTGGCCTCCAAATCTCGAGGATCCATGTTCAGCGAGGAATCCACCTCGGCAATGACGGGCACAGCGCCGGTGGCGATGATTGCCGCCGCCGTGGCCACAAAGGTGTAGGCGGGCAGAATGACCTCATCGCCAGGGCCGGCATCGATGCCAAAGAGCGCCGCGATCAGCGCCGAAGTGCCGCCGTTCACCGCCAGCGCATAGCGCCGCTGCAAACGCTCGCGGTACCACTCCTCGAGCCAGGCGACACGCGAGGTGCCCTTCTCTTCGGCCAAGTGGCGGAAGAGTAGCTTGCTGCGCAGGACCTCGGTCACTTCGTTGATCTCGTGTTCGTCGATCTCTGCCGAGCCGTGAAAGCCACCCTGTAGCGGTTGTGGCCGCACGGGCACGCCGCCATCGATGGCCAGAATACTCATCGTGCACCTCCCCAGACTGTTGCCCTATACGTAGTCACACGACCCCGACCGATAACCTGTCGACGATATCTAGCGCAGAGCCGCCACGATCGCTGCGATGTGTGTCGGCGTGGTACCGCAGCATCCGCCGACGATCTGCGCGCCCAGCTCGACAAAGCGCCGGGCTTGTGCGGCCATATCGGCAGCAGTAACATCCCAGATGGTGGCCTCGCCCGACACCTGCGGAATGCCTGCGTTCGACTTGGCCAACAAGGGCAGGTCAGTCGCTGTCTTGAACGCCATCAGAGCAGCGGCCACCGCCTCAGGGCCGTCGCCGCAGTTGGCGCCGACCACGGTGCCGCCTGCCTCTTGCACGCGCTGCGCGGCCTCGGCGGGGCGCAAGCCCATCATCGTGCGACCACGTTTGTTGAACGCAAAGCTACAAAAGATGGGCAGGTCCGAGTACCGGCGCGCCATGCGCACGGCGGCACAAGCTTCGTCCGCATCGTGATGCGTCTCGATCACAAACAGGTCCACCCCCGCCTCAGCGAGGGCGGCGACCTGTTCAGCAAAGATCTCCTCAGCCTGCGCCACACTCAATGGGCCATAGGGCTCCATGAGCAGCCCGGTAGGCCCCACCGAACCCGCCACCCAGGCGCGACCGGCAACGGCCTCTTGGGCCAGCTCTACCGCCAGTCGGTTTAGCTCGGCGACACGGCCACCCAGGCCACCGTCCTGCAATCGCGGCGCATTGGCACCAAAGCTGTTCGTGGTCACATAGTCGGCGCCAGCCGCGACATAGGCCTGATGCACGGCGCGCACAGCGTCGGGTTGAGCCACGTTCCAGGCCTCGGGCATGGTGCCCGCCGGCAGACCCGCCGCCTGCAACATGGTGCCAAAGGCACCATCGCCGATGATCAATTGTCCTGCGGCCAACCGCGCATAGATGGGGCTATCCATTTGCGTCCTTTCCCATGGCGAGTACCTCACGGGCGCCGGGTGACCCCTGTCGCGTCAAGCACCGCGGCGCGGTGATGCGCAGACAAGAGCTCACCCTCAGCATGAGTCTTCTCTGGATGCTATTCTAAGTCGGCCTGGCCAGTCCGACAAGGCCAGTCCATCAATGCTTGCCCTCAGAGACCACGACCCCTAGAATAGAGTTATCTGCACCATCGGAGGTTGGATGACATCTGCCGCGTTCACTCTGTCTGCTCTCGAGTCGGCCGATTCCCGTGGTCGAACAGCGGTCTGTCAGCGCCATCGCGAGGGGCGTCAGGCATCGGGCAGGCCTGCGCGCCCGCTCGGCCAGCGCCACGCCCGCGCCATTGACGACCGTCGGCCTCGGGCTGCCTACCTGACGATACGCCTGAGGTCAGCGACATCATGATCCGACTTCTTGCTCTCGACGTAGATGGCACGCTGATCGGTGCTGATTTTGCAGTTAGCCCGCGCAATCGAGCCGCCATCGCGGCCGCCCAAGCTCGGGGCGTGCACGTCTCGCTAGTGACCGGGCGGAACTGGGCCACGACGCTGCCCTATGTGCAAGAGTTGGGCTTGCCGGGGCCACACGTCGTCTTCAACGGCGCCGTGGTGACCGACGGCAATGGCGAACCGCTCTATGCTCGCGCCCTCGATTGGGCCCTGGTAGACGCCCTGGTGGCCATCGCTCGACGTCACGATTTTTTCCTGGAACTGCACACCATGCGCGCCTGTTATGTCGAACGGATGGGCGCAGAGGGCGTCTACCAGCAACAAAAGCTGGGCGATGAACAGTTGCTGATCGACTTTGATACCCTAGACCACCACGACCCTATCCTCAAGGCCCAGTTCGTCTTGGGCCAGAACCGACAGCGCGAGGAACTGGAACGCGCCGCCCGCGCGCTCGACCAGGCAGCCGTACTGAGCTGGGGGGTGTCGACGGGCTTTCCAGGTTGGTTTGCCAATGTGATGCTGCCCGGAGAAGACAAAGACACGGGGCTCGATCTCGTTTTGCAGCACCTCGGCCTCACCTGGGGCGAAGTGCTCGCCGCCGGCGATTCGCCCAGCGACCTGAGCTTTGTCCACAAGGCCGGCCTGGGCTTTATCATGGGCAATGCACCGGCCGATGTCCTGCGGATGGCGCCGCATACGGCGCCTCCGGTACAAGAGGATGGCCTGGCGCAGGTGATCGAACAATGGCTCTTGCGAGGTTAGCTGTGTGATCATCGCTATCGGATCGACCAATCGCGCCAAAGTGCGTGCTGTGCAGAGCGCTGTAGAGGCGGTGTGGTTCGACGCCGAGTTGGTGCCCGTCGCTGTGCCCTCTGGGGTGAGCGCCATGCCGATGACCGCCGAGGAGGGGCGCCGTGGTGCCAGCGAGCGCGCCCGCCAGGCACTGCAATGCACCCCAGGCGCCGCGCTGGGTATCGGCCTGGAGGGCGCCGTGCAAGAGGAAGATGGCACCCTCTATCTGACGAATTGGGTCGCGGTGCTGGCCCGCGATGGGCGACACAGCCTGGCCACCGGCGGCAGCCTGCCCCTGCCCGAGATCATTGCCCGCGAGCTGCGCGCCGGCGGCGAGCTAGGGCCGATCATGGATCGCTTGACCGGCGAACAAGACACGAAACATGGTTTGGGCGCGGCCGGCATCCTGACCCGAGGGATTGTTCCGCGCGATCTGACGTTTCGCGTGGGCGTGGGATTGGCACTGGCGCCCTTCCTGCGACCGGAGTGGTACGAGGCAGAGTAGCCCCGGAGGTGTATCATGCTCAACCTGGTCACTGGCGCGACGGGCCTGATCGGCAGCCACCTGGTAGAGGCACTGCTGGCGCGCGGCGAACGTGTGCGCGCGTTGGTGCGGCCCACAAGCGACACGGCCAGGCTGCGCGAGCTCGGTGTCGAGCTCCGCATCGGCGGCCTGAACGACAACGCCACGTTGATGTCGGCCGCCCAGGGTGTAGACCGCATCTACCATTGTGCCGGCCTGGTGCAGGACTATGGCCCACCCGAGGCCTTTGAGCAGGCCAATGTGAGTGGTGTGCGCAACATCCTGGCGGCGGCCACTCGCGCCGAGGTGTCTCGCGTCATCTATCTCAGCACCACCGACATCTATGGCTTCCCCGGCCGACCCACCACCGAGAATGAGCGCCCCTCGCCCCGCGGTATCGCCTACACCGACAGCAAGATCGAGGGCGAGAGCCTGGTGTGGAACCATCGGCGCAGAGTGGGGCTGCCCACCATCATCTTGCGGCCGGCCACAGTCTATGGCCCGGGCAGTCGCCAGTTGGTGGTGGGCCTGGTCGAGCAGTTGCGGCACAGGCAACTCCCCTGGATCGACGAGGGGCGCCACGTCGCAGGCCTTACCTATGTGGGCAACCTGGTTGACCTGATGCTGCTCGCCGCCGACAAGGAGGAGGCCGTTGGGCAGGCCTACAACGTCGCCGACGGCAGCAGCGTCACCTGGGCAGACTATATCGGACGTCTGGCGAGCATCGCTGAACTGCCGCCGCCACGCAAGAGCTATCCCTATCGCCGGGCCTATACCCTAGCGACGCTCTGGGAGAACTGGTACAGCCTGCGCGGTCGCACCGATCGTCCACCGTTGACCCGCCTGATGGTCGAGCTGATGGGCACAGATCAGCTGTTCCCCATCACCAAGGCCGAGCGCGAGCTGGGCTTTGTGCCACGGGTGACCTTCGACCAGGGCATGCGCGCCGTGGCCAACTGGATGAAGCGCAACGGCCTGACCCTCGAGTAGGCCCAAGAGACAGGGACATCTACGCCAAGCACACCCTCTTTTGCGGCCACACAGGCATCGGCGTATACTAGAGTCTGCTCCGCGGCAAACCCGCTGCGGCGTCACCTTCTGCTCTCCGGTAGCGAGGCAAGCCGGCCTTGGCATGAGTCCAGGAGAGCAAATTCCAGAGGAGGAGGCTCATTTTGCGTACGTACGAATTGATGTGCATCGTCCAGCCCGAGGTGGATGAGGAGGGGATGAACGCCCTCAATGCCAGGATCGCCGAGATCATCACGGGCACCGGCGGCGAGGTCATCAGCACCGAAGTTCTCGGGCGAAGGCGCCTCGCTTTCCCCATTCGTCGCAAGACTGACGGCACGTATGTCCTCACCTACGCTAACCTAGACAACCCGGGGTTGGCCGAGCTTCAGCGCCGTCTGCGGCTCACCGAAGAAGTCATCCGCT
>JBDKSN010000035.1:0-8670 GCA_039680625.1 Anaerolineales bacterium | reverse complement strand
CGCCGTGGGCCTGCCTCGCGATGCCATAGAGCAGCTCCTCTATCACCGGCAACGGCTCGACCTAGACGCCGAGCTGGCTCGCCTCGACCGTGAAGGCGTGACGCTGCTCACCCTCGACGACCCCGCCGATCCCCGCCTGCTCAAAGAGATCGAGCTTCCGCCTCCGCTGCTCTATATGCGCGGCGACATCGGCCCCGCTGACGAGTTCGCCGTGGCCATCGTGGGCACGCGCAAGGTCACGCCCTATGGCAGTGAGGTCGCTCAGCGCCTGGCCAGTGGCCTGGCCGAGAACGGCGTCACGGTGGTGAGCGGCCTGGCGCTGGGCATCGACGCCCTAGCGCACCAGGCGGCGCTCGATGCGGGCGGCCGCACGCTGGCCGTGCAGGGTTGTGGGCTAGATCGGGTGTATCCCGAGCGGCACCGCGCGCTGGCCAAGGAGATCGTCGGCTCGGGGGCGCTCCTTTCGACCTATCCCTGGGGCACGCCCGTCGACCCGACCAACTTTCCGCCGCGCAACCGCGTGATCAGCGGCCTGTCGCTAGGCGTCATCGTGGTCGAGGCGGGCGAGCGCTCGGGGGCGCTGATCACCCTGCGCTATGCGCTCGAACAGGGGCGCGAGACGTTCGCCGTGCCCGGCAACGTGTTCTCGCGGCTGAGCGTGGGCACCAACCGCGCCATTCAAAAGGGCGAGGCCAAGCTGGTGACGAGCGCACAAGACGTGCTCGAAGAGCTGCACCTCACCCAGGCCAGCGAACAGCAAGAGGTGCGCGCCTTTATCCCCGAGTCGGTCGAAGAGCGCCGGGTGCTCGATTGCCTCTCGGCCGAGCCGGTGCCCATCGACGAGATCGTGCGGCAGAGCCAGTTGCCCACGGCGGTGGTGACGGGCACCCTGGTGATGCTCGAACTCAAGGGCGCCGTGTTGCGCGCCGACCAGGCTTCGTTCATGTTAGCCAGATAGGAGAGGGCAATGCAGCCCACACGACTCGACGATGTTCACGTCACGATCCTCGCCGGCGGCAGCGGCACGCGCCTGTGGCCGCTGAGCCGACACAGTCAACCCAAACAGCTATTGCCGCTGCTGGGCGAGACCTCGCTCTTGCGGCAGACCATCGAGCGCGTGCTGCCTCTGGTGCCGTGGGAGCGCATCTATGTGCTCAGCGGCCCCGACCACGCCGAGGCTATCGCGCGGGAGCTGCCCGAGCTTGGCCCCGAGAACCTGTTCATCGAGCCGTCGCCGCGGGGCACGGCGCCCTGCTTGGGGCTGGCGGCGCTGCGTCTATGCCAGCGAGCGGGCGAGGGCATCATGATCTCGCTGCACGCCGACCACGTGGTGCGCAATGCCGAGGCCTTTCGCGCGGCGTTGTGTGCGTCGATCGAGACGGCGCGCGAGGGCTACCTGGTCACGGTGGGCATCGTGCCCGACCAGCCCGAGACGGGCTTTGGCTACATCCAGCGGGGCGAGCTGTTGGCGCAGAGGCACGGGTTGAACGTGTATCGCCTGGCGCGCTTTGTCGAAAAGCCGCCGCTCGACCTGGCCCAGGCCTATGTGGCCTCGGGCGAGTATTGCTGGAACGCGGGCTATTTCACTTGGCGGCTAGACGCGATCCTCGCCGCGTTCGCCGAGTTCTTGCCCGAGCAATATGCCGCCCTGCAGACCGTGGCCGGCGACCTCGCTGGGCCGACGGGCCTGGCCGCTTGGCAGGGCATCACGCCGGTGACCATCGATGTGGGCATCATGGAGCGGGCGCGAGAGGCCGCCGTGGTGCCGTGTGACATGGGCTGGAGCGACGTGGGCGGCTTTGGCGCGCTCTATGCGCTCTTGCCGCACGACGAGGCCGGCAACGCCACCGGCGGCGAGGGGCGCTATGTGCCTCTCGATGGCGGCCGCAACCTGGTGCTGTCGCCACGGCTGGTGGCCACCATCGGGCTGGAGGATCTGGTCGTGATCGACACGGAAGATGCCCTGCTGGTGCTGCCCCGCGAGCGCGCCCAAGACGTGTCGGCGCTGGTGCGGCGGCTGCACGAGCTGGGTCTGGATCGGCATCTCTAGAGAGGCAGGCGTCACGTGCAAGCAGAGATCGTCACGATTGGGACAGAGCTGCTGCTGGGTGAGATCGTCGACACTAACTCGGCGTGGATCGCCCAACAACTCACCCGTATCGGGTTGGACCTCCTCTATACCACGACGGTGGGCGACAACCTGGGGCGCATCACCCAGGTGCTGGCCCAGTCGCTGGCGCGCTCGGACGTGGTGATCACCACGGGCGGGCTAGGCCCTACAGTCGACGACATGACCCGCCAGGGCGTGGCCGCGGCCACCGGGCGCGAGCTGGTGCTCGACGAGAGCCTGGTGCAAGAGATCGCCACCTACTTTGGCCATCGCGGCATGAAGATGACCGCGAATAACCTGCGCCAGGCCTATCTGCCCGTGGGGGCGCGGATCATTCACAATCCCGTGGGCACGGCGCCCAGCTTCGCCGTCGAGCACCAAGGCCACGTGATCATCAGCCTGCCCGGCGTGCCCCACGAGATGCGCTACTTGATGGAGAACGAGGTCATCCCCTACCTGCGCGAGCGCTTTGATCTGCACGGCGTGATCAAGAGCCGCGTGTTGCGCACCTGCGACATCGGCGAGAGCGCCGTGGATGCGCAGATCGGCGACCTGATGACGGCGGCCAACCCGACCGTGGGCACGCGCGCGCATCCGGGGCAGACCGACGTGGTGGTGACGGCCAAGGCCCCGTCGCTCGACGAGGCGCTGGCCCTGATCGCGCCGGTGGAGGCCGAGATCCGGCGGCGCGTGGGCGAGTATATCTATGGCGTCGACGACGAGACGTTGGGCCAGGTGGTGTTGCGCGAGCTGACGGCTCGTGGGCTGCGCCTGGCCGTGGCCGAGACGGTCACGCGCGGCGAGGTGGCCCAGCAATTGACCCAACAGCCACAGAGCGGCGCCTTTGCCGGCGGCGTACTGCTAGCCGACGCCTCTTCGTTGGCGACGCTGGCCGAGGGCGAGGATGCCCGCGCGCTCGGCTTCCCCAGCCAGGCGGCGGCTGACCTGGCCGCGCGGCAGGTGGCGCGGGTCTATGGCGCCCCATTGGGCCTGGCTATCATCGGGCCAGACGACCCCTCGTTGCCCGATGCGCCGCTGACCTATCTCGCACTGGCCGTGGGCGACCGGTTGGTGACGCGCGAGCCGCTGCGCGCCCGAGAGGGGGCGGTGGGCCGCTCTTGGCTGATGGTGCAAGGGCTAGATATGGTGCGCCGCGAGCTGCTAGGTCTGCCGCAGGTGCCCTGATCGGAGGCGAGCGATGCAGGTGGCGATCTTGTCAGACATCCACGACAACGTGTGGGCGCTGGAAAGGGCGCTGGCGCGCGCGGCGGGTTGCGATGCGCTGCTGCTCTTGGGCGACCTGTGCGCGCCCTTTACCATGGGCATCATCGCCGGCGCGTTCGCCGGGCCGATCCACCTGGTGTGGGGCAATAACGACGGCGACCGCCTGCACATCGCCGAGCAGGCGGCGCGGGGCAAGGTGACCCTGCACGGAGACCTGGCCGAGCTGACGTTGGGCGAGCGGCAGGTGGCGCTGACGCACTATCCGCACATCGGGCGGGCATTGGCGCGCGGTGGGACCTATGATCTGGTGTGCTACGGGCACAATCACCAGCGGAGCCTGGCCACGATGGGCCGCACGCTGTTGCTCAACCCCGGCGAGGTCATGGGGCGCTTTGGCGTGAGCAGCATCGCCCTGTATGACGCCGACACGGCGCGCGCCGAGATCATCGAGCTCTAGGCAGCGCGCTGGCCCCCTCTGGCGCAACCGCGACGTCGCGCCTGCGTAAGAAACCATGAGGCCTCTGGCCTCGTATTGGCTGGTGGAGGCATGGGCGGGTGGGTGTGGACCGGGAACTCGACTGGGTGGAGCAAGCCCGGCGAGGAGATGAGCATGCATTCGCTCAGCTCGTCGCGGCGTACCAATTGCCCGTCTATAACCTGGCTTATCGTATGTTGGGCACGAGCGCCGAGGCTGAGGACGCCACGCATGAGGCGTTCATCCGCGTGTGGTCCAAGCTCGACACCTATGATCCGAGCCGCAAGCTCTCTTCTTGGGTGCTCTCGGTGGCTTCGCACTATTGTATCGACCGGCTACGTCGACGGCGCGGCGGACAGGTGTCGATGGAAGAGATCGCCGCATCGCGCTGGCTGCCTGCCGATGATCCCAAGCCCGAAGACCGCACCCTGACCAACGAGCGCGATGCGCGCGTGCGGCGCTTGCTCCAATTCCTGCAGCCGCAATATCGGCTGGTCATCATCTTGCGCTATTGGCACGACAAGTCGTATGGCGAGATCGCCGAGATCACCGGCACTACCGAAAGCGCGGTCAAGTCTCGATTGCACCGCGCTCGAGAGGCGATGGCCGCGCTCTTGGCGGCAGAGGAGCCATCGCCCGCCGTGTCGTCGACCGATGTGCACTGAATCAGGGGGAAACCATGGAATGCAGTGAGGCGCGAAGGCTGCTCACCCAGCTTTGTGATGGCCGCCTGCCCCTGGCCCAAGAGCAGGCGCTGGCCCGGCACCTGGCGCATTGTGCGTCGTGCCGCAGGGCTGGTGCGGCGCTGCAAGACGTCGAGGCGCTGCTCGACGGTGCGCCGCCCGAGGCCGTGCCCCTAGAGCTGACTGGCCGCGTGCTGACCGCCGTACAACGACGCGCGCGCCGTGAACGCGCCCTGCGCCGCGGGCTGATCGGCATCCTCAGCGTGTCGCTGGTGGTGGTGGGTGTAGTGCTCCCGGCCATGCGCGTGGCCCAGGCGGCCGGTGCCGACAACGCCTTTGCCGTGGCCCTGACACAGCTTGCCGGGCAGACGTTCGACCTGGTGCGCGCCGTGTTGGCCCCGCTGTGGGTGATCGGCGAGGCTGTGCTGCTGGGCGGGGGGCTGAAGGTGATCGTCGTGTGGACCCTGGTGGCGGTGCTGTTGGCGCTCACCTGGGCGTGGGCGGTGACGCACGCCATACACTCGCGGACGGGGGCCGCGCCCGGTGAGCCGGACGATGGGTCTGCGGCCGCGCGCCCTGAAAGGGGGCGAGCATGAAGCGGCTGATGTGCTCGATCGCGCTGTCCCTGGCGTTGGCGCTGGTTCTGCTGGCGATGCCCGTGCTGGCCGACGAAGGCGGTACGGTGTTGCTGGGGCAGCTGGTCACGCTCGAAGAGGGCCAGGTGCGCCAGGGTGACCTGGTGTTGATTGGCGGGCAGATCACCCTGCAGCCGGGAAGCCGCCTGACGGGCGATCTGGCGGTGATCGGCGGCAACGCCGAGATCGCCGGCGAGGTCGATGGCTCCGTGGCGGTGGTCGGCGGCACGGTGTCGCTCGCCAAGGGTGCGCACGTGCACGGAGACGTCTCGGTGACGGGCACGCTGCGCTATCGCGATCCCGAGGCCGTGGTCGAGGGCGAGGTATTCCAGGGCGATGTGGCCGAGATCTGGTCGCATCTGCCCAACGCCCCGGGGAAATGGGGCCTGGCCCAGCTGGGCGCCGATGCGCAACGGCCGGTGCCCACGACGCCCAAGCCAGAAGGGGGCTGGGGCAAGGGCGGGTTCCTGCTGGTCTCGCTCTTGCTCACCGTGGCGGCGATGGCCGTAGTGCCCGAGAATGTGCACAACACGCGCCGGGTGATGCTCTCTTCGCCGCTGCTCTCGCTGGGCATTGGCCTGCTCACGGCGCTCGTCGTGGCCGTGCTGATCCCGCTGCTGGTGGTCCTCTGCATCGGCATCCCCGTGGCCGTGGTGCTGGCGCTGGGCCTGGCGGTATGCGTGGTGCTGGGCTGGGCAGCGCTGGCCCACCTGGTGGGAGACAAGGCCTTGACCTGGTTCAAGATCCAGGCCAGCCCCGTGGCACAGGCCGGCGTGGGTGCGTTCGTCATCGGAGTGCTCGCCCTGGTGCCCTGTCTGGGGGTGCTGGCCGCCGCGTTGGCAGTCTGCTGGGGGGTGGGCGCCGTGGTGCTCACGCGGTTTGGCACGCGGCTCGACCCCCTCTGGACGTTGAATGGGGGCCCGAACTCGCGGCCGCCCACTGAGCCGGCCTCTCGGCCATGGACGACGATCGACGCCGCGCCCGACGAGGGATCGGCAAATGCGCCCGGCGACGAGGGCGGCACCCGCCCGCTCGACGAGCGTGATCTCGATGATCTCGAGCGCGAGGCCAATGACGAGCTAGACTCGCTCTAGCCCAGACGCGCCATCTGGACCAACGGCAGGCCGCAACGCCTGCCGTTGTTTGTCGACTAACGGCTGCGTCGGCTGGCGGGGGCCGGCCGCTTGAGCAGGGTGCGCCGCGCCACGAATACGCCCACCACGACCAGGGCCATCAGCCAGGCGACCACGCGCACGCCCGTGGATTGCAGGTCGGTGGTAAAGGGCGCCGTGGTGGCGTGGATGGTGCCCAGCAGAAAGGCCACATAGGTCAGCGCGTGCACGACGGGCCAGGCGCCCTTCAACCGCTTGCGGAACACGGCGCCGAGCGCGGCCAGCACGAACAGCCCGAGCGCCGGCTCGCCCGCCAAGTGTAAGAAGTCGGCCAGCGAGCCGCCCTCGGGGAGGCTCTCGCCCCAGGCGATGTTCACCAGGGCGGCGTGCGCGGCGAGACAGACCAGGCCGCTGATGGCCAGGATGTGGTGCAGACCGATAAAGGGCCGGCCGAACGTCTTGACCAGCGGGCGCACCAGCGCCGATGAGAGCACCGAGAGAAAGACCAGTTGGTAGCCGAGGAGCGCCGCTATCCGCGCCAGCGAATAAACGTCGAACGCGACGCCGCGGGGCAGGGTGAGCGCGAGGGTGAGGACGAGCACGAGGCAAAAGGGCAGGGCCAGCCACCACAGGCTGGCATGCGAGCGAGTGGTCATCGGCAAGCTCCTTTTCACAAACAGGCGATGGCGGACGGCGACGATCGGACTAGGCGCACAGCGCCAAGCCGAGTGCGCTATAGGTCGCTCACGCGCAAGCGAATGGACACCTCGAGCGCGCCGCCCGGCGGCAGGATGGCCAGGTGCGCCGCGTTCTGCAAACCACGCGCATAGAGGTTGTGTGCATCTGTCGCGCAGGACTGGTTCTCGATGCAAAAGAACGGCCGGCCAGCGGGCGTGTAGACCACGGCGTGGGTGAAAAAGGCGTCGGCCAAGAGCGTCACGCGCTTGCCGATGGCGAGATACTCGATCTGCGCCGGCCGGGCGGGGTCCATGCCCCAGAAGACGTCGTCGAGGTCGAGGCTGGCCAGGCTGGTGGGCGTGGTGAGGTCGGCGGGACCTTGGTCCAGCGGGAGCAGCCGGCCTGTCGGCAACAGCTCGTGCGCCTCCATCCAGCGGGTGGCGGGCACCTGCAGGCGCACCTCGTCGCGGGCGCCGATCACCGCGAAATACGGGTGGATGGCCAGGCCAAAGGGCAGCTCTTGTGCGGGGTCGTCGTTGCTGACGCGGAAAGTCAGGCCCAGTTCGCCCGGGCGCAGGGTGTAGGTGAGCCATAGCGTGTTGGCGATGGGGAACAGGCGGTATAGCGCCGGGCCGGGCGCGGGGGCGTCGGGCGCGAGGCGGATATGCGCGGTGACCGAAATGTGGTCGTCGCCGATGACCGGCTCGTCGCAAAGCCAGCGCTCTTCCCGCACCAGGCCGTGCAGGAAATTGCGGCCGTTATTCGGCGGAAAGCGAAAGGTGCGCCCGCCAAAGGAGAACACGCCGTCGCGTACGCGGTTGGGCGTGGGATAGAGCACCGGCGTACCCAAGATGCGCGGGGCGCCCTCGGACGTGTCGACGTCGACGAGGTACTCTTGGCCCTCCACCTGGAGGCTGAGCAGGTTGCAGCCCACCTCGGGCGTGAAGGTGGCCGACGTGGCGGGCGCGCCCTCGGCGGTGAGGGTGAGCGTCTCCCAGCCGGTGAGTGGGTGGCGGCCGTGGGTGAAGGTGAAGGCGGTCATGGTGGCCTCTCTCCGAGATCGATGGCGATGGCACTCGTTTCCGTAAGCGGATTATTGGCGCTATACTGCCTACTTGTCAAGGACGCAGCGGCCGTGCCCCTATGCGCGGCGCCCCAGCCACCCCGGAAGGAGACGGCGTGAAAGAGCGCTATCGGGCCATCTGCATCACCATCATCCTCGGCGGGCTGATCATCCTCGCCGACCAGCTCACCAAACAGTGGGTGCGCGAGACGATCCCCCTGAATACCTCTTACATGCCCATCCCCTGGCTCGACCGGGTGGTGACTCTGACCCACATCGAGAACCGCGGCGTGGCTTTTGGGCTGCTTCAAGGGCTGGGGGGTACGTTCGCGCTGGTGGCGGTGTTGGTGGTGGGCGGCATCGGCTGGTACCTGTGGCGCTATCCGCACCTGCCGCGGGTGCTGCCGGTGGTGTTCGGCCTGATGCTCGGCGGCGCAGTGGGCAACCTCATCGACCGCCTCGCGCGCGACGGCGCGGTCACCGACTTTGTCGACCTGCGCTGGTGGCCCGTGTTCAACGTCGCCGATAGCTGCCTGGTGGTGGGGGCGGTGCTCTTGGGCGTATACACCTTATTCTATGAGGGGCGCGGTGAGGAGTCGGCCAGCGACGCCTCTTCAACCGAGCCGGGCGCGGGCGGGGCCGATGGCGCCTGAGGAGCGCCTCGCCGTGGTGAGCGGCGAGCCGGAGCGT
>JBDKSN010000034.1:0-17622 GCA_039680625.1 Anaerolineales bacterium | reverse complement strand
CAAGAGACAGGCCGTCGCCAGGCTATCGACGAGCTCGAGCGACAGGGCATCGAGGCACTGGTGGTCATCGGCGGCAATGGCTCTCAGACCGGCGCTCACGCCCTGGCCCAGATGGGTTACCCGGTCGTCGGCATTGCCTCGACCATCGACAACGACCTGGTCGGCTCTGACATCACCATCGGGGCAGACTCGGCGATCAACGTGGCTCTCGAAGCGATCGACCGTCTGCGCGTCACGGCAGAGTCCCATGGGCGCGCTTTCCTCGTCGAGACGATGGGCCGTAGCTGCGTTTATGTGGCCCTCATGGCTGGCCTGGCCGGTGGCGCCGAGGTCATCTGCATCCCTGAATACGAGACGCCGCCCGAGCAGGTCGCCGCCGAGTTGCGCGCCGCCCATGACCGCGGCAAGCGTCATGCGATGGTCGTCGTGGCCGAGGGGGCCAAGTTCAACGCCCAGTCGTTGATCAAGCATTTCCAAGAGAACCAGCAAGAGACCGGCTTTAGCCTGCGCTATACCATCTTGGGCCACGTGCAGCGCGGTGCCGCACCCTCGGGCGCCGACCGCCTGCTGGGCTCACGATTGGGCATGGGCGCCGTTGAGGCGTTGCAACGCGGAGAGCGCGGTGTCCTTGTGGGCTTGCACGGCACTACAGTGAGCACCACCCCTCTCGATGAGGTGGTGGGCCGCACCAAAGGCGTCGATCGTGAACTGCTCGACCTTGCGCACATCATGTCGCTCTAGGAGCTCGATGATGTGTTCTCAGGCAGCAGCGCTCGGCCCTTGGCTTCTCTGGCGATGACTCCGTCAGCCGAACGGTCTTCGGTCACCATCTATACTGATGGCGGCTGTGATCCGAACCCAGGCCCTGGCGGTTGGGCGGCTGTGCTTTCGTGCGGTGACCAGGTGCTCGAACTGTCGGGCCACGAGGCCCACACCACCAACAACCGCATGGAGTTGACCGCCGCCATCCAGGGTTTGGCCGCCCTCAAGCGGCCCTGTACGGTGACGATCTTTACCGACTCGCAGTACCTGCGGCAGGGCATTACGACGTGGGTCAAGGGTTGGCAACGCAACGGCTGGCGCACCCGTAACGGTCAGCCAGTGGAGAATCAGGACCTATGGGAAGAGCTGCTGGCTCAAGTGGCTCGCCACGATGTCACCTGGCGATGGGTGCGTGGCCATCGAGGAGATCCGCTCAATGAGCGCGCCGACACTCTGGCCAGGCTTGCTCGCACGGGCGTCGCGGCGCCATCACGCCACGCCGCACCAAGCTCGCCACCAGAGGCTACAGCGACGGCGCTCCCTGAGGTCACTCTCTATTGCCGCGGCGCCTGTCAGGGGAACCCCGGGCCCGGTGGTTATGCGGCCGTGGTGGCGCCCGCCCAGGGCGAGCCGCACGTGGTCTCGGGTGGCTGGCCCAGTGCTACCAATAACGCGATGGAGTTGTGGGCGGTGATCGCCGGCCTGCGCAGCCTCGAGCACGTCTCGCGAGTACACATCTATACCACCTCGCGCTATGTGCTCGACGGAGCCACACGCTGGCTGGCCGAGTGGGAGCAGAACGGCTGGCACACTCGCGATGGTCGCGAGGTGCAGAATGCCGCCCTATGGCAAGAGCTGGCGCACGTCATGGGTGACCATGACCTCACCTGGCACCACGTACCCGCTGCCCAACCTAACAGGCTACTGCGGCTGGCCGCTCGGACCGCTCAAGACGCTGCATCTCGACAAGGAAAGGACTCTGGCTGACTATGGCCAACGCCATCACGCTCGCCCGCCTGCCGCTGTTGTTCGTGATCGTGGCGCTGCTCTATGGCACGTCGCCAACACTGCATCTGATGTGCGTGCCGTTGCTGATCCTGCTCATCCTGATGGATAGCCTCGACGGCTATGTGGCACGCCATCGCCACGAGTCTTCGGTAGTGGGCAGCGTGCTCGACATCATGGTCGACCGCATCGTCGAGCAGGTGCTATGGGTCGTGTATGCGCACCTGCGCTTGGTGCCCGTGGCCATCCCTCTGCTCTTTATCATTCGTGGTGTGCTTGTCGACACGCTGCGCAACACCCAGGTGAGTGAGGGAGTGTCGCCCTTCCAAATCATGGCCACACGCTGGGGCAAGTTCCTGGTAGGCAGCCCAGCCATGCGCTCGTCCTATGCCGTCGTCAAGCTGCTGAGCTTCTCGGGGCTGGCGGCCACCCTCGCCGCGCGAGGCCTATGGGGCGTAGAGGCGACGTCTACCCAGATCCTCGGCACCAGCAGCCTTGTCCTGAGTTGGATGGCCGCGGCGCTTTGCTTGGCGCGCGGCATCCCCGTGATCGTCGAAGCAGGAGGCAAACTCTTGGCCACTGGCAAACGCTGAGACCATGGCGAACAAGACGAGGGTCCCTCGCTGGCTCGTACACATGGGTTCTTTGGTCGCCGACCACCTCTCGTCTTCAGCCGCCTATCGCCTCAGTGAGTGGATAGCCAGGCTGCTGGCGTGGATGCACCATCGCACCTTTCGGGTACTGTGCGCCAATCTGGCGCCCGTCATCCCCGAGCGATCCCTGGCCGAGCGTAAAGCAATGGCGACGCACGCACTAGCCCTGGCGCTGCGCACTTACTATGAGCTCTTTCGAATCGCCGATGGCCATCACGTAGACGCGACCCTATCCGTGCCCGATAATTGCCCCGTGATCGAATGGGCAAAGGCCGAGCAAGAGGGGACCATACAGCCTGACCGGCCTGGCCTGATGGTATGCGCCCTCCACATGAGCAACTTTGACTTGGCCGGCGCGCTGGTAGCTCGCCAAGGTGTGTCGCTACAGGTGCTCTCGATGGCCGACCCCGATGCGGGCTCCTCGCTTATCAATCAACTCCGCAGCGATCAAGGCCTGACGGTCACACCGGTCGCTTCGGCGGCGTTGCGAGCGGCGGTCCGTCGGCTGCGCGCTGGCCGCATGGTGGCCACCGGCATCGACCGCCCCGTTTCCTCAGGGGGGATGCCCCTGCCCTTCTTCGGGCGCGAGGCCATGTTGCCCGTGGGGCACATCCGCCTGGCGCTGCAGACCAACGCCCGCCTAGTGCTAGCCGCGTGCCTGGAGGAAAGCCGTGGGCACTATCAGCTGGTGTGCACACCACCCATCGAGCTTCAACGCACGGGCAACCGCGAGACAGACATCCTTGTCAACGCCAAGGCGACTCTCGCGTGGGCCGAGGAGCTGATCCGCAGCGCGCCCGAGCAATGGCTCGTGTTCGTGCCTGTGTGGCCCGACCAGTCGGCCTAGACCTTGCGTAATAGGTCCTGAGCCAGCTGCAGTCGCTGCATGGCCTCGTCGATGCTCGTCGCTGAGCGTGCGGCATCCAGATCACGCCGTGCAGCATCCAGGCGTTCTTCGAGCGCCGTTAGCTCGGGCGAAGGGCCTTGGCTGCGCAGCTCTGCTGCACGACGCATGGCCGCATCGTACATCTTGGCCACACTCTGATACGAGTCTCCGATTCGATCGAGAACATCCTCAGCCTCTGCGCGCTCGCGCGTATAGGCCTCGAGCGCCTGGTCGGCCAGGGCGATGGCCTGCTCGAGCAGCTGATTGGCCTGCACGATGCTGGGCGCCGTCTGGCTAGCACTCTCGGTCTCGCCCACGCGCCGCCAGAGGTCGTCGGCCTCGCGTCGATCCCAGGCGAGCTGCGGCCAGCCACTTTCGCTGCCACGCTTGGCAGCCTCGCTGCGGGCGCGATCTAGGTCACGCCGCTTGCGCGCCAGGTCTTTGGCCAGGTCGCGGTTCACCTGCCGCCCCTCTTCGAGCTGCGACACTGCCCGCTGGATACGTTCCTCGATCTCGGGCGCCTGCACCTCGACGAGCTCGGCCATAGCGGCCGCCTGACCGTCCACTGCTTCGGCGCGATCCCACCAGGCTTCAAAGGTCTGATAGAGGGCGTCGACATCTTCAGCGGGGCGACGCGGGTCGCGATCGAGCATCGCCTGCAACCGCCGCCAGCTTCGATCGAGCGCCGAGCGCCGGTCTTTCAGCTCTCGCCCAAGCTGCTTGACGTCCTCGGCGTGTTGAGCCAGCACGCCATCGAGTTCTTCGGTCAGCGAGGGCAGCCAGCTTCCCAAGGCCACGTCATAGTCAGCCTGTGCCGGCGTAATCATCGCTACACCCTCAGCTTCCAGGCGTTCGACCAACTGGTCGAGCGCGGCACTACAGGCAGGCAGCATCTGTGGCTGCAGAGCCTTCGCCTCAGCAATCCGCTCGCGCAGTGCCGAGACGCCGGCCTCGAGCTCCTGCCGCTGGGCCAACAGAGCGTCACGAAGCTGGTGTAGCTCGGCGAGCCGTTGGCTTGCCGAGGTCAGCAACGCCCGCGCGTTGGTGAGCGTCTCGACCACATCGGGGAGCTCGCTCTGCAAGACGCGCTCGCGCGCTGTCACCGTTGGCGGCAGCTGTGCCACCAGCTGCCCAGCCTCGTACAACGCCTGACGCGCCTCGCTGGCCTTGGACGCGAACCGGTTGCGCCACATAACCGCATACACACTCATCTCGGCGGTCAGTCGCTCGAGCGCGGTGCTCACCTCTTGGCGATGCTCGTCAGACAGCGCCTCGAGCAGCGCCTCTGCGCGCTCGGCCAACTCAGCCGCCTCAGCCCCCTGGCGCAGAGCCTCGTCCAGCAAGCCTCGCCCGGCAGTCGAGGCGTCTACTGACTCACGATAGGCCGCCAACGTGCCCACGCGAGCGCGCTCCTCGGCCTGGTGATAGCTGGCTGTTGCTTGTTCGATCAAGGTCAGGCTTGTGTCGGCCAACACGGGCAAAGCGCGCTCTTCGAGCGCGGCCATTGCCCGCCGGGCATCCTCGATCGCCGCCACATCGCCGCTGATGCCTGCGTTGGCCGCCTCGATCACGCCAGCGAATGTCTCGATTTCCTGACTCAGGCTAGACAGCTCCCCCTTGGTCGTCTCCCCAGACGCCTGCGCCTCGGCGTAAGCCTCGGGCGTACGCGTCGCTAGTTGCTGTTCGACATACCCCAGCTGCGCCTCGGCGGCCTCGATCCTCTGGGCCAGCTCGGGATCATTCGCACCCTGCTGCGTCAGCCGCGCCCACGCGCTCTGCACCGTCAGCAGCAGGGCATGGCCCTCGGCCAGCAAGCTCGTCGCTGCTGCACGTCGCGCGGCGATATCGCCCAGCTGCGTGTTCAGCCCCTCAACTACGGCGCCAATGCGCTCTAGCTCTTGATCTACATGCCACAGCGCCTCGTCGTCGCTCAAGGCGGCGTCGGGGCGCGCCTCCAGGCGTTGCAGCAGGCTGGTCACGTCGGCCTGTAGAGTCGCAGCCTGGCCACGCAGACCTTCGAGGCCCTGGGTGCCCGCGACCTCTTCAGCGCGCACGGCAGCGAGCACCTCGGCCACCCGCTGCGCGCGAGTTCTGGCCAGCTCGATCACCGCCGAAGGAATATCGGCCACCAGGCCATCGAGCAGTACGATCTCTTCGAGGCTGCGCTCGCCGTTGGCGAGCAAGGCCTGTGCTTGCTTCTGCGCTCGCCGTACCTTGAGCGCCTCGAGCATGGCCGGCCAGGCTTTGAACAGGGCTACATCGACTACGCGCAGTGTAGGAGGGGCGTAGCTGACAAGGTTAGGCCACAGTGCGTCCAGGTCAGCAATCGTCGTGGTCAGGTCACTGAGCCGATCGAGCGCCTTCTGATCGAGCTCACGAAAGCGGCCCAGCCGGGGCACTGCCGGCCAGCGATCGCGTTGCTGCGCCAGCGCGCTGCGCAAACGTTGTCTGCGCTGCGTCTCTGCTTCGAGGAACGGCCCCTGCCGCGCGAGCAGATGTTGTACCACCATCCATACCAACCACGGGCCACCCGCCAACAACAGGTATGCGCCCAACGCCACCAGCACATATCCCCACCAGGCCATGGCCGTCTCCTTTGCCGGTTCGTTGCCCGCTCAGGGCGGGCCGCGTTTCTGGTTCGTTCTTGGACACTCTGTAGCTAGTGTAGGGTGTGGCTTGCGGGATTGTCAAGGTGATGTGTTCACTCGCCCAAAATGTTACCGAGGAACCATGCCTACCAAGAAGATGGCCATCGAAGAGCGCTACGTCTGCCTACAACTGTAATGCGAGCGTTGCCAGTTTAGCGATCGCCGCGACAAGGGCGTCTTGTCGACGGCTGAGTGTCGAGCCGCTAGAGACGGCGCTGGCGGCCGCCTCTACCGACGGGCAGGCCAAGAGAACGGGCATGGACGTCGGCCTGCTCAGCTGATGGGTAGGTTGCTCTCGACGGCAAGAGCGCATCAAGCGATGATAGCCGAGGCGTGCGCTAACCCAACCCCCACTTTCCCTGTGCCATGACACGAGGGACGCCCAGTTGGGTCGCACCGCCCAGCCCCAAGCGCAGCGCAGCCATGGTCTCATCGGACAGTGTCTCAGAGGGCACGCCCGTCAGGATGTCTGTCAACAGACGCTCGGGGCCAAGCACGAGCAGATCGTCCCGCGCCTCCAGGATGCCCAGCACACCTTCAGCCGATATCGTGTTAGGCCGAGGAGACCCCACCCAAACAAGCCGATCTCCCGCGCGAACCCGCCACACGTTTGGTCCGTCCAGGACCTCGTCAGCTGCCTGGCCCGCATTGATCTGCTCGCGCATGCGCGGCAGGTAGTGCCCCCTAACCTCGTTGGGATGCAGGCTGAACCAGGAGGGTATGTCCTCCCAGCGATTGGTCATGAGCACGTATTCGCCGTCATGGAGCTGCCAGATATCGACGATCTCGGGCTGTGCGTCGAACATGGATGGGTACTCCAACCACATCAGGGCATCGCCATTGCGGCAGGGCAGGTATTGGGTCGTGTCTGCACCAAAGATAGCAAGACCTACTTGGCTCATGGTATCTCCTCAACCGCTCTTGATTCGGTTTCTTCCGCAGTCCTCAGGCCCAACTAGGCCGCGTCTCTTCGCCATGCCGGGCGCGGACGTCGCCGGGCGGCGGATCGAGCGGAGAGACGTACTGATCCCAATGGCCGCCCAGCGCGGCGAGCTGATCGTACACCGCGAGGATGGCCTCTTGCGTGCGATAGCAGCCATAGGCGGCCACGTCTTTGCGCTGGACGATGGGGAACGTGCCCATGATATAGGCGACGTCCTCGCGGGCGATGCCGTACAGGTGAAAGAACAGCGCGTCGAGCTCGGCACGGAGCTGGAAGCGGCGCGCCTCGTCCCAGCGGAACGGGGGGCGCGGTGCGCCCTCTACCTCTTGAGCAAAGGGCGCCAGGTCCCACGCGGTATAGACCAGCTCGAGGGCGCGCGGCACGATGAACGCCCGCTCCGCCGGGCCATAGGCCGAGGGCGGCAGAACGGGGAATTGCTTGACATAGTGGTAGGTCATCGAAGTGCCACCCACCTTCTGCCGCACGACATAGTCGAGCGCGAAGCTATTCATACACGAAAGCGCGCATAGCCTTAGGCCAGGCAGCACCCGATTCATGAACAATAACTGCGCCTTGTGCCCCACCGCCACACGCGGCATCACGCCAAAGATCGCCGTGCGCTCGTTCGTGCTGTTGGTGATGTCACGAAAGCCTAGCAGCCAGCGGGCCTGGGACCCCGCCAGGCGGGTGGCCACCTCCTCCTCGGGCACCCAGTAGCGCGGCAGGGGAAGCGTGGCCGGGTCCTGCTTTTGGGCCAAAGCGAGCTCGGCCGCGCCCTCTTCGCCGCCGGTGCGGCCGCCGCCGACCGCGCGCCCGAGGCTGTCTACCGCGCCCCAGCCCGCCCAGCGGTGGTCGAACTGGTGCACCATCTTGCCCTCATACAGCGGCAGATAGCGCTCTGGCGTTGGCGCGCCCGGCCGCTGTACGAACACGTTGCCCGCCAGGCGATAGCCCTCGGCCTCGAGCTGCGCCCGCGTGCGGAACAGCGCCGAGTCGTTGGACATGTCGAACATGCGCAGGAACGAGATGCCCCACGGGTTCACCTCGGGCGTACCCGTCGCGTCATCTCTCTCGCGGATGAGGATCGGCACCCGGCGGTAGATCGCCGTGGTGAGTGCCGCGTCGCGGCGCGAGCGGAATATAGGGCAGGTGCGCGTGTTGGGGTTGAGCAGGGCGATGTCGGCGGGCGAGAGGGTGAAGCGCCGCTCGGCGTCGGCCAGGTCGGCGATCGACTGACAGAAAAAGGCAAACTCGGCCGCCGGTGCAGAGCGCAGCCCGCCGCAGAGTGTCAGCAGACTGAACTTGTAGCTGCGGTGTATGCCAGCAAAGATGCCCTGTCGGTTCTCAAAGTCGTACAGCGAGACCAGGCTGCCGCGGGTGATCACGTCGCCAAAGAACTCTTTGGTCGTGTCGTCGGTGGCGATGCCGCTGGGCACGATGATGCCGGCGCGGCCCGTGGGCGCCGTCAGGTGGCGGGCTAGCTCGGCGAACAGGGCGTAGGTGTTGACGTCGCCGCGCCCGCAGAGCGGGTAACGCCCGCTGTGCCGCAGCAGGTGGCTGTAGCCCTCGGCCACGCGCAAAGCCTCGCGGTACGCAGCATACAGGGGCGGGTTGGTTGTCTGGAGGTCGTCGATGAGCCGTTCGCGCGCGGCCTTGTTGGGCGCGGCGGCCACGGTCTCGTCGCGCGCCGCAAAGAACTCGATCTGCTGCAGCTTGATGCGCTCCCACGGGGGGTTGCCCAGCACCACGTCAAAGCCGCCCCCCCAGCCGCAGGGATCGTCGGGGGCGATCTTGTCGGGCGGGAGCGGGTGAAAGACGTTCGGGAAGGCGAGGTGCCAGTGAAAGAAGCGGTACACGCCGGCGAGGCGCTCGATGTCATCTTTGAGCCAGCCGGCGACGGCGTACGGGCTGGCCTGCAGCTCGCAGAAGCGGCGCTCGGTGAGGCCATAGTCCCAGCGGTTGCTCTTCTCCATCACAAACGCCGCGCACCAGGCGTCGGCCCACAGGCGCGCGTTCGCATAGGGCAAGCCGTGCACATAGTCGCGGTACAGCTCTTCTTTCGCCTGCACGTCGCCCGGCGTATGCTCTTCGCTCTCCAGCAGAGTGACCAGCGCCGAGCCCAGCTCGCCCAGGTGTTGCCACGAGGCATACGTGTCGGGGTCGAACAGGCGCAGGCGGCCGTCGGCCCCGTCTTCGTGGGCCTCACGGTTGGCCTTTTTCCATGCGCGGGCCACGGCGCGGTCGTCGCCTACGATCGGGTCGAACGCCTCGTCGGGGATGCCGCGGGCCAGCAGGGCGGGCGTCGCGCCCAGCAGGCTGTTGCCGCAGACGATGTTGGCGTCGAGAAAGCCGAGCGGGCGGCCGGGGTCCAGCGTCTCGAGCCAGAGGGCGATCTTGCACAGCTCTACGGCCATGGGGTTGAGGTCCACACCGTGGATACAGTGCGCGACGACGTCGCGCAGCGCGGTGCGGTAGGCGGATACGGTAGGCTCCTCGCCGGCCGCTCGCGTGGCGGCCAGCTCGCGGGCCAGGCGGTGGGCAGCGGCGAGCAAAAAGTGCCCCGACCCGCAGGCCGGGTCGACCACGCGCAACGAGAGGATCGCCTTTTCGACGGCGGCCGGCCCGGCTCCCCCACGGCGCGCGTCGGCGATGCGCTCGGCCAGCACCGGCTCTAGGGCCGTCTCGACCAACGAGTTCACCAGCTCGGCCGGCGTATAGTACGAGCCAGTGGTCTTGCGTTCCGAACCAGAGACGGCGCCCAGGCTGAACAGGCCTGCGTCGAGGTCGATGCTGGGGTGCATCTCCAGCAGGCTCTCATAGACGCTGCCCAGCTCCACCGCGCCAAGGTTGCGATAGTCGACCGGGCGCGGCACGCCCTCGTACTGGGTATAGGCGAGCTCGCGCACGGCCTGGTAGAGGGCGCTGTTGGGCAGTTCGGGCGCTTGGGCGGGCGAGGCGCCATCCAGGTCGGGGGCAGCCTCGGGGCCGAACAGATAGCCGCCGAGCGCGGGCAGGCCCAGGCCGGCGCGGCCCTGGCGGGCTTGCTCGTCGCCGTCGTCGCCACGCAAGAGATGCAGCACCAGTTGTAGGCCACGGTAGGCGTCGGTGTGGACGTCGCCACGGGTTTGCCTGGCGATCTGCCGCAGCCGTGCAGTGGAATAGTACGCGGCATAGCGCTGGCGTGCGGCAGGGGAGGCCTCTGGCGGGTGCAGCAGGTCGCGGTCTTCGGCCACAAAGACAAAGATGAGCCGATAGACCAGGCGCAACACCTGCCAGTAATAGTCTTGCGCCGAGAGCGCACCGCTGCGCAGGCGAGCCGTCAGCGACTGGTTGAGCAGGTGACCGTTGCGCCGCGCGATAAAGCCGCTGCCCAGCGCGGTAATGGCGCGCTCGACGCCGTCGCGCAGGCTGTCGAGTGCACGGGCGCCACTCTCGGTAGCCTGTTGGCGCCAATGCTCGAGCCAAAAGGCAGCAGGGTCGCTCCCCGCGGCGCGTGTGTGGTGGCACACCAACCACAGCAGGGCAAAGTCGGCATATTGCTCGCCCTCGAACATAGCCGCCAGGTCGAACTCGACGTAGGCCTGGCGGGTGAGCGCGGCGTTGTCGCGCAGCAGGCGGAGGCTCAGGCCATTGGCGATGATGCCCCACAGATAGCCGTCGGCGCGGTTGAGAAACTCTTGCATGATGGCGTGAGGGCTGCGGCGCACGACGGTGTCGACTGGGCTGCGGCGGTCGAGATCCTGGCGAAAGGTGACCAAGTGTACCGGCAGGCGGCCAGCGACGTGACTGATGGGATAGCTCTCGTCGTTGGCAACGAGGCTACCCACATAGGCGAGACGCTCCTCGGCGGGGCCGTCTTGGTAGCCCAGCGCCCTAAGGAGCGGATATAGCCAGCGCTCGCGGGTGAACGTGGTGCCTGTGTCGCTCTCGGGTAGGGCGGCGCGTTCGGCTTGAAACCGCGCCCAGGCGTCGCGACAGTCGGCCCAGGCGCGGCTGATCCCTTCATTGAGGCGGTCGGTGCGCTTGAGGCCATAGTCCTCGGGGTGCTGGCCATCGAGGTTGCCTTCGACGATGCGCAAGAGCAGATCGCTGGGCAGCAGCCCCCCTTCGGTGCGAACGGTGACAAAGGGGTTGCGGGTGATCGTCTGCATCAGGCGCCCCCTTGTCGGGCTGCCGAGCGCTGAGCGGGCACGGGCAGCAAAAGGTATACGCCGAGCACATCGGGCGGATGCGCGTTGATGCGGTAGCTGACCCCCGATTGTCGTGCGGCCCGGCGCACGCGCTGATGAGCATCGAGCAGCTCGGCGCCACGCCGTTGCGCCAACGCATCGAGTTCGGCGCTCTGGGTGGCGAGGCGCTCCAGCTCGATGGTCAGCCGTTCGCGTTTGAGGTCGTCGGGCAAGTTGGCCGCGGGTTCGGCTTCGAGCAGCGGAGTCACGGCCTCATCATCCAGCCACACCAGTGGTGCCTCGGGGCTAGCGGGCGGCTCGTAGGCGGCGATCAGTGCATCTTCGGCCAGGAGAGTGGTCTCGCCCCCCGGTGTCTGCCGCGTCAGGTGATAGCGAAGCCGCAAGAGCAGCAGTACAGTGGTGCGGCTCACCGCCGTCGTACGGATAGCTCCCGCGCGTTGGCCCGCGCTCGAACCCGCGGCGCCCGTGTCGAGCGCCTGATCCATGATGGTCGTGGCCAGGCCTTCGACAAAGCAGTGTGTGCGGTGCAGATAGATGGTCGAGCCGGACACGGGCAGTGTATAGCGCACGTCGAGGGTGTCCGCGCCGGCGAGGCCGCGCAGGATACTAGATGCGCCGAGGATGAGGCGCGTGTCTCCGTTGTGCGGCTTGACCTGCCCGCCCAACGAGCGCACCGCGAGCGAGACAAAACGCTCGACGTCGGGGGCGCCACCTACCGCCTCGCGGGCGGCGTTCCACTCGGCCATCACATCTTGTGGGCGGATGGCCTGTTGGGCAAAGAGCGAGCGCGTGCGCTGCTCACGCTCAGTGGCGTGTTCCCAGTCGCGGTGCAGGGCGTCGATCTGCCCCAGCTCAAAGCCCGCGAGGGCGAGCTGGCGCGGGTCGGCCGCCTTGTCACTGCGCAACAATAGACCATGGACAATGGCCTCGAGGACGTCGTTGCTGTTGGCGGGCACGGGCACGGAGATACCGAGCGAGCTGCGGATGATGCGGTGCTTACGCACCAGCACCTCTAGCACCAGGCCGTCGATCTGGTTGTCGAGACCATAGAGCGTCACAGCGCGGACGAGACGACGGGGCTGGCCAAAGCGGTCGACGCGGCCCTCGCGCTGCTCATGGCGGGTGGGGTTCCAGCTCAGGTCATAGTGCAGCACGGCGTCGAAATGCTGCTGCAGGTTGATACCCTCACTGAGGCAGTCGGTGGCGACGAGGATGTGGCGCTCGTGTTTGCACAGCTCGGCGACGCGCTCCTCGCGTTCAGCGGGTGGCAGGGAGCCGGTGACGGCTGACACGGCGACGTCTGCAGGCAGCGCCTTGCCCACGGCTGCGCGCAACTGCTCGGCGACGTACTCGGCTGTAGAGATGAATCGGCAAAAGACGATCGGATTGCACCCCTGAGCCAGGAGCTCGCCTACCGACGCGACTCCCTGGCGCAGCTTGGCGTCGTGAGTAGGCCCGGCCAGCGCCTCAGCGCTGCGGGCATAGTTGAGCAGGCGATTGTGCAGGGGACCAGTGACCTCTTCTTGCCCGCCCGGGCTGATGTCGAGTGGCTCGAGGTCGTCAGTATCGTCTTGGTCGAGGACATAGCGACGACCCGAGTCGTCGGCTTCTTCAGGTGTTGTGGCGTCGGCGGTCTGCGAGCGGACCCGCAGCGTCTGCGCGGCAGCCACGGGGCTCGAGGCAAGCGCCCGCAAGAGCGCCAGCGCCGACCACCAGCTTACACGCTGTCGGCGGCGGTCCTGGCCCGCAGCAGCCACGCGCTCACGGCAGTAGGCGATTACCGTGTCGAACAGCTGACGGTACTTTTTATCGAGCGAATAGCTGACATCCTTCTCATCGCGGTCGGGAAAAGTCGTCTCCGCATCGACAAAGGCCCGCACATCTGCACGGCGGCGCTGTACCAAATGACGCGCAATCTCCTCACGCAGCGGGGCGTTGGCTGCACCGGTGAGGTCCTCGGGCAGGCTGGTGAAATCGGGGCGCAGCAGGCCGAGGAGCGAACGGAAGGCGCCCTCATCGCCCGAGTGAGGCGTGGCAGTGACCAGCACGAGGTGCCGACGCGGGTCGGCGGAAAGCTGTTGCAGCAGGCGATGTCGCTGATGCCGGCCACCGCGATTCGTGGCCGAAAAGGCGCAAGTGTGGGCCTCGTCGACGATGACCATCTCGGGGCAGGTGTGCACAAACTCGTCGCGGCGGCGGTCGGCCTTGATATAGTCGGTGCTGACGACGACAAAGGGGTGGCGGTCAAAGAGCGATTCATTGGCCGCGAGGCCGCGTTCGAGCCGGGTGACGGTCGCAGGCAGCACCAGCTCGGCGGCGATATTGAACTTGGTGTTCAGCTCATCCTGCCACTGCTCGGCCAGGTGCGGCGGGCAGAGCACTGCGAGCCGGCGGATCTCACCGCGGTCGAGCAGCTCACGAGCGATGAGGCACGCCTCGATGGTCTTGCCGATGCCTACGTCGTCGGCGATGAGCAGGCGTACGGGGTCCAGCCGCAGGGCCATCAGCAGCGGCACGAGCTGGTAAGGACGCGGCTCGACGCTCAGGCTGCCAGAGGAACGGAACGGCCCCGCGCTGTGGCGAAAGCCAAGGCGCACAGCATCGCGCAACAGCCGCGTAGCGTTGGCGTCGCCGGGATGCTCGGCCGAGGGCAGGCCGAACTCGGCTGGAGCGACATCGTCGCCTTCGAGGGGCAGATAGATACCGGCTTCTTCGGCGGGCGAGCCATGCAGTGGACGCAGCACGAGCAGCTCGGGCGTAGATTCGGGTTGAACGACCCACTCGCGACCGCGGGCGCTGACCAGAGAGCCAACGGCATAGGTCATGACGACTCTCCCTTATTGAGGGTAACATCGACGCTCTGGCCGAAGAGCCAGGAGTAGCGCACGAACTGTGCCAGCCACGTGCTGCGGTCGAGGCCAAAACGCACGCAGGTATAGCCAAGAGAGGCGAGGCGGGCCTCGGCCGCGGCATCCCGAGCCTGCACCTCAGCATAGCGGTGATGCGGGCCATCGATGAAGATGGCCACAAAGTGCTCGTGATAGGTGAAATCCGGGCGAGCCTGGGCATCAACGATGAGCTCCTGCGCCTCGTCTGGCAGGCGCAGCCCGCGAGCATCCAGCTCGCGCAGCCATTCGCGCTCCAGGTCGCTCTCACACAGCGACAGCAGCCGCTGCAGGTGCTCACCCCTCGGTGTCGGGCCGGGGCTGACTTGCACCGTCGCCTTCGCCAAGGCCAGGAGCAACTCCGCCACCAAGTGGCGATCCAGCAGGTGATGATCGCGCTGATTGTAGTAGCTCATGAGGCAGTCATAGCAGGCAGCTTCGCAGTCTTCGCGAGCGTTGGGAGCTCGGTGCTGATCCTCGCCGGTGTGCGGGTCATAGTGGCAGATCTCGAGGGCGGCGGTGGCCACACGGGCCAAGGCACCCGAGTCTTCCACCAAGTGCCGCAATACGCCCGCGCCGCCTTCGACCGATTCGCAAAAGAGCAGATAGCGCCGCTCGTCTTCACCCGGCATGGGCTCGACGCTGATCTCGTCCTCCTCCAGTAGGTACTCCTGGGCGATGGCCCGCGACAGGGCCGGCGCCAGTGACGCCATGGTCGCCTCGTCGAGCGCTTGGCTCGGTTGGACGAGCAAGGCGTTGCGGTGATCTTCGACGTACGGCACCACCTGTTGTGTACGGTTTCCGAGAGGATCGTCCTCCTCGTCAGGCTCATTGCCCAGCTTGCCCCAGCGGCCATCAGTCGTGTCGAGCACAAAGCCAGCCGGGCGACCGGAGTCACGTCGTCGCCAGCCCAGGTTCAGCCGCCAAATCCCGGCAGAGTGGACGTAGGTCAGAGTGAGGAGCGGTTGGCCGTCGATGCTGATGGCCGTTGCCCGGCGGCAGCGCCGCACATCGGCTGGGTTGAACTGCAAAGCTGTCAGAAGCTCGTAGCCCATCCGGGTGCGCTCTTCTTCATCGCAATTGATGCGCTCGCGGCGCACAGTGGAGACGTTGCGCATGCGGAACAGGTTCGTCTGAAGTGGCTCGAGCAGCGCATCGCACCAGGCGCAACGGTCCGGCCCAGCCTCGTTGGGGCCGATTGGTTGCACCTGCCCGCACGAGGGGCAAAGCTTGGCCGAGCGCGTTAGCACATCACCCGACCCGCTATCGGCAGGCTGCAGCAGCACGCGGTTTACCTGATAGCGCACTCCTTCATGGTAGATGATATTCTTGGGGCCGAACTCGGACAGCGCGAGAAAGCGCGGCCGAGAAATGATGTCCTCGTCTCCGCCGACACCTGCCCGCCCAGGGATGTAGGCCATGAGCGGCAGCCGTGGAAAGTTGTAGCCGGGCAGAAAACCCTCGCTGGCAAAGTAACGGTAGCTATAAAAGTCAGACTGTGAGAGGTTGCCGATGTCGTCGCCCAAGAGCAGACTGAGTTGCTGTTCGGCTTCGGTGCGCCGCCGCTCTGCAGACTTCTTGGCATCGGCGCTGGCTGTCACGTCGCCGATGATTTCATGGGCGGCATCGCGCGCGGCGTTCGCAGCGCGGTAGAGATCACGCCAACGCTCGCAGGCCGCGTCAAAGCGCTGAGATAGGGTCTGCAATTGCTCATTGAGCCAGCCATCGTGGTACCAAGGCGCGGAGGCGAGCTCCTCAGCCATCGTGGCCAGAATGCGCTGCATCCGAACTTGTGTGCGTCTGTGCGTGGTGGCGTTGTTCAGTGCATCGCGGGTCTCGGCGGTCAAGGCAAGGCTAGGAGGGGTGCCCTGCAGTTCGAGAATGTCGCGTAGCGAGGTGTGGAGATCCAAACCAGCCTCCCACAGCCAAACGCTGTCCACGTGGGCGCGCACCAGATCCTCGTTGGCGAGGTCCAGTCTAGGCGGTGAGACGACGCCAGCGACCATTTTCTCAGGGTGGCGATAGTAGTACTGATCATGCGGGCTGCCTTGCGTGCAGTATGTGAGCACAAGGGCGGGTTGCCCGCTACGGCCAGCGCGGCCAGCGCGTTGCGCATAGCTCGCCGGCGTTGGTGGCACGTTACGCAGGTTGACGACATTGAGCTGAGCGATGTCGATGCCCAACTCCATGGTGGGTGAGCAAAACAGCACCTGCAGCTGGCCCCGGCGAAAGGCTTCTTCACGTTGCTGGCGCACCTTATTGGGCACCTGCGCAGTATGTTCGGCGCCACGCAGGTCGACGGCCTTCCCCGCTGTGCGGGTGTAATGCTGCACGAAATACATATTTGCGGGTGACGGTTCCGTAGAGGCCCGCGTGATGCGCAAGGGATCGGGCGGTGGCGGCTGTCCATCGCCGACGCACCAGAGCAGTGCCGCCGACGGCACCTGATAGCCGGCTGGGCCATCCTTGGGCTCGAACACGCGCTTGGTCAGGCCCGCTTTGGCCAGCACGTTGAGCAACTGCTGGATAAGGGTTTCGGTCGGCGCGATGTCGGTAGGAGGGGAGCCCTCCGGCCACGTCTTGGCCCGGCGAAGATAGCGCCCGAAGGCGCTCCGCCCCGAAAGATACACGCAGTCGCCTCTATCATTCTTGTCGCGGCTGCGCGGAAATGCGACCCAAGCGGTGAGCAGACGCTCGTGTTCGTCGATGGCCCACGGCTCAAGCAGGTGCTGGCGACTGCGCGCCTTGAGTGCCTCTTGTTCAGACTTCATCAGGGTTGGCTCGTAGAGACACAGCAAACGCCGTAAGTGGTCGAGCAGGGTAGTGGCGATGCACTGTCTGGTCTTGGGGGAAGCAGTGACCAGCGCCGGGTGGGTGTCGCTCCAAACGTCCTCGTTGGCGCACAACTGGTCGAGAGCGCGGTACCGAATGGTGAGTAGGCCGCACTGCTCCAGGTTGGGCGCCGTGATGCGCCAGCCACGGCGCTGGTCGAAGTAGAGCAGATAGGTGAGCACCTGGCGCAGAGCCGATTCGGCATCTTCTCTCGCTGAATAGAGCGCGGTGGGGTTCTGCGCATACAGCTCAAATGGCAGATCCAGCGCCCGGAACACCGCCGCAGGCAGGACGTCGTGAGTCAGCCCTTTGTCCCGGGCCGACTCGATGGCGTGGTAGAGGGCGTGCCGCAAGAGGCTCACCTGAACAAAGTCAGCAAAGTGTCCCGACTGCAGTGCCGCGTCCTGACGGTTGTCAGTGAAGCTAAGCAGTTTGCGAGCGTGTTCGGGTAGGTCAGACTCGCGCAGGCTCAGCAGGGCCGAGAGGGTAAGCATCGTCGTGCCGGTGCTTCGGCCACCGGCATCAAGACCCGCGAGCTTGCCGATGTCCGAGCGCTGCCTGGCCTCGTAGCTGACGCCACAGTGCGGACAGAAGCTAAGTCGCCCGCTGATCCAGAGGTATTCCTGTCCCTCAGGTGTTTCATGGCCGGATGGGTCAATATGCACACGCTGAGGCGCATACTCGCGGCGATGAGCGACCAGACGGGGTTTGCCATGCCACTCTTCGAGCCAGTCATCGGGGTAGAGTTCAGTGAGGTCCTGCGGGTCATTGAACCAGGGGCTACCTTCTTCGCAGTACAGGTAGCCTAGTTTGCTATC
>JBDKSN010000033.1:0-9365 GCA_039680625.1 Anaerolineales bacterium | reverse complement strand
ACGGTCGAACCCGTCGTCCAGGTGTTGCCGCAAGAGCAAATCACCACGGCGTTGGGAGAGTACTTGGGGTGGATATTGGGTTTCATCGCAATCAAACCCTCTCAGGGTACACAGACACGAGCTTGCGCCCGCGTGTGCCCATTTCAAACTTGACAAAGCCATCGACCGTCGCATAGATCGTGTGATCGCGGCCCAGGCCTACGTTCACGCCCGGATGGAAATGTGTGCCACGCTGACGCACGATAATGCTGCCGGCCGAAACCTGCTCGCCGCCAAAGGCCTTGACACCCAGCCGTTTTGCCTGGCTGTCCTGGCCGTTGCTGGTCGAGCCTCCACCTTTTTTGTGTGCCATGATCTATCTCCTCCGCCAGCGGCTATGCCTGGATGGCGTCAATGCGCAGTCGAGTGAAATCCTGCCGATGGCCCTTCTTGAGCCGCGAATGCTTCTTGGGCCGATGCTTGAAGACGATCACCTTCTTGCCCCTGCCCTGCTCAAGAACCGTTGCGCTGACCTGGCCCCCTTCAATGGCGGGTTGGCCAACGCGGACACCCTCTTCGTCCGCCACCATCAGCACACGATCGAGGGCCACCGCCTCGCCGACCTCGGCATCGAGCCGCTCGACGTCTACGGTGTCGCCAACCGCGACCTTGTACTGCTTGCCGCCGGTCTCTACAATCGCGTACATGTGCTGCGTCCTCCCACAATAACGACCGGCCCAGCAAATGCTACCCGGCCTGCCGAGGTGACAGTATACCCTACCGACCACTACGTGTCAAAAGCTGCCGTCGGTGGCGACTCGGTTGCCTCCTGACATCGCCCACAGAGCGACGGTCACCCTCTCCTGGCCAACTGCCATCGCCCGAGCTTGTGGTATAATCTCGGCCATAGATAGGAGAGGAGCACAATGCCAGGCCATTACCCTTACCGCGTCGAAGCGGGGAGCCCTGCGCCACTGGGCGCTACGCTGATCGATGGCGGTGTCAACTTTTCGCTCTTCACGGCCAATGCCACCGCCGTGCACTTGCTCCTCTTTGACCGTTATGACCAGCCCGAGCCGAGCCAGACCATCGTGCTCGATCCCCAGCACAACAAGACCTATTACTACTGGCACTGCTTTGTGCCCGACCTGCCCGACGGCCAGCTGTACGGTTACCGCGTCTTTGGCCCCTACCAGGAAGAGCGCGGCCTGCGTTTCAACCCAGCCAAGGTGTTACTCGATCCCTACACGCGGGCCGTGGCCTATGGCGACAATTGGTCTCGCGCCGAAGCCTATGGTCTGACCGACAACACCCGTTCTGCGCTCAAGAGCGTGGTTATCGACACATCTCCCTACGACTGGGAGGGAGATCGCCCCTTACAGCGCCCTATGCAAGAGACGGTGATCTATGAGCTGCACCTCAAAGGGTTCACCGCCCACCCCTCGTCTGGCGTGAGCTGTCGGGGCACCTATCGCGGCGTCATCGACAAGATCCCCTACCTGCGCGACCTCGGCATTACTGCGGTCGAGTTCCTGCCTCTGCAACAGTTCGACGAACAAGAGACCGACCGCATCAACCCGCTCACCGGGGAACGTCTCAAGAACTACTGGGGCTATGCGCCGGTGGCCTACTTCGCGCCCCATCTGGGCTATGCCTGCGACCAAGATCCCCGCGCCGCTCTCGACGAGTTTCGCGACATGGTCAAGGCGTTCCACCGCGCCGGCATCGAGGTGCTGGTCGATGTGGTGTTCAACCACACTGCCGAGGGCGACCACACTGGCCCCACCATCTCGTTCCGCGGGCTAGAGAACGTCGCCTACTATTTGCTGAAAGAAGATCGCCGCTACTACCAGGACTTTACCGGCACGGGCAACACAGTCGCCTGCAACCACTCGGTGATGCGGAGGCTCATCCGCCAGTGCCTGCACTATGGCGTTCGAGAGCTGCATCTAGACGGCTTTCGCTTCGATCTGGCCTCGGTCATGTCCCGCGACGAATATGGCAATATCCCCAAGTCGCCACCGCTCTTGTGGGAGCTCGACTCGGATCCCATCTTGGCTGGCAGTAAACTCATCGCCGAGGCGTGGGACGCGGCGGGCCTGTATCAGCTAGGCGGCTTTACCGGAGATCGCTGGGCCGAGTGGAACGGGCGCTTTCGCGACGATGTGCGCCGCTTTGTGCGTATGGACAATGGCACCGTACGTCAGCTGGCCTGGCGCCTGACCGGCAGTTTGGACGTGTTCAAAGACAAAGCCAGCTACGTGACTCATCGCTCGATCAATTACATCACGTGCCACGATGGCTTTACCCTGGCCGACCTCGTCTCGTACAACGTCAAGCACAACCTGGCCAACGGTGAGAACGATCGCGACGGCGTCGATGAGAACTATTCCTGGAACTGTGGCGTCGAAGGCCCTACCGACAAACCCGAAGTGCTCGCTCTACGTCGTCGCCAGATCAAGAACTTGATGACACTGCTGCTCGTCGCTCGCGGCACGCCGATGCTGCTAGGAGGCGACGAGTTTGGGCGCACCCAACAGGGCAACAACAATGCCTATTGCCAGGACAACGAGATCAGCTGGCTCGATTGGCGTCTTCTCGAGACCTACGGCGACCTGCATCGCCTGGTGCGTGGCCTGATCGCCTTGCGGCTGGCTCACCCGACGCTGCACGCCGACGTGCGCCTCAACGGCTTGCCGCTCGAAGAGGGCCTCACCGCTGGCGTGAGCTTTCACGGCGTCGAACTGAATCAGCCCGACTGGAGCCATCAGTCTCATTCGCTGGCGATGCGCCTGCATGGTGCCCAGGGCGACGTGGACTTTTATCTCATTGCGAATGCCTATCGCGCGGCGCTCCAATTTGCCCTGCCAGATGATGTTCGTTGGCGTCGTATCGTCGATACCTCGCTCTCGTCGCCAGATGATTTCTGTACCGAAGAACAAGCGCCCTTGGTCAAGCCGTCCGGCTATGTCGTGCCCGCACATACGGTGGTGTTATTGCGGGCTGACTCAGCCTGAACCCTGCCAAGTGACATCGCCAACGACACTCGCCCAAGGCCATAGCCGGACCTTGAGCACCTCGCACCCTTGTGCTATACTCGCCGCACAGTCCACCGCAGGCGCCCAGCAGAGGTGATGTCGATGCACGTCATAGAAGCCCTCAGGCGACTATGTGACGCAGACCAGCAATGGGTCGCCATAGGCCAGGAGTTCGCGGCGCTGCGCGAGAGGCTTGCTGACCAGTCTGCACTTGGCGCACGCCAGCAGGCCCAGGAACAACGTGTTCAACAGCTTGGCCAGACACGCAGCCAGCTCACTACCGCTGAGCTCGAGCTGCGTGGCCTGCAAGCTCGCGCCCAGGAAGCGAATCGACAGCTCTATGCCGATGGCAACCTATCGCCGCGCGAACTGGACCATTTGCGGCGCGACGCCGAATACCTGGCCCGGCAGATCGATAACATCGAGGAGCGCGTGCTCGAGCTCATGGATCAACAAGAAGAGTTCACCGCTCAAGTCGAGCGTGGCGCCAGTGAACTAGCCACTTTCGAGGCCGCCTGGGCTGAGCAGACCGCGGCCGATCGGGCGCGCTATCGCGAACTACGCACTCAGCTTCAGGCACTCAAAGAGCGGCGCGAGTCTTTGCGCAACGCCATCGACGCACAGACGCTCAGGCTGTATGACGACCTCTGGCGGAGCAAGCAGGGTTTCCCCTTGGCCACCTTGAGCGATGGCCGTTGTCAGGCCTGCCGCGTGCTGGTGCCCCGCGAAAAGGCACGTATCGTGGAGAGCTTTGAGCCGCGCGTGGTGACCTGTGACGGCTGCGGCCGCATCCTCATCATTAGCTAGCCTGACCGGTAGAGCCCTTGAGAAACCCCTACGTAGTCGATCGTCCCCTGAATGATCAAGACTTGTTCGTCGGCCGCGAAGCGATCTTTGATCGCCTTCGGCAGAACCTGGCTGACGGCGTGCGTTTGTTCTTGCTCTATGGCAAGCCGCGCATCGGCAAGACCTCGCTGCTGAACCAGCTCGAACTGCGGCTGGGCAGCGCTTACCAGGTGATGATGCTGCCCTGGCCTGGCTTGGGCGGGCAATCGCCTGACCAACGCCTGGCCACGCTCATCGCCCAAGCCTGCGGGCAAGAGTCCCCGCCAGGGGATGGGGCCAGCATCGACCTCGCGGCACAATTGCGCACCATGGCACGCCAACCGGGCGAGCCTATTCGCCTGCTCTGCATCGACGCCGTGCCATTGCCTGACCTCGCCCCCGCCGCACCTTGGGCAGAGGCTCTGCGCGCCCTGCAAACCGCCCTCACGCCGGACCTGGGCGTGGCCGTCATACTGGCGTTGCAGGCCCGACCAGCTCAAGCTCCTCTCGCCGTGCCGGGCATACCACAGTTGGTGCTCGATCGCCTGACCTCGCGCGAAACCGAAGACCTGCTCATGTTGCCCGTCCGTGGTGAGATGACCTTTGACCTGGACGCCACTGCGCAGATCTATCGCTTCACCGGCGGTGAGCCGCACCTCGTTCAGATGTTCGGCCAGGTGCTGTTCGATGAGCGCTCCCGGCACGGCTGGGTCGACGTGCCTGAGGTCGCCCATGCTGCCGACCAGCTGTTGAGCTTGGGCATGAATGACTTCCAAGAGGAATGGCAACGTTCGAGCTGGGCGGCGCGTGTCGTCATGGCCGTCTATGGTGAGCGCGTGGGCACCGACGGCGTAGCCACTGCCGACGATATCGGCCTCTATCTGCAGCAGCTGCGGATCGACCTGCCCAAAGAGGACATCGACGCTGCCTTTGCCGAGCTGGTCAGCCGGGACATCGTCGAGATGCTCGGCGGCCGAAGCTATCGCTTCGTCAACGCCCTGTTTCTCCGTTGGGTCAAACGCGAGCACGACACCCTGTCCACGGTGCGCGCTAGCCACAAGTATCATCAACGTCGCCCTGAGCCTACTTCGAGCTGGGCCGCTCGCCAGATCGACTGGTGGAGCATCGTGCTGTGGGGGTTGGCCATCCTCCTTGCCTTGGCCATCGCTTATGTCTGGCGAGGGCGAGAACGTATCGTCACCTGGACGGCCTTCCCCACGCCCCCGCCTACAGCCGTCCTCCAGGGGACGCCTACACTCATGCCCACGCCCGGGCGCGGTGTAGCTGCGGGCAAGATCGTCTACATGGCCAAGGGAAGCACCCAAGAGAAGTGGGCGATCTTTACGATGCTCAGTGACGGAAGCGACCCTATGCAGCTCACCGACCGGACCGCCAACGATACCTCACCCGTGTGGTCGCCTGACGGCAAGCGCATTGCCTTTGTTTCTGACCGTGACGGCAACCGCGAGGTATACGTCATGAGCGCCGACGGGAGCAGCCAGCTCAACCTGACCCGTAACCCAGCCGAGGATTGGAACCCATGCTGGTCTCCCGATGGTCAACAGATCGCCTTTGCCACTTTCCGCGATCAGAATTGGGAGATCTATGTGATGAGTGCCGACGGCGCCAATCCGCGCCGCTTGACGCGCTCGCCAGCCGCCGACTATGCACCTACCTGGTCGCCCGACGGACAGCGCATCGCCTTTGTGTCTGATCGCAGCGGCGATCTGGACATCTGGACGATGGCAGCCGATGGCACCGACGTTCGTCAATACACGACGGATGCGTCTACCGACCAATCGCCGGCCTGGTCGCCCGACGGTCAGCAGCTTGCCTGGGAATCGTACCGCAATGGCGACATGGAGATCTTTGTGGGCAATGCCGATGGCTCAGATCAGCACAACGTCAGCCAAGACGCCTACGCTGACGACCATGGCGTCACCTGGTCACCGTGGGGCGGACGCATCGCCTACTATACCAATCGCGAGTCGGGCTGGGATATCCTCACGCTGGATCTCGAAACCGGCCAACGCACCAACATCACCCAGAGCCAGGACTTTGAGCAGGCGCCACACTGGGGCCCCTGAGACAAAGGGACGTCGCCAGCGCAGAACGCTGGCGACGATAGTTGCAGAGTGAGCCTATAAGCCGAATTCTGTGCCCCGAAGGGTAGCGACTATCTCTCTGGGACGGCGATTACTCGCCGCCTCTAGCAACCTACCCGGAGACTGAGGTGAGCAGCCCCTGTACGCCAAAACCTGGCGCCGTGCTCCTGTTTGGTCTTGCTCTCGGTGGGGTTTACCAGGCCAGCCCGGTCGCCCGGGTCGCCGGTGGTCTCTTGCACCACCCTTTCACCCTTACCGCCCTCGCGGGCGGCGGTCTGCTCTCTGTTGCACTGTCCGTCGGGTCGCCCCGCCTGGATGTTATCCAGCACCGTGCTCTGTAGAGTTCGGACTTTCCTCATGCCGGCCAACGCCGACACGCAGCCGCCCGGCTCACTCTGCCTAAAGATGATACCACAGGAAGGCCGAGCCGACAAAGGCGCCGACTCAGCCCCGATGCACCATCAGTCCGCGGCCCGCACTGCCGTCATGAACGCTGCCAACTTGTCTGCGTCGAGGGCGCCGGCCGTGCGCACGCCTGAACAGACGTCAACGCCGTAGGGGCGCACCATGCGGATGGCCTCGCTCACATTCGCTGGATTGAGCCCGCCCGCCAAAAAGACCGGGCGCGTCACCGCCTGCACGATCTCGCGGCTGATCTCCCAGTTGTGTGTACGGCCAGTGCCCCCCAACTCTTTGACCGCCATCCGGGGATTGCCTGAGTCGAGCAAGAGGCCATGCACCTCGGGTGCCACGCGTTGTGCCTCATCCACCGCTTCGGGGCCGGTCACATGGATGACCTGCACGATGGCGATGCCCGGGAGTGCTTGGCGGAGCTCCTGATAGCTGCCCTCAACGAGGCGATCGACGAGCTGGAGCGTGTTGGCGGCGCAACGCCGCTGTTGTGCGATGATGGCTGCTGCCGACTGCGCACTCGTCAGCAAGAACGAGCCGATCGCCGGGGGCAGCTCGGCGGTGATCGCCGCAATGCGCTCCTCACTGATGACCCCTGGCCCCGAGGGCATGGATGAGACTAGGCCGACCGCCGACGCACCGGCGCGGATGGCCATCCATGCCTCAGCGAGATCGGCGATACAGCAGATCTTGACCCGTGTCATGCACTGCTCCTCAGCTCGAATAGGTCCGCCCCATAGGGATGCGGCCGCCAGGTGAGATCGCCGCCGCCACCCGATGATAGCTATGCGGGATTTGCGGAACTCTGCTCGCCTGGCTCGGAGTCTGTCTCGAGGATCGCTCGCGCCAGAGCGGCGTCCTCTCGATGTACGCAAACTTGCACGCGCCCCAGCCCATCGATGGTCAGCCCAAGGGCGCGACCTACAGCCTCATAGCGCAGCAGCACCTGGAGCCCCTCGGCCTCTAGCTTGCTTCGTGCTACCTCGGCACCCAGCGGCCCTTGAGACACATAGACGGTGATCAGATCCTCTGTGCAAGCCATGCTCGCCTCACCGCACTATAGGTCGACATAAGGCGCGCTGGCCACCTGCTCCCCGGCAAAGCCCAGTACATCGAGCGGGATACGTTCGCACAGTGCAGGGTTGACTAGGCAGGTGATGTCCTCGCGCGTCGAAAGCACACGCTCAAGGCGGCCATCCATCATCTGGATCACCCGATCGCAATACTCGACCATGCGCAAGTCATGCGTCACCATGATGGCCGCCCGATTCTCCTCATGTACCAGGTCGGCCAGCGTCGATACCACTTGGTAGGCCCGCTCAGTGTCCAACGATGCCGTTGGCTCGTCGGCCAGCACAAGCACGGGTTGGTTGATCAGGCTACGAGCGATGGCTACGCGCTGCTGCTGCCCTCCCGAGAGCTGGCGCGGAAGCGAGTATAACCGCTCCTCGAGACCGAGGCGCACCAACAACTCGCGTGCTCGATCGCGCCCCTCGCGCGTCAACTCGCCATTCAAGCGCAGCATGTACTCGACGTTCTCCAGCGCCGTCAGGAACGGCACGAGATTGTTGTTCTGAAAAGTAAAGCCGATATAGCGACGGCGAAAGGCAGCGCGCTCGACCTCTTTCATCGCCGTCAGATCCTTGCCAGCGATGTCGATCCTGCCACTGGTCGGGGCCAGCAGGCCGGCCAACATCGCCAACATCGTCGTCTTGCCAGAGCCACTAGGCCCTACCAGGGCGACGAACTCACCTCGTTCGAGCGACATTTGCATCTGGTCGACTGCGGTGATCACCCCCTCGCCAGAGGGAGAAGGGTACTGCTTGGTAACCTGCACAGCGGATAGCGCTAGAGCCATACAGCCTCCTCTAGCTTGACAGGCCGAGCGCCGTCAGCGGCTCGATCTGCAGGGCGTAGCGCACCGACACCAGGCCACCCAGTGGCCCCATCAGCAAGACCGATGCCACTGCCGCCAGCCCTGACCGCCAGGCAAAGACGATGGGCACATTTACCGGAAAGATCTGCGCCAACAAGACCGCCGCCAGCCCCCCAATGAACACGCCAACCATGGTCACCACCAAGATTTGCACCAGCGCAGCGGTGGCAATGACCCGATTCGGCGTGCCCACTGCCTTGAGCATGCCGATCTGCCCAACCTTCTGTAGCGTCTGAATCTGAAAAAAGCCGCCGATGACGAGCACGCCGATGAGCAGCGCAAAGCCCCTCTGGGTGTCGAGCGTGCTCTGCTGCTCGGTGTAGCCTGGCGCATTCTCCCAAGCCGTTTGCCGGTCGGCTACGTCGATGCGCTTCACCTGCTCCAACAAACGCAAACGCACTGCCTCTACATCTGCGCCGTCAACCAGCTTGACCGCAGCGATGTTGTGCGGCAGATCATCCACCATTGGACCGCCTGTAAGCGCTCGTGAACGAACACGATCCCACGTGGCCAAGGCCACGAACACGGCCGGACGGATGCTGTACTTGCGGCTATCCGTCATGCCGACCACCAACAGGTCGTAGAACGTCTCATCCCCTCCTTGGATCGAGCGGAGGACGATCGTATCGCCGACCTCTACTCCCGCCATCTGTGCTACTCCAGCGTCGAGCACCACATTGTTCCCCGCACTACGATGCAACGTCTTGCCTGACAATACTGGAGGGGAACCCGGCAGGCCCGGCTCGACACCGATCAAGCTCACATCCATCGGCTCGCCGTCGGGGAGCATCACCGCTGCGTTAGCAAAGGCTACGGCACCGACGGCGGCTACGCCCTCGACGTGGCGGATAGCGCTCAATTGCGCGGCGGTAATCTGACTAGAGCCGATCTGTAGCTGTGCTGTGTCTTGAAAGACGATCAACTCGGCATCGAGCTTTTGGAGGTACTCCCGGTTGCCCAACCCCAACCCTTCGCTCAATGCCGCCACAAAGAGGATCAGCAAGGTCAGGAGCGCAATAACGAGACTGAACAACAGAAAGCGAGCGCGGTTACGCCATACTTCGAGCCAAG
>JBDKSN010000032.1:0-9888 GCA_039680625.1 Anaerolineales bacterium | reverse complement strand
GCCGGTTTGAGGCGCCCAGGCGCACCACATAGGCCCCGTCAAACGAGGCCGCCGCGCCCAAGACACTGTAAAAGAGGATCTCGAGATACAGCGTCAATGCGTTCGCCTCTTCGGGCGAACGCTCGTGCCAGAGCCGACGGGCCAACCTCTGCAGACTCTGCATCTTCCTCACCAGCCAACGATCGGAGCGCTAGCAGTATAGCCATTACCGGCCGCCGCCAAAAGCGCCATTTGGCCCAACGGTTGGCCCGCCCTGCCCGCGATGCTATAATTCCCCCAACTCTAGCATCGTGGGGGACCGTTGAGCGTCAACCAATCGCCCGCCGTCGAGGCGCCGTGGCGTCGCATCGTGGTCAAAGTAGGCACCAGCACCCTCACCGACGGGGGTAGCCGCCTGCATCCGCCGCGGATGGTCGACCTCTTGCGCCAGCTCCACGGGCTGCGCGAGGGTGGCGCCCAGGTGGTCTTGGTCACCTCGGGCGCTCAACAGGCCGGCCGCGAACGGCTCGGCTTCCCCGAGACCGTCAAGAGCATCCCCTTCAAGCAGATGCTCTCCGCCGTCGGCCAGGGCCGTCTGATGCACCTCTGGGAGCAGTATTTCGACCTCTATAGCCTCGTCACTGCCCAGGTGTTGCTCACTCGTCAAGACATCGAAGACCGCCACCGCTACCTGAACCTGCGCGACACCTTCGAGAGCCTGCTCGAACGCGGCATCGTGCCCGTTGTCAACGAGAACGACGCCGTAGCCACCGAAGAGATCCGCGTCGGCGAGAACGACACCCTCTCGGCCATGGTCGCCAACCTGATCGAGGCCGATCTGCTCGTGCTCCTCTCGGACATCGACGGCCTCTACACGGCCAACCCCCGAGATGACCCCTCGGCGACGCTGGTGCCCGTCGTGCCCATCATCGACGAGGCCACCTATGAGCTGGCCCACGGCAGCGGCACGGCGATGGGTTCGGGCGGCATGATGACCAAGCTCCTGGCCGCTAACATGGCCGTCCACGCTGGCACCTCGGTGGTCATCGCCAACGGCAGTCGGCCGAACATCCTGCTCGACATCGCCGCGCGCCGCGCGGTGTGCACGTTCTTCCCCGCGCCCATCAGCACCGCCGAGGGCCGCAAGCGCTGGCTCTTGGCGCAAAAGGGCGTCGCCGGCCAGGTGACCGTCGATGCGGGCGCCGCCAGAGCTTTGGTCGAGCAGGGCCGCAGCCTTCTGCCCGTGGGCATCATCCAGGCGCAGGGGCGCTTTGAGCGGGGGGCCATCGTCGCCGTGCTCGACCCGTCTGGCAAGCCCATCGCCCGCGGCCTGGCCAACTATGCCTCACAAGACCTAGCCAAGGTGCTGGGGCAACGCTCCGAGAGCCTGGCCGAGATCCTGGGCTATGACTATGGCCCCGAGTTCATCCATCGCGACAAGCTAGTGCTGCTCTAGCGCCATGAGGAGGCCGACATGAGCGAGATCGACGTACGCGCAATGGCCCTCGACGCACGCGCCGCGGGCCGCCAACTGGCCCTTTCGACTACCTCGGCGCGCAATACCGCCCTGCGCAACATCGCCGCGCGCCTCGCCACGGTGGGCCCAGAGCTGTGGGAGGCCAACCGCGCCGACCTCGCCTACGCCACCGAGGCGGGCATCGCCCCCGCCCTCCTCGACCGCGCCGCGCTCAACCCCAAGCGCGTGCAGAGCATGATCGACGGCTGCAACGACGTCGCCGCCCTGCCCGACCCGCTCGGCGAGGTCTTTGACGGGCGCACCCTGCCCAATGGCATGGTGCTGGCCAAGAAGCGCGTGCCCCTGGGCGTGCTAGCCACGATCTTTGAGTCGCGCCCCAACGTGACCATCGACATCGGCGCGCTGGCCATCAAGAGCGGTAACGCCGTCATCATGCGCGGCGGCAAAGAGAGCCTGCAGACGAACACCGTCCTCACCCACGTCGTGCGCGACGCCCTGGCCGACAGCGGCCTGCCCGTCGATGCCGTGCAGCTCATCGCCTCGCCCGATCGCGACCTGGTGCCGCAACTGCTCGCCCTCGACGACCTCATCGATCTGGTGATCCCGCGCGGTGGGCCTGGCCTGCAGGCGTTGGTCAAGGACCTGGCGCGCATGCCCGTGGCCTATGGCGGCATCGGCGTCTGCCACCTGTTTGTCGATGCTAGCGCCGACCCGGCTCGCTCGCTGCCGCTGATCAACAATGCCAAAGTCCAGGCACCGTCGGTGTGCAACGCCCTCGACACCGTGCTGGTGCACCGCGACGTGGCCGCTCGCTTCGTGCCGGCCATGGTCGCCAACCTCAATGCCTCGGGGGTCAAGGTCTACCTCGACGCCCCCAGTCTGGCGACTCTCGATGCAGCGGCGCTCGCTGCGGCCGGCGACCTCGTGGCGTCTGCCCAGCCCGAGCACTTTGGCCACGAGTTCCTCTCGCTACAGCTGTCGGTCAAGGTGGTCGACTCGCTCGACGAGGCCATCGCCCATATCCAGCGCTATGGCACGAATCACACCGATGGCATCCTCACCGACAGCGTGGCCAACGCCGAGCGCTTTCTTAATGAGGTCGACTCGGCGGCGACCTATGTCAATTGCAGCACGCGCTTTACCGATGGCGGCGTGTTCGGCCTGGGCGCCGAGGTGGCCATCAGCACCCAACGTCTGCACGCCCGCGGGCCGATGGGCCTGCGTGAACTGACCACCTACAAGTGGATCGGCCGGGGAGACTATCACCTTCGGCCCTAACTTCCGAGCAGGGGGAATCCGAGATGCAGACGATCCGTGAGCCAGCGCGCGAGGTGCCCGTCACTGCCGAGGTCGACGTCGTGGTGTGCGGCGGTGGGCCGGGCGGTTTCTCGGCGGCCATCGCCGCGGCGCGGCACGGCGCGCGCACGCTCCTCATCGAGCGCTACGGCTACCTGGGCGGGCTGGCCACGGCGGGCCTGGTGGCGCCCATCCTTGCGCACAAGGCCTCCGAGAGCGACACGCCCATCGTGGCCGGCCTGTTGCAAGAGATCACCACGCGTCTGCACGCGCTGGGCGCTGCGCCGAGCTATGAGGAGAGCCTCCAAGAGTGGGGCATCCGCTTTGACGCCGAGGCGCTCAAGTACGTGCTCGATCAGCTCTGCGCTGAAGCGGGTGTCCAGGTGCTGTTGCACAGCTGGGTCGCCGACGTGCTCACGGCGAGCGACGTCCCCAACGGAGACACCATCACGGCGGCCATCGTCGAGAACAAGTCGGGGCGCCAGGCGATCGCCGGGCAGGTCTTTATCGACGCCACCGGCGATGCCGACCTCGCCTTTCGTGCGGGGGCGCCCACCACTCATGGCCGCGCGTTCGACGGCCTTGGCGAGTCGATGGGATCGTTCTTTCACCTGGGCAATGTGCCGCCACTCAGCCCAGAGCGCGCCGCCGAGATCACCGCGCTCATCGAGCACGAGATGGAGGATGGGCGCTTTGCCTTTTACAACCCCGGCCTGCTGGCCCGGAATACCCAGCACACCGATCACACCTCGGCGAACATGACCCGCTTCTCGGGCAACGGCGACAACGCCGCCGACCTCACCCGCGGCGAGGCCTGGGTGCGCCAGAACGTGTGGGAACTGGTGCGCTTCTTGCGCGCCCACGTGCCTGAGATGGCCGACGTCTATGTGCAACAGACCTCGCCTCAGCTCGGCCCGCGCGAGAGCCGCCAGATCGTCGGCCCCTATGCCCTCACCGGCGATGACATCCATCGCGGACGCAAGTTCGACGATGGCATTGCGCGCGGTTCTTGGTGGATCGACATCCACTGCCCCCTCGGCCACACCTATCCCGTGCACCTCTGCACGGTCGAGTGTCCTCGGGGCGCGGCGTGCCCCTATTGGGCCGCCGAGCACGAGCGCATGCGCAGTCGAGCCGAGCTCTATCCGCCCGCTGGCGACTGGTACGACATCCCCTATCGCACGCTGCTGTCGGTCAAGGTCCGCAACCTACTCGCCTCGGGCCGCTGCATCTCGGCCACCCACGAGGGCATCGCAGGCGCCCGCGTCATGGGCACTTGCATCGCCATTGGCCAGGCCGCGGGTACGGCCGCCGCTATGGCCGTCTCCGCTGGCGTGCCCGTGGGCCAGGTCGACGTGGAGCGCCTCCGCGAGACCCTGCGCGCCGACGGCCAACTGATCTAGCCGTCCTTGACAGCCCTCTGTCGGCGGCCCACAATGGCTCAGAGTGCCACCGTAGCAACACCATTCAATAGGAGGAATGGGCATGATTCAGGGCAAGAATGAAGCAGCTTTCTTCCCGCGCAAGCTGCGCATGGGCATGGTCGGCGGCGGCCGCGATGCCTTTATCGGCGCAGTGCACCGCCGCGCGGCCTGTCTCGATGGTGGCGTCGAGCTCGTTGCCGGCGCCTTTTCCTCGACGCCCGAGAAGAGCAAGGCCTCGGGTCGCGACCTGTACCTCGATGACTCGCGCGTCTATGGCTCCTGGCAAGAGATGATCGCCGTCGAACGAGACCTGCCTGCCGACCGTAAACTGGATTTCGTCTCGGTGGTCGTGCCCAACCACCTGCACTATCCCATCATCATGGCCCTCGTCGAGGCCGGGTTCAACGTCGTCAGCGACAAGCCCCTCTGCCACACCCCCGAACAGGCGCGCGACATCGCCCGTGCCATCGAGGCCGCCGGCGTCCAGTTCGGCATCACCTACAACTATTCCGGCTATCCCATGGTCAAGCAGGCGCGGCACATGGTCGCCTCGGGCGCCATCGGCGAGGTGCGCAAGGTCGTCGTCGAGTACCCCCAGGGCTGGCTGGTCAATCGGCTCGAGCTTGCGGGCTCCAAGCAGGCCGAGTGGCGCACCGACCCCGCGCGTTGTGGCATCACCGGCGCTATCGGCGACCTCGGCTCGCACGCCGAACACCTGATGCACTATATCACCGGCCTGGAGATCGCCGAGATCTGCGCCGACCTCACCATCTTTGTCGAGGGGCGCACCATCGACGATGACGGCGCCATGCTCCTGCGCTTTACCAACGGCGCCAGGGGCATGCTCTCGGCCTCGCAGATCTGCAACGGCCAAGAGAACTCGCTTTCGATCCGCGTGTGGGGCACCAAGGCCGCCCTGGAGTGGCGGCAAGAGCAGCCGTTCTATCTGCACGTGCGCTCGAACGACTTTCCCGAGCAGCTCTACACGCCCAACAATCCGTGGGACTGCGAGGCGGCCATGGCCGCGACGCGCCTGCCCGCGGGCCATCCTGAGGCCTACATCGAGGCCTTTGCCAACGTGTACAAGAACTATACCGACACGATGCGCGCGCGCATCTTGGGCATCGAGCCGAGCGAGATCATGCTTGACTATCCCACCATCGTCGACGGCGTGCGCGGCGTCGCGTTCCTACACAAGGCCGTCGAAAGCAGCCAGTCCGACGCCAAGTGGACTCCCTTTAGCTACTCGCTCTAGTATTGGCCACAGCACACACCCATCATTCACAAGGAGCACCGATCATGGGCAGACCCGTCACTCTCTTTACCGGCCAGTGGGCCGACCTGCCGCTCGAGACGCTCTGCGCCAAGGCCGCGGCCTTTGGCTATGACGGCCTCGAGCTCGCCTGCTGGGGCGACCACTTTGAGGTCGACAAGGCGCTCTCGCAGGATGGCTACGTCCAGGGCCGTCGAGACCTTTTGGCCAAGTACGGCCTCCAGTGCTGGGCCATCAGCAATCACCTCGTCGGCCAGGCCGTGTGCGATGACCCCATCGACTCGCGCCACCAGGCTACCCTGCCGCCCTACGTCTGGGGCGACGGCGACCCCGAGGGCGTGCGCCAGCGCGCCGCCGAAGAGATCAAGAACACCGCCCGCGCTGCCAAGCTCTTGGGCGTGCCCGTGGTCAACGGCTTTACGGGTTCGAGCATCTGGAAGCTGTTCTACTTCTTCCCGAACCCCGGCCCCGAGATGATCGAGGCGGGCTATGCCGACTTTGCCGCGCGGTGGAACCCCATCCTCGACGTGTTCGACGAGGTGGGCGTCAAGTTCGCCCTCGAGGTGCACCCCACCGAGATCGCCTACGACATCGTCACCGCTAAAAAGGCGCTCCAGGCGCTCGGCCATCGCCCGGCCTTTGGCTTTAACTTTGACCCGAGCCACCTGCAATGGCAGGGCGTCAACCCGGCACGCTTTATCCAAGAGTTCCCCGATCGCATCTATCACGTGCACATGAAAGACGCCGCCACCCAGCTCGACGGCTACACGGGCATCTTGGGCTCGCACCTCAACTTTGGCGAGGCCGCCCGTGGCTGGGACTTTCGCTCGCTGGGCCACGGCGACGTGGATTTCGAGCCGATCATCCGCTGGCTCAACCGCATCAACTACCAAGGCCCGCTCTCGGTCGAGTGGGAGGATTCGGGCATGGATCGCGAGTACGGCGCCACCGAGGCGGCCGCCTTTGTGCGCCACGTCGACTTTGCGCCGTCCACCATCCGTTTCGACGCCGCGTTCGAAGAGTAACAGTCGTTGAGGCGTCGCCGCGCACGATATCGAGGGCGCCGTCTGGCTAAGCGGCGCCCTCGCTCGCCTCGCTGGCGCACATTGACGCCTCCGCGCGCTCTCACTACACTAGGGTGCAGCATACCACGGCCCGCGATCAGGCCGGGCCAGGAGGAACAAGCTCATGTCGATCCCTGTCGCTCTGCAGCTCTACACCGTCCGCGATGAGACAGCCAAGGATTTCGTCGGCACCGTGCGCAAGGTGGCCAAGATGGGTTATAGCGGCGTCGAGTTCGCCGGCACGGGTGACCTCTCGGCCACGCAGATGGCCGACTTGCTCGCCGAGACGGGCTTGCGCGTAGCAGGCAGCCACATCCAGCTCGATCAGTTCCAGCACCATCTCGACGAGATCATCGCCTACTATACGGCCATCGGCGCCAAGTATGTCGGCATCCCCTTCCTCACCGACGAGTGGCGCACCCTCGACGGCTACAAAGCCGTGGCCAAGCTGATGAACACCGCCGGCAAGACATTGCGCGACGCCGGGCTGAGCCTCTATTACCACAACCACGCCTTTGAGTTCGAAGACCTGGGCGGCGTCTGTGGCATGGACATCTTGTGGAACGAGACCGACCCCACCGTCGCCTCCTTTGAGATCGACTGCTACTGGGTCACCTATGCCGGCCTCGACCCCGCCGCCATGATCCGCGCCCACGCCGGCCGCTATCCCCTCATCCACCTCAAAGACATGGTGGGCGAGGGAGACGCGCGCACCTTTGCCGAGGTCGGCGAGGGCAGCATCGACTGGCAGCCGATCTTTGCCGCCGCCGAAGCCCAGGGCGCCACGTGGTACGTCGTCGAGCAAGACCGCTGGTCTCGCCCGAGCCTCGAAGCCGCGCAGATCAGCGTCAATAACCTGAAAAAGTGGGGCAAGGGCTGAGCGCCCGCCCCTCATAGCATCGAGAGCCAGCGTGGGCTCTGAGCATCGATCCTGTCGTCGCGAGGTGTGTCCCATGGCCCAGAGCCTGCCGGCCCAGAACCTGCCGGTCCAGAACCTAACGCAGAAAATTATCGCCCATCACCTGGTCTCGGGCGAGATGGTCCGAGGCCAGGAGATCGGTTTGCGCATCGACCAGACGCTCACCCAAGACGCCACCGGCACCATGTGCTACCTCCAGTGGGAGGCCATGGACCTGCCGCGGGTGCGCTGCGAGCTGGCCGTCAGTTATGTCGACCACAACATGCTGCAGACCGACTTTCGCAATGCCGACGACCATCGCTACCTGCAGACGGTCGCCGCGCACTATGGCCTCTATTTCTCTCGGCCCGGCAACGGCATCTGCCATCAAGTACATCTCGAGCGCTTTGGCGTGCCCGGCAAGACGTTGCTCGGCGCCGATAGCCACACGCCCACTGGCGGCGGCCTGGGCATGCTCGCCATCGGCGCCGGCGGCCTCGACGTGGCCGTCGCCATGGCTGGCGCGCCGTTCTATGTGCCCATGCCCGCCGTCGTGCTGGTGCAGCTGACGGGCGCCCTGCCGCCCTGGTCATCGGCCAAAGACGTCATCCTCGAGCTGCTGCGCCGCCTGTCGGTCAAGGGCGGCGTGGGCAAGGTGTTCGAGTACGGCGGCCCCGGCGTGGCCTCGCTCAACGTGCCCCAGCGCTCGACCATCACCAACATGGGCGCCGAGCTGGGCGCCACCTCGTCGCTCTTCCCCAGCGACGAGACCACGCGCCGCTTCTTGGCCGCACAGGGCCGTGAGCGCGATTGGCAGCCCCTGGCCGCCGACCCCGATGCCCTGTACGACGAGGTGGTCGAGATCGACCTCTCGACGCTAGAGCCGCTCATCGCCTGCCCGCACAGCCCCGACAACGTGCACCCCGTGCGCGAGTTGGCCGGCACTCCCGTGGATCAAGTCCTCATCGGCAGTTGCACCAACTCGTCGGTGGTCGACCTCGAGACGGTCGCCGCTATGCTGCGCGGCAAGACAGTCTATCCGGGCACCTCGCTGGCCATCAGCCCCGGCTCCAAGCAGGCCCTGAGCATGATCGCCGCCAGCGGCGCCCTCGAGGCGTTGGTGAGCGCGGGCGCGCGCATCCTCGACGCGGGTTGCGGCCCGTGCATCGGTATGGGCCAGGCCCCCGCCAGCGGCGCCACGTCGCTGCGCTCGTTCAACCGCAACTTTGAGGGCCGCAGCGGCACGGCCGACGCCGCGCTCTACCTGGCCAGCGCCGAGGTTTGCGCCGCCAGCGCCCTCACGGGCGTCATCACCGACCCGCGCTCGTTGGGCGAACCGCCCCGCGTGGCCATGCCCGAGCGCTACACGGTGAACGACAACATGATCATCGCCCCGCCGCCCGATGGCAGCGCCGTCGAGGTCGTGCGTGGGCCAAACATCAAGCCCTTGCCGCGCGGCATCGCCATCGAGGGCGACCTGGAGGGCGAGCTGCTGCTGGCTATGGGCGACAACATCACCACCGACCACATCATGCCCGCGGGCGCCAAGATCTTGCCCCTGCGCTCGAACATCCCGGCGCTCAGCGAGTTTGTCTTTACCCGCGTCGACCCCACCTTCCCCGAGCGGGCGCGCGCTGCGGGCGGTGGCTTGGTGCTCGGTGGCGAGAACTATGGCCAAGGGTCGAGCCGCGAGCACGCCGCGCTCGTGCCGCTCTATGTCGGCGTGCGCGCCGTCATCGCCAAGTCGTTCGCTCGCATCCACATGGCCAACCTGGTCAACGTGGGCATCCTGCCGCTCATCCTCCAAGATCCCGCAGATCACGGCCGCCTGGCCCAAGGCGACCGCTTGCGCATCGCCAACGCCCGTGAGGCGCTCTTGAGCGGTGGGCCGATCATCGTGCAAGACCTCACCCGCGGCCTGGAGGTGTCCACGCGCGTCGAACTGTCTGCGCGACAGGTGCAGGTGATGCTAGCGGGCGGCCTGCTCAACTATATCAAGAAACAGGCGACCGAGGAGTAATCCATGGCGTACACAGTCACCCTCATCCCAGGAGACGGCATTGGCGCCGAGGTCAGCGAGGCCATGCGCCGCGTGGTCGAGGCCACCGGCGTCGCGATCGAATGGGACGTGCAGCAGGCCGGCGCCGACGTCATCGCCCAGTATGGCACGCCCTTGCCCGACCACGTCATCGAATCGATCCGCCGCAACCGCGTGGGCATCAAAGGCCCCGTCACCACGCCCATCGGCACCGGCTTTCGCAGTGTCAACGTGACCCTGCGCCAAAAGCTCGACCTCTACGCCAACCTGCGCCCGGCCAAGTCGATCCGGGGCGTCGCCTCTGCCTTTACGGATGTCGACCTCGTCGTCGTGCGTGAGAACACCGAGGGCCTGTACGTCGGCATCGAGCATGAAGTGATCGCCGGAGAGGCCGCCGAAGCCATCCGGATCATCACCAGGCGCGCCTCTGAACGCATCG
>JBDKSN010000031.1:0-5065 GCA_039680625.1 Anaerolineales bacterium | reverse complement strand
CCGCTGTCATAGACGAGCTCGACTTGCGGCGCCGGCCCTGCTGCGGAGGGCGGCACCGGAATGGGGTAGCGGGTCGTTGCAGCACCGGTGAAGAGGTCCACCTGATAGTCGCTGGTGAAGGAAAAGGGAGTAGCGGAAAAGTCGCCTTGCGGGCCAGCCGCGCCACTGCCGAGAATGTAGAACGTCGGGCCAGACGACTGGGCCGTGACCGTGTCATTCGTTGAGGAATGAGGAGCCATGCTGACGGGGACAAAGCTACGGGGCGGTAGATCGGGCGTCGGCTCCGCGGACATTGACGCGAGTTCAGGGCTTGCCGCTAGCTCAACGAGCAACCTGCCTGAAGCGCCGTCGTTGTATGCTGGCAACGCCCCAAAACTGACGCAACTGTATCCCGGCGAGGACTCACTGCCGTCGTCAGCTTGTGTCGGGCGGCAATCTGATCCGCGGTAGAGGATAAGTCGTTCAGCGAAACTGGCTCTATACTCTAGCGCGAACTGACTGTAGTCGATCTCGAGCTGCAACGAGATCGGCGGGCTATCAGAGGCCAAAGACCATAATGGGGAATCCTTCTCCTGCTCGGGCGCGAAAGCGAGCTCGAACACAAGTCCGGCGGGTGAGAGCTCTGCTGCGATGTCTGGCGACTGGATGCGGGCTCGCACGCCCAGCGGCCCATCCAGAGGCTCGTCTTTCACACGCAACCCAAGAGGCATGCCTTCGAACTGAACCGCTTCCGCCTCGGGGCTGAGGATCGCCGTAGATTCACCGGCCTGTATCCCGGCCTGTTGAGGTGTGTCTACGGACATGCCGATGGCGGGCACCTCCACGTCAACATACGGCGGTTCCATATCGCGGGTATCTTGCGACTCGCGCAAAGAGGTTACGTTGGCAGGGCGCGCTGCTGGGGTTGGCCCCAGTAGCGTGGTACCGCTCGCCAATGAAGGCCCGGGAAGCCATTAGCGAGGAAACAAGAGAAGATACGACGAGGAGATTGATGATCCAGCCTGACGCATCAGAGTTCTTCCGCATTCAGTCCTCCGGCGGCTAATCCTTCAGTAAGCCGGACGCCGACGCCAAGATAGTAATCCGGTGCAAGCTACACGTTAGTGAACGTCTGTAATATTATCACCATTTACTCACGGAAAAACCGCCTTTTGGTGTGGATATTCATAACATGATCGATGTACCGGGCGCAGAACGGCCTCATGATCATTAGCAGCATATGCCGTGCTTCACACAGCACACACGGATCACTCGCAGTGTTGGTGTGCAAACGCTTGGTTGGTCGCGCGTGTCAACTCAAATGATAATCGAACCGAAGGGGATCAGTACGATCAGATGGGAATCAAACTGAGCTGCCTCTCTCCTTTCTCTTGTAGATCGATGAGCGCATCACGAACGTCGACGGTCACCTCCGGTGGGTTTCCGGGTAGACGGCGCAGAGCTTCCAGTTGCTGATAGATGGTGCGGCGCAACTGGCGAGGGTTGATGGCATCGCGATAGGTACGCCACGCTTGCTGCTCCTCGGTCGAGAGCAGGCCAGAGGCGCAGAGGCGCTCAAAGGGCGTTTGCGCCTGGTGGGATTGTTTCCGTACCGCGTTTTCCGGACAGCACATCGTCTACGGGTACGGAGAGCGCGTCTATAAGGACGCTGGCGAATCGCTTCGCTTACTGGAGCCGGTGTGGCAAGAGCATGTGCTGGCGCTCGTGCAGGCTGTCGCCCACAGACACTTGCTGAAGTATGCTCCAGACCCGCAAGATAAGGAGCCATCACTCGAAGGTAGGGGGACCTTGGTAAACCAAGTCTATGCCGAGGTCGTCCTGAGGCTTGCGTCGACGAGGTTCCTGATGGCGAAGGAATCCAAGGGGCCAATCACCCCGGGATTCGAGCGCACGAGGAGCCTGAGCGAAGTCTTCACACCGAGTCAGCAGGCTGATTCCGCCTATATGCGTACACTGCTCCTGGCGATGGAATGGCCTCAGGAGGTAACGGAAGAAGCCATGGATGATGAGCAACAACCTGGGACACCAATCTGATATCTGGCGTCCAGAGAGCAATGTGCACGTTTCTGGTGTCTGCAAAAGCTCGGAGATGAGATAGGGTCGTCATGCAAATAGAAGCGACGGCGGGAATGGTTGAGCCTGGTCGCTGTCGTAAGGTTTGGGTTCACAGTTGCTTCGCTGTTGCGTACGATGAGAACATCATAGGGGACTCGGACGGGCTACTGGCAGTGACTGACGAGTCCTTTGGTCGCAATCGGCCCTTTTGGCAGGTTATTGTGAGAGCATGGCAGCCATGCCTCATAAGCCCTTGGTCACTAGTTCAAATCTAGTCGTCGCCACCAAGATACCCTCTTCCGTGCGGAAGAGGGTTTTTTGCATTCAGCCCACCCAGCGCAGCGCGCCGCGCTCGAACAGCGCGGCATTCGCGGGCACGTCCAGCGCCTGCACTGCCTTGCCCCACGCCAAGAACGTCGCACAGGCCGCCTCGCCCCGCCCGCCGGGCGCCGCGTGCAGCACCAGCACGCGGTCGGCCAGAGCGCCCACCAGCAGATTGCGCGCGGCCGCCAGACTCGCAGTGGCTCGGCGCGCCGACGGCCCGAACGACGACACCAGCGCCAGCCGCCCCTCGGCCAGGCGTCGCGCGTTTACACGAAGCCCATGATACCACGCTACTGGCAATCGCGCCACAGCGCAACGTCCCCGCTACACCACCGACGGCAGCCGAGCGATCTCGCCCGACTGCCGTCGACGACCGTTGCCTCGGTTCTGTTGCGCTGCTCAGCCCTTGTCGAGCGCGTAGACGTGATACAGCCGCACGTCGCGCGGGGGCACGGTGCCACACAGCGAGACGCGCCCACCCGCACGTTGCAGGGGGAGCGAGTCGTAGGTGATCAGCTCGCGTAGGCCGAGCCGTGGCGCCGAGCCTGCCGCCAGGCCAAAGGTGGCCGTGGCCGCCGTATCGCCATGGTTGATCGCCACGATGGTGCGGTCGCGCCCATCCGCGCTCTGCAGCAGCATGATCTCGAGATCCTGCGACAGTTCGTCGGCCAGGCCCTCGACGGTCACCGGCCGGCAGACGCCCAGGTGTTCGAGCAGCCGCTCCACAACCTGCCGCAGATAGGGCGTCTCCATCTTGGTATAGGCCTCGCCCACGCCCGCGGCCATATAGACCGCCGCACCTCGGCCATAGCGGTTGAGCACCAAGGCGGGGGTGTGGCGCTGCAAAGGCTCATAGTCGCTGAACATGAGTAACGGCTCGGCCTCGGCGACCACCTCGCGCAGGTCGACCCACTCGCGCGTGATGGGCATTTGCACGGCGTCGAGGCGCGACAGGTCGAGCACATCGTTGACCAGGTCTTGGAGCTGGCGGCTCGCCTGATAGATGTGGCTGATGTCGCGGCGCAGCGCCACGGGCCAGCGCATCCGGCCATAGACCTCGGGTCGATAGTACATCGTCTCGGTAAAGCCGAGGATCAGGTTGAGCGGCGTGCGCAGCTCGTGGCTGATATTGGCGGCGAACGTGGTCTTGATGTCGCGCAGCTCTTCGGCGCGTAGCCGCGCGATCTGCAGCTGATAGCCGGTGCGTTGCAGGCGGCGCGTCGCCTCGGTGAGGGCCTCGACCGTGCGCGCGAGCTCCCCGCGATGCGTGCGCAGCTCGCTGAGCAGCTGGTTGGCACGCTCCTGGCTCGACCAGACCCAGTTGAGCGCTGTGACCTGCGCCCGTGAGGAGATCCACTGGCAGATCAGAGTCAGCCACGCGCCGGCGATCGGCGCGAGCGCAGCATTCCCATCGCCCCAAGCCAACAGCACCGCCGAGACGACGCCTGCCGAGGCCAGCCCCAGCCGAAAGTCGATGGCCGCGTGCACCAACACGATGAGGCCGCCCACATAAGGGGTCGCTGTGCCGGGCAGTGTAAAGAGCGCCAGCGCAAAAGAGGCCCACAGGCCCACAGCCAGCGTGGCGCTCGCCCAGCGCGGGTGCGCACTACACCAACGCTGCGCACACCAGCCCGCGGCTGCGGCCAGCAGGAACGCCGTGAACAGCTCGCGGCGGAAATTCGGCCCCGGCAAAACGATCAGCGCGGCCACCGCGCCCACCAGGGCGATGGTCAAGCCCAGCTGTTGGGTGATCTGGCGGCGTAGCTCTTGGCGATCGGGATGCGTAGCGTTGCTGACACTCTCTTGGGCCATGGTCGTCTCCCATTGGTCAACGGTAAGAGCCATCTTGCCCGAGATCGGGTGCTATGTAAAGCTGGCCGTGCGCCGTGTCAACTCAAATGATAATCGAACCGAAGGGGATCAGTACGATCAAATGATAATCAAACTGGGCTGCCCCTCTCCTTTCTCTTCTAGATCGATGAGCGCATCACGGACGTCGACGGTCACCCCCGGCGGGTTGCCGGGTAGACAGCGCAGAGCTTCGAGTTGTTGATAGATGGTGCGGCGCAACTGGCGGGGGTTGATGGTATCGCGATAGGCACGCCACGCTTGCTGCTCCTCGGTCGAGAGCAGGCCAGAGGCGCAGAGGCGTTCAAAGGGCGTTTGCGCCTGGTCGAAACGGCGACGGATATGTTTATGGCCCTGCTCATCGATGGTGACGGTCTTCTCTTGCAGCCGCATGACCGGCTGGAAGAAGTTGTAGTACCACCACATCTGGTCATACAAGGCGTTGAGGGCTTGGGTTTGGGCAACGGTATCGAAACGTTGGTCCCCCAGGTACTGACGGACGAGGGTGTCGTTCTTCTGCTCGACGAAGCGGTTGTCGTTCTTCTGCCAGGGGCGGCTGCGACTGAGCCGGACCCCAGGGAAGCAGGTGGGCCAGAAGGTGAGCATGTGCTGGTTGAAGAACTCACTGCCGTTGTCGGGGTGGATTTCGAGCACGGCGAAGAGTAGCCGTTCTTGGATCCGCTGAAAGCCGTTCTGCATGACCAGGTAGCTGCGCCCCAACACCGCTACGCGCTCGCTCCAGCCCGTGGCCACATCGATGAGCTGGATCGTATGGACATAGTCCCCTTTGGTGCTGCTTCCCCCGTGATGCACGAGATCGGCCTCGAAGTGACCGGGC
>JBDKSN010000030.1:0-7065 GCA_039680625.1 Anaerolineales bacterium | reverse complement strand
AAGCTCAGCTCCTGGCCATAGATCGGCTTCATCGCTCGCCCCCCAGATGGCTCTGGCGCCTCTTGAGCAAGTAAAGGAAGAAGGGCGCACCGAGCACCGAGGTGATGATACCCACCGCCACCTCGGTGGGCGCCCATGCCGTGCGCGCCAGATCGTCGGCCAACATCACGAGCAACCCACCCAGCAGTGCACTGGCGGGGATCAGGCGGCGATGCGCTGCACCAAAGAGCAATCGGGCTACGTGGGGCGCGATCAGTCCGACAAAGCCAATGACCCCGGCGGCAGCCACCGCGGCCGCCGTGGTCAGCGTGGCAGCGAGGATGATCAGCGCACGCGCGCTGCGGATCGAGAGGCCCAGGCTCTGCGCCGTCTCATCGCCGAAAGAGAGCGCGTCGAGCGGGCGGCTGATCAGCCACAAGACCACGCTGCCCACGACGAGGTAGGGCCAGGTGGCCTGCAGATGCCACCAACTGCGCCCAGATAGACCCCCTATCAGCCAGGCATAGGTGGCCTGAAAGTGATTGTCCGACGTGGTCATCAGCAGCGAGACGATGGCCGAGAGCAGCGTGCTCAGTGCCGTGCCGGCGAGCACTAACGAGACCACCGGCGCCCCTCCGCCCGACTCGGCAATGCTGTAGACCAGGGCCACGGCCAGCAACGCCCCCACAAACGCAGCGATGGGCACAGGCCCAAGGGCGAGCAGCCCTCTCTCGGGCAGCAACGTGCCGGTGACCGAGGCCCAACTCGCTCCCGAGATGATGGCCAGCGTAGCGCCCAACGAGGCGCCGCTCGATGCGCCCACGACAAAGGGATCGGCCAGGGGGTTGCGGAACAGCCCCTGAAAGGCGGCGCCCGAAGCCGCAAGCCCGGCGCCGATCAACAGGCCCAGCAAAATGCGCGGCAGGCGCAAGTCCCACACGATGGTCCGTGCCACTCGCTCTGCGCCGTCGCCGCCCCGCAGCGCGTGCAGGACCTGAGCCGGAGTCAGGTGCACGGCACCCAACCCCAGGCTCAGCACAGCGACGAGCACCAGAGCAGCCGTTAGAGCAAACATCGATAGGGCAAACGCACGCCGCGAGCGCATCGTCAGAGCGTCCTCATTGGGCAAACCGGTCAGGGTAGAGCGTTTGGGCAATGATCTCTAGGGCGTCGACGAGGCGCGGCCCAGCGCGAGAGACGATGTCATCATCGACTACATAAATACGGCCGTTGACCACGGCGTCGATCGTCGACCACCCTGGCCGCTGCTGGAAGGTCTCGACGGTCAGCCGATCTCCGTGACTGTTGGGCCCCATGATCACCTGCGGGTTGCGCTGCACCACCTCCTCGGCCGAGACGGTGGGGTAGTAGTCATCGGTGTCGGCAAAGACGTTCTTGGCTCCGGCTAGCTCGATCAACTCGCCGGGGTATGATTTGGGGCCAGCCACCATGAGCGGCTCGTCCCAGATCTGCCAATAAACCGTCACGCGCTGGTCCTCGGGGATGTCGGCCACGGCTTGCTTGACGGCGTCGATGCGCGCCGCCATATCAGCGACCACGGCCTCGGCCTCCTCTGCATGGCCCGTGATGGTGCCCAACTGGCGGATCATGGCCATCACATCGGCCAGTGTGTTCGGGTCGAGGCCGAGCACGGGGATGCCAAGGGCGTCAAGCGCCTCGATCGTCTCTTGCTGGTAGCCGCCGGTCGAGAGCACGAGATCGGGATCTAGCGCGACGATCTGCTCGATGCTGATCGTGTCGCTAGTAAAGCCGCCGATCTGCGGACGCGTCTGCGCCTCTTCGGGATAGTTGCAGAACGAAGTAACACCGACGACCTGCTCTCCGGCACCGATGGCAAAGAGCGACTCGGTCAGGTTAGGCGCCAGCGAGACGATGCGTTGGGCTGGCTCGACGATGGTGACCTCGCGATCGAGATCGTCGTGCAGGGTCAGCGGAAAAGTGGTCTGGGCCGCCTCGACGGGCGTGGGTCGGGGCGCGACGGTCGTCTCGGTGGCGGCGCTGCAAGCCGTCAAGAGCGCCATACTGATCAGCAGCACGACGACGATAGGACGCAGGTGTTTCATCTGTCTTTGACCTCGTGATGGTGGGCTGACTGCCTCGAACCTGCCAACCGCATGGCCCGCGCCTCTCAGGCCAGCAGCAGCCACACCTCACCGCACCGACGCGATATACAGAAACGGCCTACCCGCCGTGGAGGATAGGCCGTTGATCATCGCGTGATGGACAGGACGGCGCTTGGCTCCCTCTAGCTCGAAGGGCAATCTCAAGCCGCGGATGAGAACGGGTCATCGGGCTTCTGAGGGCGAGCCTCAGCTACCGTTGCGGCACAGCGCCGGACTGAACCGGCTTTACCCCGAGTGAGTCTCCTCACTCCGCGCCCATGCATCCGGGCATGAACGCACTCTCATCCATCACTATGCAGTTGTTATGAAGCCATGATAGGTGAGAGCGGCGACGCTGTCAAAAGCACCGTCGCTCACCGACCCTCGCTCAACAGCTTGGCCCACAGCGCCGTGATCTGATAGTCGCCGGGCAGCATGGCGCGCAGCCGCTCTCGGATAGGGAGGTGATAGGGACAATGCTGTTCGCAATAGCCGCAGTCATCGCACGCTTCGATGCGGGCGATGAGCTCGGTGCGGCGCGGCAGGTCGATCTCCATGGCGGCGCGCCCCCACGGGAAGGCGTGAAACGCCTCGGCCCCCATGTTCCGCAGGTGATCCCACACACAATCGGTTCCCAGGGTCATGGCGATGGGGATGCCCTGCGGACATGGTTCGCACTGCTGGCAGATGCGGCAACGCTCAGGATCGAACCGCCGGCGAACGGCCTCGATGTCTGCCAGCTCCTCGGCGCTCAAACCGGGTTCTTGCTCCATCGCTGCCACGTTCGCTTCGAGTTCGGCGAGAGTGGTGGTGCCCGCCACGGCGGTGGCGATGGGCTGGGTTGCCAGCCAACGTAGCGCAAGTTGTGGTGGCAGGATACCCGTGGCCAATGGCTTCATCACCGTGATGCCCACGCCTCGCGCCTGGCACAGCGGGATGAGTGCATCGAGCGGCTCGCGCTCGACGATGTTCATGGGTATGAGGATGATCTCAAAGGGGAAGCGTTCGAGAGCGGCCAATAGTGTGGCGCTCTGATGGGCGCTGCCGCCAATGTGGCGCGTCAGCCCCTCGTCTCGAGCGCGCTGAAGAGCCTCGATCGCCCCGCCAGGGCCGAGCCGCACGTCGAGGTCTGCGCCCCTCTCGAGGGCGTGCAGGTGCAGGTTATCGACATGGTCCGTGCGTAGGCGCTCGAGCGACAGGTTGAGTTCACGCCAGGCGTCGTCTCGGGTGAGCGCATGGATCTTGGTCGAGAGGATCACTCGTTCACGAATGCCTTCGAGAGCGATGCCCAACTTGGTCTCGACGTCGTCATAGTTGCTCGCCACGTCGAAATAGTTGATGCCCAGCTCAACCGCGCGCCGGGCGATGTCCGCCGCCAAGTCGATCTTCGAGGCCCCCAACTGCGCGCAACCGAGACCTAGCACCGACACTCGCAGACCCGTCTCTCCCAGAGGACGATACTCCACGGCAACCCTCCCGCCGTATGTGTAGATACATTATCCTGCATCTCGACCTACCTCACAAAGCGGTTTGCCGCGGCGGGCAATCGCGCGCAGAATGACGCTGATCGTGCGGCATAGGAGGCGGTACATGAGCTGGCAGATTCGTCCTTTTGAACAGGCAGCCGATGGCGTCGATCCGAACTTGGTGCCACAAGTGCGTCTGCGTAGTGGTGCCACCATGCCCGCTATCGGCTTGGGTACATTTGGGTCTGACCACGCTTCGCCGGCCGAGGTTGCCGAGGCCGTGTTGGGAGCTGCCGAGGTGGGCTATCGCCATTTCGACTGCGCTATGGTCTATGGCAACGAGGCCGAGATCGGCTGCGCCCTGCAAGCGGTGCTGGCGGGCGGCGTCGCGCGAGAGCAACTGTGGATCACGAGCAAGTTATGGAACAACAAGCACGCCCCAGAGGACGTCATCCCTGCGTGCCGACAGTCGCTGGCCGATCTGCAGCTCGAGTATCTAGACCTGTACCTCGTGCACTGGCCTTTCCCCAATCACCACGAGCCTGGTGTCGATGTGCACTCGCGCTCGGCGAACGCCCGACCGTACATTCACGAGGAGTACATGCGCACCTGGCGACAGATGGAGGCTCTGGTCGATGCAGGCCTTGTGCGGCACATCGGCACCTCGAATATGACCATCCCCAAGCTCGACCTGCTGCTCCGCGATGCGCGCATCTTGCCGGCGGTCAACGAGATGGAGCTGCACCCGCACTTTCAGCAGCCCGCGCTATTCGACTATGTGCGCGCCCATGGCATGGTGCCAGTGGCCTTTTGCCCGCTAGGCTCGCCCAACCGACCTGAGCGCGACCGCACTGCCGAGGACACGGCCGATATGCAAGATCCCGTGCTGGTCGAGATCGCCGCGGCGCACGGCGTGCATCCCGCGTTGGTCTGTCTCAAGTGGGCTGTGCAGCGCGGCCAGGTGCCCAGTCCGATGTCGACCAGTCGGCGTCACTATCTCAGCAACCTGCGTGCCGTCACTCAAGACCCGCTCACACCGGCAGAGATGGCGGCGCTCGCCGGAATCGACCGCAACTGCCGCCTGGTCAAAGGGCAAGTGTTCTTATGGCGCGAAGGGCAGAGTTGGGAAGACCTGTGGGACCTGGATGGGAGGATTGCCCAATGAGCGATCTAGCAGTCAAGACGTCCTCGGCTGGAGGGCACCTCGACTCAGACCAGGTGCCATGGCGGCGTGTGGCGATCTTTTGCGCGATCGCTTTTGCCCAAGCCTGGATCATCGCCGTGATCTTGTGGCGCTTGGGCGGCTTGAGCGCGCCCCAGGCCTTGCCCCTCATGGCAGTGGGCACCATGAGCGCGCCCACGGTGGCGCACCTACTCACTCGCCTGCTTACGCACGAGGGGTGGGCTGACATGTGGCTGCGCCCGCGCCTGCGCATCGGTTGGCGCTATTGGCTGCTGGCTTGGTTCGGCGTCGCTGCGCTCATTTTGGTGGGCATGGTGGTCTATTTCGCGCTCTTTCCTCAGCACTATGACCCCAAGCTGACCGCGGTGCTGCAGCAGATCCCGCCCGAGTATTCCATCAGCCCCTGGGCTATCGCTGTACAGGGCCTGCTGCGTGGCCTGTTGATCTCGCCCTTTGTCAACGGGCTGGCTACTTTCGGTGAAGAGTTCGGCTGGCGGGGCTACCTGTTGCCGCGACTGATGCCCCTAGGCGTGCGTAAAGCCACGCTCTTGACCGGCGTCATCTGGGGGGTATGGCATGCGCCCTATATCGCCATGGGACACAACTATGGCCTCGCCTATCGCGGCGCGCCGTGGCTGGGCATACTGGCGATGGTCTGGTTCTGCGTCATCGTGGGCACGGCCCTGGCCTTCCTGTCGTGGCGCGCGGGCAGCGTGTGGCCCGCGGTGATCGGGCATGCCGTGCTGAATGGCCTGGCCAACACGCCCACGCTGTTCCTACGAGGCGCTCCGAACCCGTTGCTGGGGCCATTGGTGGTGGGGGTCATCGGCGGCATCGGCTTTGCCGTCGTGGCGCTTGTGCTGTGGTGGCGCGACGATGAGTGGGTGCGGCCACTCGCCCAACCTGAGGCCGACTCCGAGCCTGCCGCGCCGACCACGGCGCCCTAATCGCTCGAAGGACGTACAACGAGGCCCGCGCTCAATGGCGACCGCGGACCTCTTGTGGACAGGACACCGCCTGGCTACGGCCAGGGCAGCTAGGCTACCACGGCAGATCGGCAAAGACTGTCTGCAGAGCAAACACAACGCCGACGAGGGTGGGGCCAGTATGCGCGCCGAGCACTGGCGCGATGGGGCTGATGGGCAACCAGGAGCAATCAAAGCGCTCGCTCAGCTTGGCCCGAAGCTCCGCCGCACCCTCGGGATTGAGTCCGTGCATCACCTGCAACCGTAACGCAGACCCTGGTTGGTGGCGTGACGCCACATAATCTGTCAGCTGCTGAAGGGCGCCACTGAGGGTGCGCGCCTGCCCCAACTGCTCATAGCGACCAAAAGTCTTCTCGACACCGATGATGGGTCGGATCCTGAGGATCTCTGCCAGCAGCCCCTTGAGATGGCTGATGCGCCCGCCATGGATCAGGTAGCGTAGCTCGCCGACGGTGAACGCCGTATCGACGGCATCGCGGATGCGAGTCAGCAGCGGGACGATCGCCTCTACTGGCCAGCCCGCCTTGGCGGCGCGCGCCGCGGCCTCGACCTGCCAACCCTCCCCAGCAGACAATGTTTTGGTGTCGAACAGAGTTACCCGAGCCTCGGGGACCATCTCGGCTCCAAGTTTGGCGGCGTTGAGGGTGCCGCTCAGCCCGGAGGAGATGTGGATCGAGAGGATCTCGGGATCATCCTCGGCCAGGCGGCGGTACAACGTGGCAAAGTCCCCCGGCGATGGCTGTGAGGTCATTGGATAGCCGTCTGTCTCGGCAAGCAGCCGATAAAAGTCCTCTGGCGAGATGTCCTCGCCACTGCGATAGCACTTGCCGTTCAGCGTGATGCGCAAGGGCACTTGGTGAATGGTGATGCCAGACAGTTGCTCGGGATCGAGATCCATGCCGCGGTCGCTAACGATCTGCATGAGACTCCTTACGCTAGTTACATTTTATCAGTGTAACACAGACCTGTCCGGCGCCCAATTGTGTGGGCGCCACATTCGCGCCTTGCGCCATTCCTGCTGATGTGACCCATGACCTTGGCCCAAGGTTACAGGGCACAACGGGCAAAGGCGGAATCCGGCGCTCGGATGTCTAGTGGTAGAGCAGCCGATAGGTCTCGACCGCGTTGCGGCCGGCCTCGGCCAAGTCACCGCGCTCCCGCGCCGCCAGGGCGGCATCGTAGCGCTCGATAGCCTCGTGGGGCGCTGCAGCGCCCGCTTCTTTGAGCAACTGCCGCGCCAGCATCAGGAACTCTTCTACCGGGCCATCGCGCAGATAGGGCAGCGCGGCATACCAGGCCACGACGTCGGCCCAGCGCTCATCGGCATT
>JBDKSN010000029.1:0-9517 GCA_039680625.1 Anaerolineales bacterium | reverse complement strand
TGAGGTATTGAAAGCCCATGGGGCGGATCTCGTCGATGTCGCGCGAGGGGCCGTTCGTGATTGCGCCTACACAGCCGACACGCTGCATGGCGGTGGTCATGTTCCCGCCCGACAGACCAACCTTGCGAGCCAGCTCGGGCGGAAAGCGCTGCTCGAACACAAACACCGTCGGCTGGGGCGAGGCTGCCAGCGCCTCGATCACGTCGGCGAACGACAGTCGATTGTAGGTCCGATCGGGCAGGCCATAGACACAGGTCACCGCATAGCCCACCACTGGCCCCAGCTCGGGATACCAGCAACGCAGGCTGGCGTCGGTGTACCAGTTCTGGCTCCAGGGGTTGTACAGCCCCAGGCAGAGCGGGTTCTTGGGGTACGTGGCCACCACATTGGTGATCGAAGGGGTATCGAACCCCTTGAGCGCGTTCAGCATCTCGCTGTCGCTAGACATGATCCCTCCTCATGGGCTAGGCCTGAGCCAGCATCGCGCGCAAGCGAGAGCCGTTCTCTTGCCAGAAGCGGCGTAGCACGGTGACGTCGTTGCCGATGCGAAAGTGCTTGACACCCAAGTTGAGGTAGTACTCGACGCCCTCGAGCGACTCGAGCTCGATACGCGGGGCCACGCCATGGCGCAGCGACGTCTCGATCACAAACCTCTCGGCCTCTTTGACGGCCGGGTCGCTCCTCTGCAGGCCGCTACTCATCGTATAGTCTGAAGGCCCCCACTGCACCATGTCCACGCCGGGCACCGTCAACACGTCCTCGAGGTCGTCGACGAGGCAACGCTTCTCGGCCATGATGGCCACCACGACATCGCGCAACGCCTGTGCATACTCGGCGTGTCCGGTGCTCTGGTAGCCAAAGCGACGACCCGCGGCGCCATAGAGACTGCCGTCCTCGGGCGTATCGGGCCGACAGATGCGCACGCAATGCTCAACCTCGGCCTTGGTGCGGCAATCGACGAACAGGATGGACTGAAAGCCGGCGCCGATGGCCCGTTGGGCCAGAAACAGGCGTGGATCTTGGTCGAGCTTGACCATCGTGCCCAGACCGTAGAGCTCGGCAGCGCGGCAGAAGTTGTCCATGCCCTGCATATCGAACGGGGCATACTCGGCAGCGAACTCAACATAGTCATAGAGGCCGAGCGCTCCGATGAATTCGACGAGATCAGGCCACAGCGTGTTCACCCGCACGCAAAGGCTGGGCTTGTCTTCGTTGAGTAGCTGGCGCAATTTGTTGGGCCGAATCACCGTGCACCTCCAACGTATTCCTGAATCCGTAGCAGGGAAGAGTGGCCCGACGGATGGGCCCAGGCTCAGGGCCAGGTCGCGGTCGGGCCCTCGAGGTGCCACAAGCGCCCCGAGGGCGGCAGATCAAAAGCTCAGCCATACGTGTTCCACCAGGCGCGCTCGTGGAAGGGACGCTTCTCTCGCGGCTGGCCGGGCGTCTCGGGCACGCCCAGCGGGATGAGCACCTGTACCACAAAGCTATTGGGCAGGCCTAGCAGCTGGGCCACCGCCGCCTGAGCGCCCTCAGCCCGCTTCCAGCCCTCCATCCACAGGGCAGCATAGCCCAGACCGGTGAGGGCGAGCATCACGTTCTCGACGGCGGCGCCATAGTTGACGGCGCTGAAATCGGCCATCTCGGATTGCGGATCGGGCCGGTCATAGCAGGCCACGATCACCGCTTGGGCCGTAGACAACGGCAGGCTGTTGGGGACGATCTCGGCCATGCGTCGGCGTTTGGCCGGGTCATCGACGATCACGAACGATGTCGTCTGGGTGTTGGCCGCCGAGGGCGCAGCCAGCCCGGCGCGAACGATGCGCTCTAGATCCTCACGAGGTACGGGCACATCTTTGAAGGCCCCACGGTAGCTGTAGCGCTTGGCGATGGCTTCGAAGACATCCATGGCAAACTCCTTTCCTTTCCAGACCAGCGCCAGGATCACGCCCTGAGCATACTCGCTGGAAAGCAGCGACGCAAGGAACGTCGATGGAGAAGATTGAGGGACTGCGCATCCCTTCTGAGGCGACGATCCACGGTGCCAGCGTGCCTTTCGATAGCGCCACAGCGGCGTCTCTCAGGGATAGGCCCCCTCAACACTGGCTCTCTATCGTGAGAGACAGCAACAGAAGAACGCAGCAGAACAGCCTAGCTTGACCATCGATGGCTTGTGCAGCGAGCGCTGGGGAACTAGCATATCAAGAGCAGGCTAGAGACGATCTGGCCTGCCCACCGCTGAGAACGCGATGAGTTGTCGGGCCTTCGCGAGGCCATCGAGGGCAGCCCAGTCTCATGTACATGAAAAGGGCCGCCTGTGGCGGCCAACAGAGTGTGAATCTGGGGGAACTAACCTGCCCCGAGCGTTGGGGAATGACTCGGGATGGACCAGCACTGGCCCTTGCTGCTGAGCACTGAGGCAGTAAGGGCGTCACCGCCAAACGGTCGAATCAGGAAGCCTTCTCTGAGGGATGAAGGCGCATCCCGGTGTTGATGTCGTAGCCGTAGGCACCGAGAAAGAGAAGGTGTTCTCGCGCGGTCTTGAGACGCTGCTCAGGGCTCTCTGCTGCCAGCCTAGCCCGCCAGGTCTCCCGTTCATCTTCAGCGGCCGGCGTGGCCAATAGATCTGCGCGCGGGGCAACGTTCTTCCTGCCTTTGTTGCCAGTCCAGAAACTCATCAGACACCTCCCAGCCACAACTAGATCGTAACACTGCCGCCCAGCCACGGACGACAGTGTCCCGGACGAGACCAGTCTAGGATCCCTTCTGACCCTTGCTTGGCATCACACGAGGCTCAGTCACCAATGGCGCCACCCAGAGTCTCCAGTAATCCGCCACAACGCTTTGGGGTGAAACACGACCAGCGAACTCCGTTGGCTCCGCGGCCGCCATATGCTCCCCCCCGAGCACCACCGTGATAGTAGCACATTTTGCCGTGAGACGCAAGGGTTTCTCACGAGTTTCTCACAGCAAACCGCAAGAGCGCCCTGCAAATCGCCCATTACGTGTGATCATCGCGTGATCCAGTGATCTTACGCTACTAGCTAGATCGTGCGCAGCTGGCCATTGGTGCTATACTGTTGCCAGTGGCATCGATTCTGGTTCGAGGAGCCCCTCTTGCCGCTCACCATCCTCGACTGGGGCATCCGTGTGATCGAATGCCTGCAGCGGGGCAGCCCATGGCTCGATCTCCCCGTCCGGGCACTCACTCTGCTAGGAAGTGCCGGCTTCGCCTGTCTGGTCATCGCCGTCCTCTATTGGTCCGTCGATCGCCATGCTGCCAGCGAACTCGGCACTCTCTTTCTGATCTCCGCGTTGCTCAACTTACTGCTCAAGTCACTCGGGCAACAGCCCCGCCCTACCCAGTATGACACGAGCCTCACTGCCTTGGTCGGGGCTAGTGGCTATGGCCTGCCCAGCGGGCACACGCAAACCATCGTGGTGCTGGCGGGCTATCTTGCCTGGCGTTGGCCCCGCCGCTGGCTGCGCTGGCTCTGCCTCCTAGCCCTCTTGCTCGTGCCACTTTCGCGCATCTATCTGGGCGTGCACTTTCCCACTGATGTGCTCGCGGGCTATCTCGTCGGCGCGGTGGTGCTGGCCGGGGGCCTCACCTATTGGCGAAAGCGGCCTCACGACACTGCCACTTCAGCGAGGGGGCGAGTGCTGTTGCTCTGCGGCATGGCCCTCGCCGTAGCAGCACCTCTCTGGCCAGCGTGGGCACCCTCTCTAGCCCAGAGCGCCGGGGCTGCGCTCGGTCTTGGCCTGGGTCTCGCCCTGGAACGTCGTCAGGGCCACACTATACCCAAGGGTTCGCTGGGCACGCGGCTGCGCAGCGTCGCACTGGGCTTGGCTCTGCTCGGGGCGCTCGGAGGCCTCTTCGCGGTGCTGCCCGACGGCCTGCGCACTAATCCCGCAGTGCAGGCCCTCTTCATGCTCTGTGCTGGCGTGCTCGCCGCCTGGGGACAGCCGGCCTTGGCGTCTCGCCTCGGCCTCGCCCCAGCTATCACCGAGCCGCCCCCTGACCATTGCCCCTGACCGGCCCCGCCGCCCGTTGTGATGATCGCTCGGGTTCGACCACATCGCCCAACAAGAGTCACACGCCTTCCAGGCTGGCAACCACGTCCATTCGACCTTGTTCACCGGCGCGACGCTGCCCAAGCCCGATCACGAAACGTCTATCGGGGCGACCTAACACCTTTGCCACTTTGACCAACCCGTATTGACCTGCTATAATCCTGACTATATCAATATACTTTATCGATAAATGAGACAGGGTATCCGTCATAGAAGGCCGCCCGCCTCACGACAGTCCGACAGTGAAAGGCCAGACATCATGCCGCGCATCATCAAGACCGACGCCCAATGGCGTGCGCTTCTCACGCCACAGCAATATGAGGTAGCCCGCCGCGGGGGTACTGAACCCCCTTTCGACAACGCCTATTGGGATCAGCACGCGCCCGGCAGCTATCACTGTGTGTGTTGCGGGCAACTGCTATTCCGCTCTGAGGCCAAGTTCGACTCGGGCACCGGCTGGCCGAGCTTTTCGGCCGCCGTCGAGGGCGCCGTCTACACTCGAGAAGACACTTCGCACGGCCTGGTGCGCCAAGAGGTACGTTGCACCCGTTGCGACGCCCATCTGGGGCACTTGTTCACCGATGGACCTGCACCCAGCGGCCTACGCTATTGTCTCAACTCAGCCGCGCTCCGCTTCGAGCCTGCCTGAGGACACCGGCCACAGCACCCGGTTGCCCAAGCGCTGCGATTGCGCCACAATAACAGTCAACAGAACCTCACGTGGGCAGCCGCCCACTTCGTTGGCCGTCAGGTTGACCGGCCAACACTCTTTCCCTAGAATCGCGGCGGCGGCTTGTTCAATCACCCTGAGAGGAGCGATGATGGCTTCACGCGCCACTGTGGCCGTGCTCAAGACCACACCCGACACCGTACTCGAGGATTATGACCGTCTGCTCGGACTGGCTCGGGTCGAGGACTACCTCCCCACCGACAAGACGGTGATCCTCAAAGACAACATCTCGTGGCACTTTCCCTTCCCCAGCGCCAACACGACGCCCTGGCAGCTAGAAGGCACCATCCGCGCCTTGGCCAATCGCGGCTATGGCAATCAGGTGTGCGTGCAGAACCGCACGGTAGTCACCAACGCCTTCAAGGGCGAAGACCTCAACAACTATGTGCCCATCTTTCGCCGCTATGGCATTCCGGTGCTCTACAACTTTAAGGAGAGCGACATGTCCTGGGTGGAGTACACACCCAAAGCGCCTATGGACGCCCTGGCGCACATCTACCCCGAGGGCATCCGCATCCCGGACTATTTCATCGGCAAGAGCATCGTGCATCTCCCCACGGTCAAGTGTCACATCTACACCACCACCACGGGAGCGATGAAGAACGCCTTTGGTGGCTTGCTCAGCCACAAGCGCCACTATACCCACTCGTGGATTCACCAGACACTCGTCGACCTGCTCAAGATTCAGCAAGAAATCCACACCGGCATCTTTGCCGTGATGGATGGCACCACCGCAGGCAACGGCACCGGTCCGCGCGTGATGAAGCCCGAGGTCAAGAACGTGATCCTAGCGAGTGGCGACCAGGTGGCTATCGATGCCATCGCGGCGCGTTTGATGGGCTTTGACCCGCTCCAGATCGAGTACATCCGCTTGGCTCACGAAGAGGGCTTGGGGGTGGGGGATCCGCGCGAGATCGAAGTCGTCGGCGATGACATCGCGGGCGAGAACTGGCACTTTCAAGTCGGTGTGAACCTGCACCGTGTATTGGGTTGGCTTTCGTGGTACGGCCCGACCAAGTTCCTGCAAAAGCTGCTCTTTCACACGCCGCTGGTGCACGCCACGTCGTTCGTCTCTGAGGCTTATCACGACTATTACCGGTGGCCCTTCAAAGAGCGCCACGTCTATGACCGTTGGCGTGCCGAGACCGGCTGGGGTCAGCTGTTTGACCGCTACAAGCGCGAGGGTAGCCTGCGCTGAGATGAAAGAAGGCCCGCACCTGGTAAGTGCGGGCCTTTATGTGACCTGATCGTCTAGCGTGATCGGTGGTTGGCGATAGCCGCGCCGATGAAATCGCGGAACAACGGGTGCGGATTACCCGGACGCGACTTGAACTCGGGATGGAACTGGCTGCCCAGCATCCAGGGATGGTCGCGCAGCTCGGCGATCTCGACTAGGCGTCCGTCCGGCGAAATGCCGCTCCATTGCATGCCCGCCGCGGCCAACTGGTCGCGTAGGTCATTGTTGATCTCATAGCGATGGCGGTGCCGCTCTTCGACCAACGAGCAGCCATAGGCGCGCTGCGCCCGCGAACCCGGGACGAGTGCGCAGGGATAGTTGCCCAGGCGCATGGTCGCCCCCTTGTCGACGATGCCTACTTGATCAGGCAACAGGCTAATCACGGGATAGGGCGTGTGCTCGTCAAACTCTGAGCTATTGGCGCCCACCATGCCCGCCGCGTGCCGCGCATACTCGATGATCATCGTGTGTAAACCCAAGCACAGCCCCAGATAGGGCACCTGGTGCTCCCGGGCGAACTGCGCCGCCGCGATCTTGCCCTCGATGCCCCGCACGCCAAAGCCGCCCGGCACCACAATGCCGTCGGCCTGCGCCAGGCGTTCGGTCAGGTCGCCATTCTCGACGTCCTCGGCACTGACCCAATCGAGCACGAGTTTGCGCCTAAAGTGCGCGGTGGCATGGATGAGCGCCTCGTGCACGCTCAGATAGGCGTCGTGCAGGGCCACATACTTGCCCACCAACGCGATGCGCACCTCGCCCACCGGGTCGTGCAGGCGTGCAAGGAAGTCCTCCCATTGCGATAGATCGGGTTCGTGCGCCGAAAGGCCCAGCCGCTCGACCAGATAGTCGCCCAAGCCGTACTGCTCCAGGATGAGCGGCACCTCATAGATGGAGGAGGCTGTCTCGAGGGGGATCACTGCCTTGCGCTCGACTGAGCCAAAGAGCGCAATCTTGTCGAGTAGCTCGGGGGCGATGGGATAGTCGGCGCGGCAGACGAGCACATCGGGCGAGATGCCGATGCCACGCAGCTCATGCACGCTATGCTGCGTCGGCTTGGTCTTGAGTTCGTTGGTGGCCTTGATATAGGGCAGCAGGGTGAGGTGGGCATAGCAAGTCTTGTCGTAACCCACATCTTGGCGCATCTGACGGATGGCCTCGAGGAAGGGCTGGCTCTCGATGTCGCCCACGGTGCCGCCCACCTCGACGATCACCACAGCGGCTTGGCTTGCCTCGGCCAGGGCCATGATGCGCCGTTTGATCTCGTCGGTGACGTGGGGGATCACCTGCACCGTGCCGCCGAGAAAATCCCCTCGGCGCTCGCGCGCGATGATCTCGGAATACACCTGGCCTGTGGTGACGTTGGCATTGCGCGAGAGGGCGGCGTCGGTAAAGCGCTCATAGTGCCCCAGATCGAGGTCCGTCTCGGTGCCATCGCCCAGCACATAGACCTCGCCGTGCTGGTAGGGCGACATAGTCCCGGGGTCGACGTTGAGGTACGGATCGAGCTTTTGAATGACGACGTGCAGGCCGCGTGCCTTGAGGATCCGCCCGATCGAGGCGGCCGTCACGCCCTTGCCCAGCGAAGAGACCACGCCTCCGGTGCAAAACACAAAACGGGTCATCAGTGCCCTCCCTTGCTGCGTGGGGCACGGATATGCCCGGGGCCTGATTATAGCTAGCGCACCCCATCGGCCCAAATGCCAGTCGTCTGCAATGCCCAGCGCCATCGCCCGAGGCACCCCGCCCAGCGTCGCCATGATGGTACCGCAGGTAGCCTCACTTGTCGATCGCAGCTACACCACCACGCTGGATGTCGATCCGATTCCTGTGCTCGATAGTCGTGGCGCGCATGATATCCAGTAAAGGGGCGCCCATTTCATTGACATTCCGTCTATCGCTGGTTATAATGACTGGAGCCGGCTCGGTGGTGAGCAGATCGGTCGCCTGTTTGGCGTGCGGGCGCACACCCACAATGAGGTGAGGTGAACGGGATGGATCGGATGGGGAGTGAGGACGAACTCGATTTCGCCACTTTTTGGACCAAGTATGGCGATGCTTATGGCTATGCTGCGCCGCGGCGTGGCGACATCCGTGAGGCCACAGTGCTCCAGGTCTCGCTAGCCGAGGTCGTCCTCGATGTAGGTGCCAAGCAAGATGCCGTGTTGATCGCGAGTGAGCTTGCCAATCTATCGCCCAGCGAGCTCGCCACCCTGCGCGTTGGCCAGATGGTCCCGGTCTATGTGCAACGGCTCGACGGCCAGACTGGCCGATTGTTGGTGTCGATCGAGATGGCGCGTGAATATGGCGACTGGCTCCGCGCGGAGGCGCTCCTCGAAAGCGGCGAGATCGTGCAGGCGCCGGTCGTTGGCTATAACAAGGGCGGCCTGCTGTGTGAGTTCGGGCGCATCCAGGGCTTTGTACCGGCCTCGCAAGTGCTCTATGGCGCGCATCCCGGCCGCCAGGGCGATGCTTCCAGTCTGGTTGGCAGTACCCTGGCCCTCAAGGTGATCGAGGTCAACCGCAATCGTCGGCGGCTCATCCTTTCCGAACGCGCGGCCGCTCGCGAGTGGCGCGTCCAGCAGCGGGAACACCTGCTCGAAGAGCTCGAGGTTGGCGAGACGCGCACGGGTACGGTCAGCAACCTGTGTGACTTTGGCGCCTTTGTCGACCTCGGCGGGGTCGATGGCCTCGTGCACCTGTCAGAGCTCTCGTGGGAACACGTCGGCCACCCGCGTGAGGTCGTTCAGATTGGCGACACCGTGCAGGTGCTCATTCTCAACATCGATTATGAGCGGCAGCGCATTGGCTTGTCGCTCAAGCGCACGCAGCCCGACCCGTGGGAGAGGGCGGCGGCCCTCTATCCCCTGGGCACCACCACCATGGGCATGGTGACCCACGTGGTCAGCTTTGGCGTATTCGTCAGCCTGCTTCCCGGAGTCGAGGGGCTGATCCACGCCTCAGAACTCCAGTCAGCCGGGCTTGATCCGCTGCAGGCCGTGGTCGAGGGCCAGCAGGTTGCGGTGACGATTCTGGGCATAGACGCGGCCGACCATCGTGTCAGCCTGGGCCTGCACCACGCCAACCAAGATGCATCGGGCACCGAACCAGACCAGGCAGAGGAAGAGGTCGCCTGATCCGGATAGGACTTAACCAGCAGTCCAGAGTCCCTCAATGTACAATAGAGGAACGAGGCTTCTTGGCCTCGTTCCTCTATACGTGTTAGCTCGGCTCACAGTTCAGCGGAGCGTGTCATCACGCGTGACTCGGCATCAGGCGCCGTCTAGTCGTACCCGCCTCAGACCATGAGCCTTCCGCTGAGATTGGCATTGAGATGGTCTATGGCTTGGGCGTATGCTTAGGTCCTGACGTCTGCTCGGGGGCGGACGTCTGCTCGGGGTCGGACGTCTGCTCGGGGGCAGACGTCTGCCCGGGGGCGGACGTCTGCTCGGGGGCAGACGTCTGCCCGGGGGCCGACGTCT
>JBDKSN010000028.1:0-30353 GCA_039680625.1 Anaerolineales bacterium | reverse complement strand
CTCGCCCGCGTCGAGCCGATCTATGAGTCGCTGCCCGGCTGGCAGGAGCCGATCAGCCAAGTGCGGTCGATCGGTGACCTGCCGTCTGCAGCCTGGGCCTATTGCCAGCGGATGTCAGAACTGATCAACGTGCCTATCGATCTCGTCTCTGTCGGTGCCGATCGCGACGAGCTGGTGGCGTTGCGTTGGCCTCTGTAGCCACGGGTTGAGTGACAGCAGGAGGGAATAGAGCCCATGCCGGTCAATGAATTCACCGAGGCGCTCACTTTCGACGATGTACTGCTGGTCCCTGGCAGGTCTGAGGTGCTACCTGCGCAGGTCGACCTCACCACGCAGCTCTCGCCTCAAGTGCACCTGAATGTGCCGATCTTGTCGGCGGCGATGGACACGGTGACCGAGGCGCGCATGGCCATCGCGTTGGCCCGCGAAGGCGGCATCGGCATCATCCATCGCAATTGCACCATCGCCGATCAAGCAGCCGAGGTCGACAAAGTCAAACGCTCGGAATCCGGCATGATCGTCGACCCTATCACGCTCCCTCCCGATGCAACGCTAGCCGAAGCCAAAGAGATCATGTCGCGCTACCACATCTCGGGCGTGCCCATCACCCAGGGCACCAAGCTCGTGGGCATCCTCACCAACCGCGACATCCGCTTTGCCCGTGACGATGCGCGCCCCGTGCGCGAACTCATGACCGCCGAAGGTCTCGTCACTGCGCCGCTCGGCACCACCCTCGACCAAGCACTGGAGATCCTCAACGAGCACCGCATCGAAAAGCTGCCCCTGGTCGACGAGCAGGGCAACCTGCGCGGGTTGATCACCGTCAAAGACATTCAGAAGAAGCTGGACTTTCCCGCCGCGGCCAAGGACGCCGGCGGCCGCCTGCTCGTTGGTGCTGCCATCGGCGTGGGCGCCGATATGATGGCGCGAGCGAGGGCGCTGATCGATGCGGGCGTCGACGTGCTCTCGATGGATACCTCGCATGGGCATTCGGTCATGGTGCTCCGTTCGCTCGAACAGCTGCGGACGGCCTTCCCCGACGTGACGATCTTTGCAGGCAATGTGGTTACGGCCGAGGGCACGCGCGACTTGATCAACGCCGGTGCCGATGCTATCAAAGTGGGCGTAGGCGCGGGGTCCATCTGCACCACGCGCATCGTTGCGGGGTGTGGCATGCCACAGCTCACCGCGGTCATCGATTGCGCCGAGGCCGCGCGGCCCTATGGCAAGGCGGTGATCGCCGATGGCGGTATTCGCTACAGCGGGGACATCGTCAAGGCGCTGGCGGCCGGCGCAGACGCGGTGATGTTAGGCAACCTGCTGGCGGGCACCGATGAGGCCCCGGGTGAGATCGTGATCTACGAAGGGCGTCGCTTCAAAGAGTACCGCGGCATGGGCTCGATGGGCGCTCTGCGGTCCGGCTACAGCCGCGACCGTTACGCCAGCACCATTGACACCGAGTCCACCGCGCTCTCTGAGCGCAGTGCCGGCAAGTCCGTGCCGGAGGGCATCGAAGGACGCGTGGCCTACAAAGGGCAGGTGCCCGATGCGATCTACCAACTGATGGGCGGTTTGCGGTCTGGCATGGGCTATGTGGGAGCGGCCAACCTCGCCGAGCTGCATCAGAAGGCGCGTTTTGTGCGCATCTCGCATGCGAGCTATGTCGAGAGCCATCCCCACAGCATCGTCATCACCAAGGAAGCACCCAACTACCAGCTCAGGCCCTGAGGCGTCGCGCCCGCGGGTCGACTTCCTAAGGGAGGCCGCATATCGTGTCTGTCTCGGCAACAGATCGCATCTATCGGGTGCAGGTGTCGCCACGGCCTGGGCTGGCGAACGGCACGGCCCTATTGGACGACATCCGCGCTCTGGGCATCACGGGCGTTACGCAGATCCATCGCTCGGAACTGTATTTCCTCCGTGGCCAGCTCACCGACGCTGAGGTGCAGTTGCTGTGCACCGAGCTGCTGGCCGACCCGATCGCGCAGGAGGCGATTTGGGCGCCGATCGATCGCGTGCCGCCCGCCCCAGAGGGCGTATCTCTGATCGAGGTCGGGCTATTGCCCGGAGTCACCGACAGTGTGGCACAGAACCTGTTGGCTCGCGCGTCGCTCGTGGGCGTACAGGGGCTGAGCGCGGCGTCAACGGCGCGCTCGTATGCCCTCGAGGGCAATGTGTCCGAGGCCGATCTGCGCACGATCGCCGAACGTCTGCTGTCGAATCCAGTGATCGAGTACTATGCCCTCGGATATCTGCGGCCGCACGTGGGCGATGGCCACGTATCTGGCCCGTTGCGCGCCGAGGTGGTCTCCGTGCGGGGCCTGACGGAAGACGAGCTGGTGGCGCTGTCGCGTGACCGGCTGCTCTCGTGCGATCTCAAAGAGATGCAGGCTATTCAGGCCTACTTTTACCGCGAAGGGCGCGACCCCACCGATGTGGAGCTCGAGAGCCTGGCACAGACCTGGTCAGAACACTGTGTGCACAAGACGTTCAAGGCCCTCGTGGATTATGTCGAGGTAGACGAGCAAGGCGTCGAGCACCACGAGACCATCGATGGGCTGATCCGGCGCTATCTACGAGCGGCGACGCAAGAGATCGCAGCGCCATGGGTGCTGTCGGCGTTCGTCGACAATGCGGGCATCCTCGCCTTTGGCGATCGACATGAAGTCTCGTTCAAGGTCGAGACGCACAACCACCCGTCGGCGCTCGAGCCGTTTGGTGGCGCCAACACCGGTGTGGGCGGCGTGGTGCGCGACGTCATGGGCGTGTCGGCCCGGCCCATCGCCAACACCGACGTCCTGTGCTTTGGCCCACTCGACCTCGACGCGCAGCAACTGCCTACCAGTGTGCTGCACCCGCAGCGCATCTATGCCGGCGTGGTTGCTGGCGTCGAGGACTATGGCAACAAGATGGGCATCCCCACGGTGAATGGGGCCATCTACTTCGATGAGGGCTATACAGCCAACCCGCTGGTCTATTGCGGGTGCGTGGGCCTGGCGCCGCGAGGGAGCCATCCTCGGGAGGCGCGGCCGGGCGATCTCGTCGTGGTTCTAGGCGGGCGCACGGGTCGTGATGGCCTCCATGGAGCAACCTTCTCTTCGCTAGAGCTGACCGATACCACCGGAGCAGTCACCGGTGGCGCGGTGCAGATCGGCAACCCGATCACTGAAAAGATCGTGCTCGATGCCCTATTGGTGGCGCGAGACGAGCGCCTCTACACTGCCGTCACTGACTGCGGCGCCGGCGGCCTCTCGTCTGCGGTGAGCGAGATGGGCGCCGAGATCGGCGTGAGCGTCGATCTGGCGCGCGTGCCGTTGAAATACGAGGGCCTGCAACCGTGGGAGATCTGGCTCTCTGAGGCGCAAGAGCGCATGGTGGTGGCCGTGCCCCCCGCGAACCTAGCGCGCCTGCAAGAGATCTGCACGCTCTATGGCGTGGAGCTCACCGTCATCGGCGAGTTCACCGACACCGGGCGGTTGCAGCTCGCCTATGCGGACCAACCCGTCGCCGACCTAGCCATGAGCTTTTTGCATGATGGGCTGCCGCGACGTCATCTACACGGCGAGTGGCGACAGACTCCGCCAGCACCGCTCGAACTGCCCGCCGACCTGCCCCACCGGCTCAAGGAGTTGGCGCTGAGCATCCTCGCGCACCCGAATGTGCGCAGCAAAGAGGATGTGGTGCGCCGATATGACCATGAAGTGCAGGGCGCCACGCGCGTCAAGCCGTTCGTGGGCCTCTGCGCCGATGGGCCATCCGATGCCGCGGTGCTCCAGCCGCTGGATGTGCCTGGTCAGTTGGGCGTCGCGCTGGGCAATGGCTTTTGTCCCGAGGTGGGCAAGCTCGACCCCTATGCCATGGCGATCAGCGCCATCGACGAGGCTGTGCGCAACGTCGTGGCGGTGGGCGCCGATCCTGAGCGCATCGCCATCCTCGACAACTTTTGCTGGGGCAACCCCGCCCTACCCGACCGCATGGGCGGGCTGGTGCGAGCCTGTAAGGGCTGCTATGACGGCGCCCTGCACTATGGCACGCCATTCGTCTCGGGCAAAGACAGCCTCAACAACGAGTATCTGGATACGGTGACAGGGCGGCAGGTGGCGATCCCGCCATCGCTGCTGATCTCGGCGCTCGGTTTGGTGCCCGATACCGACTGCGTCGTGACGATGGACCTCAAAGCGCCGGGCGATGCGCTCTACCTCTTGGGGGCGACGCATCGCGAGCTGGGCGGCTCGATGCTGGCGCAGGCGTTCCACTTGAGTGGGGGCACGCCCCCCGGCTGTGCTGCAGAAGGGCCGGCCGTGGCTCGCGCGCTCCATCGCGCCATCTCCAGCGGCCTTGTGGCGGCCTGTCATGACCTCTCCGAAGGCGGGCTGTTGGTGTCGGCGGCCGAGATGGCCCTGGGCGGTCGGCTCGGCCTGGAGGTCGATCTTGCAGTGATGCCCGCGGCCGCCGAAGAGCAGCTGTCGCCCGGCGAGCGGTTGTTCGCCGAGTCGAACGGGCGCTATCTGGTCGAAGTCGCGGCTGAGCACGCCGTCGCTTTTGAGGCGCTGTTGGCTGGGCTGCCGGCGGCGCGCATCGGCACCGTGGTCGCGACGCCGACGGTGAACGTCAGCCTGGGTGCAGAAACGCCGTTGCTTTCGCTAGCCTTGAGCGAGATCGAATCCGCCTGGAGGGGACACATCGATGCCTAGCGCGGTGGCGGCGGTCAAGCCGCGAATCATCATCCTGCACGCCCCCGGCACCAACCGCGACCGCGAGGCGGCAGTGGCCTGTGAGCTGGCCGGCGGTCGACCGGAGATTGTGCATATCCATCAGCTCAGCGCGGGCGAGCGGCGGCTCGGCGACTATCAGATGTTGCTCATCCCCGGCGGCTTCTCGTATGGCGATGACCTGGGCGCCGGGCGCCTCTGGGCCAACGACCTCTACCACCGCTTCCGTGGGGATCTCGACCAGTTCGTGCTGGCGGGCAAGCCGGTGTTGGGGATCTGCAACGGCTTTCAGGCGCTGGTCAAGGCGGGCTATTTGCCTGGCCCTGCCCCCGAGCAGCGGGTGACCTTGACCGTGAATCAGCGCGGCCGGTTTGAGTGTCGCTGGGTGAGGCTCCGCGCCGTAGAGGACAGCGTTTGTCTGTTCACGCGTGGGCTCCCCGAGGACATCCTCTGCCCGGTGGCGCACGGTGAGGGGCGCTTCTGGGTCGACGACGCCCAGCAGCAGGCGGCCCTGCGTTCTCTGCGGTTGGTGGCCCTGCGTTATGTCAAGGCGGAGGTGGTGGACGATGTGCGCCGCGAGGTGCCGGTGGCGCCCGTGGCGGGCTACCCCGCCAATCCCAATGGGTCGTACGACGACATCGCCGGCATCTGCAACGCGGCGGGCAACGTGTTTGGCCTTATGCCGCACCCGGAGGACCACGTCTATGCCTGGCAACACCTGCGCTATACCCGCGGTGAGCGCGGTGGCCTGGGGCTGGGCCTCTTCGAGAACGGTGTTCGCGCCGCCGCACAGTTCTAGGGAGGGCGCCGGGTGACCACTTATTCGCACGAGACCTTTATCTCGCCCTTTACCTGGCGCTATGGCAGCGCGGCGATGCGCACCATCTGGTCTGAGATGCACAAGCGGCGCCTCTGGCGGCGCATCTGGGTGGCACTAGCCGAGGTGCAGGCCGAGGCAGGGCTGGTGACCGCCGAGCAGGCGGCCGACCTCGCCGCCCATGCCGAGCAGGTCGATTGGGAGCGGGCGCAAGAAATCGAACGCGACCTGCGGCACGACCTCATGGCCGAGGTGCGGGCGTTCGCTGAGCAGTGCCCAATTGGCGGAGGCATCATCCACCTCGGCGCGACGAGCATGGACATCGAAGACAACGCCGATGCGTTGCGCATTCGCGAGGCCCTGCTGCTGGTGCGCGCACGACTGGCGGCGCTGCTGCTCACCCTGGCCGCCCAGATCGACGCCGAGGCTGACACCGTGGTGATGGCCTACACGCACCTGCAACCCGCCGAGCCTACGACGCTGGGCTACCGTCTGGCCGAGTATGCGTATGACTTGATCTACGATTGGGAGTCGCTCGCAACGCTCTTGCCGCGCATCAAGGGCAAGGGCTTCAAAGGTGCGGTGGGTACCGCTGCGTCGTATGAGCAGTTGCTCAGTGACCGCGAGATGACCGCCGCCGAGATGGAGCGCCGCGTGATGGCGCGGCTCGACCTGCCCGCGTTCGAGATTGCCACGCAGACGTATCCCCGCAAGATGGACTGCCTGGTGATGGATGTGTTGCTCGGCCTTGCGCAGAGCGCCTACAAGCTCGCGATGGACATCCGCCTGCTGCAATCGCCAACCTTTGGCGAGCTCGCCGAGCCGTTTGGCGCGCAACAGGTCGGCTCCTCGGCGATGCCCTTCAAGCGCAACCCGGTCACCTCCGAGAGCGTGTGCTCGCTGGCGCGCCTGGTGGCCAGCCTCGGCCGTGTGGCGTGGGATAACGCGGCGCATTCGGCGCTCGAGCGCACGCTCGACGACTCGGCCAACCGCCGTTCGGTGCTGCCCGAGGCTTTCCTGGCCATCGACGAGATTCTAGCGAGGCTGGAACGAGTGATACGTGGCCTGCGGATCAACCGGACGGGCATTGCCCGTAACCTAGCGGCCTATGGCCCGTTCGCCGCGACCGAGCCTCTGCTGATGGCGCTGGCCAAGGCCGGCGCCTCACGCCAAGAGATGCACGAGCGCATTCGCAGTTGTAGCATGGCGGCTTGGGAGGCGATTCAGCGAGGCGAGGCCAATCCGCTCGCAGAGCTGTTGGCGGCTGATGCCGAGATCACCCAGTTCCTCTCTCCCGAGACGATCCATGAGATCCTGGCCCAAGGCGCTGGCGTGGGCGATGCCCCAGAGCGAGCGCGACGGCTGGCGCAACGGATTGTGGCTGAGGTGCAAGTCGATTCCCTGGCTGTTCCTAACGATCGAGAGTAGGAGTGTGACCATGACACAAGCAGAGGTCGAGTTTGGCCCCGTGTTGGCCGAGGGCAAGACCAAGATCATCTACGCCCACCCCACCCGCGACGATCTGGTGTACATGGTGCACAAAGACACCCTCTCGGCGGGTGATGGCGCGCGGCGCAGTGTGCTGCCCGGCAAGGGCGCGGCCGCCTGTCGCACGAACTCGAATGTATTCTATGTGCTCGAAGTCGAGGGCGTGCCCACGCACTATATCGGCATGATCGGCGACCACATCAATCTGGTAGTGCCGTGCAAGATGATCCCGCTCGAAGTGGTGATGCGCCGCATTGCGTTTGGCTCGTACCTGCGCCGCCATCCCGAGACGGCTGAAGGCACGCGATTCGATCCACCGGTGGTCGAGTTCTTTTACAAAGACGATGCTCGGCATGACCCGCTGGTCACCGACGAAGAGATCGTGGCCATGCAGGTGGCCACGCCGGACGAGATCGAGGCGATGCGGGCGATCGGACGGCGAGTCTTTACGATCATCGAGGCCGAGTGGGCCAAGCAGGATGTGACCCTGGTGGACCTCAAGATCGAGTTTGGCCGGACTATGACCGATGGGCAGCTGGTGGTAGCTGACGTGATCGACAATGACTCGTGGCGCATCTGGCCGGGCGGCGACCGCACCCGCCAGCTGGACAAGCAGGTCTACCGCGACTTGCCCGAGGTGACCGACGACAAGCTGCGTCAGGTGCTGGCCAACTATATCGCCGTGGCCGAGCTCACCGACCGTTGGGTGGTGGCCGAGGACAGCCCGACGCCCGCCGAAGAGGCATAAAGGAGGAGGACAGGATGAAAGTTGTCGTGCTCATGGGGTCACGCAGCGACCTCGACCACGTGACCCACATCACCGACCAGCTCGACGCCTGGAGCATTCCGTGGGAGCGGCACGTGGCCTCGGCGCACAAGAGCGTGCGTTACCTGCTTCGGCTCATTGAGGCGTATAATGAGTTGAGTGAACCGATTGTCTTTGTTGCGGTAGCCGGGCGCTCGAATGCGCTGGCCGGCATGCTCGACGCGAATACGACCTGGCCGGTGATCACCTGCCCGCCCGTGTCGAGCAGCTTTGGCGGCGCTGATATCTTTTCATCCTTGCGGATGCCCACGGGCGTGGCGCCTATGGTGGTGCTCGAGCCACAAGGGGCGGCGCTTGCTGCGGCCAAAATCCTGGCCATGCACGACGTTGCTCTGCGTGCGCGCCTGGTTGCCTATCAGGAACAACTCACACAGGAAGTGATCCGTGCCGACCAGTCTGTGCAGTAAAACCTGCCCTCTTGTTTCTTGCCCGCCTGCCTCGGGGGACGATCGCCCGCACGAGGCTTGCGGCGTGTTTGGCATCTATGCGCCCCACGAGCAAGTGGCGCGCCTCACCTTCTTTGGCCTATTTGCGCTACAGCACCGTGGCCAAGAGAGCGCCGGCATCGCCGTCTCTGACGGCCAGCGCGCGGCGCTGTACAAAGACATGGGCCTCGTTACCCAGGTGTTCAATGAGGACAACCTGCGGCCCTTGACGGGGCACATCGCCATCGGGCACACGCGCTATTCGACGGCCGATGCGTCGCGCCAGTTGAGCGCGCAACCCTTCTTGCTCGAGTCGATGCTAGGCCCCGTGGCCATTGCGCATAACGGCAACCTGGTCAACACCGAAGAGCTGCGCCAGAAGTTGTTCGAGCGCGGCGTCGGGCTGACCTCGTGGTGCGACTCGGAGATCATGATCCAGCTTCTCGCTGGCGCACAGGGCACGAACTGGGTCGATCGCATCCGCGATGTGATGGCCGTGGCGCGCGGCGCGTACTCGCTGACCATCCTCACTCGCGACGCGCTGTATGCCGTGCGCGACCCTTGGGGCTTTCGCCCGTTGTGCATGGGCCGACTGAACGGCGGTTGGGTCGTGGCCTCCGAGACCTGCGCCCTGCAGGTGTTGGGCGTGCGCGACATCCAAGAGATCGCCCCCGGCTCGATCGTCGAGATCAATGCTGAGGGCGCGCGTACCATCCAGGGAGCGCCGCCAGCCCCAAGGCGCAGCCTGTGCATCTTTGAGTACATCTATTTCGCGCGACCCGACAGTGTCATCGATGGCCAGTTGGTGCACCAGGTGCGCCAAGAGTTGGGGCGCCAGTTGGCCCGCGAGCACCCCGTCGATGCCGATATGGTGATCAGCATCCCCGACTCGGCTACAGCGGCGGCCATCGGCTATGCTCACGAGTCGGGCATCCCCTACAACGAGGGGTTGATGAAGAACCGCTACATCGGGCGCACCTTCATCCAGCCTGACGATCGCCTGCGCAAGGCGGGCGTGGCGCTCAAGTTCAACACCATGCCGCCGCTGCTCGAAGGCAAGCGCGTGGTCATGGTCGACGACTCGATCGTGCGCGGCAATACCAGCCAGCCCATCGTCGACTTGGTGCGCAAGGCCGGCGCCCGTGAGGTGCACATGCGCGTCTCGTCGCCGCCCATCATGCACCCCTGCTTTATGGGCGTAGACATGGCCACATATGATGAGCTCATTGCCCACCGACACTCGGTAAGCGAGATCGAACAGCTGCTGGGCGCCGACTCGCTGGGCTATCTCAGCCTCGAAGGGATGCTGCGCGCGACCAATCGGTCGAGCGATGCGCTTTGTCTGTCGTGCTTTACCGGCAACTATCCCTTTGAAGAACGCATGGGGGGCTTTGCCCGGGCGCAAGCGCTGGCGGCGGTGACGGCCAAGGGGGCTTGCTGATGCGGGTGCTGGTGGTAGGCTCTGGCGGGCGCGAGCACGCCCTGGCTTGGGCGATCCGCCGTTCGCCGCGGGCGAGTGAGGTTTTTGTGGCCCCGGGCAACGCGGGTACGGCGCAAGTCGCCACCAACGTGCCCATCGCCGCGGATGATCTGGAGGGGCTGGTGGCCTTTGCCGTGTCGCAGGCGTGCGAGCTGGTTGTGGTTGGCCCCGAAGTGCCACTGGCGCTGGGCCTTGCGGACCGGCTGCAGGCGGCGGGGGTGCGTTGCTTTGGCCCTGTGGCCGCAGCGGCGAGGGTCGAGTCCTCCAAGGCGTTTAGCAAGAGATTGATGCACGATTTGGGGCTGCCGACGGCAGCCTTTCGCGTATTCGCCGATCCCGATGAGGCCGAGCGGTACGTGCGCGCCCAAGGCGCGCCCATCGTCGTCAAGGCCGACGGCCTGGCCGCGGGCAAGGGGGCGATCGTCTGCCAGACGGTAGAAGAGGCCTGTACGGCCATCGATCAGATCGGCCGCCAACGCGTCTTTGGCGCGGCGGGCGACGAGATCGTGGTCGAGCAGTTCTTGAGAGGCAGCGAGGTCTCGGTGTTGGCCTTCTGCGATGGCGTGACGGTGCGGCCCATGATCCAGGCGCAGGACCACAAGGCGGCCTACGATGGCGACCGCGGTCCCAACACGGGCGGCATGGGCGCCTATGCCCCCGCCCCACTGCTGAACGCGCCGCAGCTCGACGAGGTGACTCGCCGGGTGCTGCAACCGGTAGTCGATGGCTTGCGAGCGCTGGGCAGCCCTTATGTCGGCGTGCTCTATGCCGGACTGATGGTCTCTGACGGGCAGATCAATGTGCTCGAGTTCAACTGCCGCTTTGGCGATCCTGAGGCGCAGGCCATCCTGCCGCTGCTCAAAACCGACCTGCTCACAGTGTTGGAGGCCTGTGTCGACGGCCGCCTACACGAGATCACCCTCGACTGGGCCGACCTCACTACGGTGTGTGTCGTCATGGCCTCGGGCGGGTACCCGGGGCACTATACCAAGGGGGCGCGCATCACTGGCCTCGAGCAAGCCCAGGCCCTGCCCAATGTGGTCGTGTTCCACGCGGGCACGCGGCGGGTGGGCGAGGACATCGTCACCGATGGCGGACGGGTCTTGGGCGTCACCGCGTGGGATCGAGACCTGCGCAGCGCCCGCGAGCGCGCCTATGCCGCCGTAGGGTTGATCGACTGGCCGAATGTCGCCTATCGCCATGACATCGGCGCCAAGGGACTCGAGGAGCAAGCATGATGGGGGCGAGCGCCTACAGTCGAGCCGGAGTCAACATCGATGCGGGTAATCGCGCTGTCGAGCTGATGAAAGATGCGGTTCGTTCGACCTATGGCCCCGAAGTGCTGTGGGGCATCGGCGCATTTGGAGGGCTGTATGATGCCTCGCGCCTGCGCGATATGCGCCATCCGGTGCTCGTAGGCTCGACCGACGGTGTGGGCACCAAGACGATGGTCGCCTGTGCCCTGGGCAGCTATTCCACCCTGGGGCAAGACATCGTCAACCATTGTGTGAACGATATTCTGGTGCAGGGCGCCGAGCCGCTCTTTTTCCTGGACTATGTGGCCGCTCCCGTGCTCAATCCCGAGGTCGTTGCTGCGATGGTGGGGGGCGCGGCGGCCGCCTGCCGCGAGGCGGGCTGTGCGCTGCTCGGGGGCGAGACGGCCGAGATGCCCGGCGTTTATGCGCCTGGCGAGATGGATATCGCGGGGACGATCGTCGGCGTCGTCGAGCGCGATGAGCTGATCGACGGTTCGTCGATCGTCGTCGGCGACGTGCTGCTGGGCCTGGCCTCGCACGGCCTGCACACCAACGGCTTTTCGCTTGCGCGGCGCATCTTGAGCACCGAGCGCTATCATGAATATGTGCCCGCGTTGGGCAAGACCATCGGCGAGGCTCTGGTCGTGCCGCATCGCAGCTATCTGCCCTTGGTGCGCAAGCTGCGCCAGGCGGTGACGGTCAAGGGCCTGGCGCACCTGACCGGCGGTGGCTTTGTCGAGAACATCCCCCGTATCCTGCCGACAGGGCTGGCGGTGACGATCGACCGCTCTGCCTGGGAGGTGCCACCGCTGTTTCAGCTGCTGCAGGCTGAGGGCAACGTATCGACCGACGAGATGTATCGGGTGTTCAACATGGGCATCGGTATGGTGGCCATCGTCGCCCCCGAAGACGTCTCGCGGGCGCAAGCCGTGTGTGGCGAACCCGCGCCGGTGATCGGGCAGGTAGTCGCCGCCGAGGGCGGCCCGCGGGTACGGCTCCAATGACCAAGAACCTGGCAGTCCTCATCTCGGGAGAGGGGACCAACCTGCAGGCGATCATCGATGCGATCGAATCGGGAGAGCTGCCTGAGGCGCGCGTGGCGGTGGTAGTGTCGAATCACAGGGCGGCCCATGGCATCCAACGCGCCGAGGCCGCCGGCATCCCCGTGATCTATCACCCGCTCCTGCCCTATCGACGCAGCGGCCGCTCGCGTGAGGAATACGACGCCGATCTGGCAGCGCTGCTCGAGCCCTATGACGTCGACCTAGTTGTGCTCGCCGGCTGGATGCACATCCTGTCGTGCGCTTTTCTGCGGCATTATCCCCTGGTGCTCAACATCCATCCCGCGCTGCCCGGCACCTTTCCGGGCATGCACGCCATCGAACGCGCTTTCGAGGCCTACCAGCGGGGCGAGATCGACCACACCGGCGTGATGGTGCACCTGGCTCCCGATGAGGGCGTCGATGTAGGCCCCGTGATCTGTCAAGAAGAGGTGCCGATTCTGCCCGACGACACGCTCGAGACGCTCGAAGCGCGTATCCACCAGGTCGAGCATCGGCTGTATGTCGAGGCCATCCGGCGCGTGTTGAACGATCCCCGTCGCGTCGGTGCCTAATTCCAGACAGCCGCGTTGTGGGCGACCACGGTGTGCAGGCTACGGGTGCATTCCTCGCAGAACGGCCAGCCCATCGTGGCCTCATCCTCGGTCAACGAGACGAGCTCTTCGAGCGTCGCCGCATGGCGCATGACGCAGCGGTTCGAGCAGTGCATCTCTAGCCCGCGGCGCACCAGGTGCTCACGAGGCATCAGGTCGGGCACGCCGAGCAGGTGGCCCAAGTGATGCTGCACCAGGCGAGCCAGCGCGCGGTCGCGCAGGCCGCGGTCAGTGAGGCGGCGGATGTGGTACACCGAGATCAGCGCCGCGGTGCCGGGGAGGCTAGTGCCGAGGCAATAGTGATCGGGGCGCAGGCGGGCCAGGGGCGCGGGTAGCTCGGTCAGGTTCTCGTCGACCAACGCCAGGTCATAGTGCGCGTTCAGACGCTGCCAAGGTTCTTGACGCACGAGTTCGAGGTATTGCGGGGCGATCACGCGATCTAGCTCGCGGTCATAGCTCTGCTCGATATACCACTGCACGCCCCAGTGAGGCTGGACGCCGACCAGCGCTGGAATGACCCAATTGCCGTACACGCGGATGGGCAATGGCGGGTCGTAAAAGGCCATCGGCCGGCGGAAATACAGCCACTTGATGACCTGATCGACGGTATCGATAAAGACGCGGCTCTCTCGCCGGGCGATGCCCTCGCTCCAGGCGATAAAGATGCCCTTGGCCATGGCCTCCTCCAAACACACCGCGAGACGCAGTGGCAGGCCGTCGCTCGCTCTTGGCCCAGCGAATGCCACCCCTCGTCAAGCGATTATGCCATAGCGCCCTAGGGCCACAAAACCCATGCGCCGACGTCGCGTGCTTGCCGAGCAGCCTCGGGATAGCTATATTGCTGGCGTGATCCTGTGCCCCACGGAGAAGACCCATGCCGTTGTTCGGTCGCCCCAATGTCGCCAAGCTAGAGGAAAAGGGCAACGTTCGAGGCCTGATCAAGGCGCTGTCAAACGACCAGGCTCAAGTGCGCATCGCCGCGGCCCAGGCCCTTGGCCGCCTGGGCAGTACTGAGGCCGTTGGCCCATTGATCAGCGCCTTACTCGATCGAGACACCGCAGTGGCCGTGGTGGCAGCGCAGGCGCTGGGCGAGATCGGCGATCCGTCTGCGGTCGAGGCCCTGGTGGTGACCCTGCGCGGCCACGAGTTCGAGCGGCGGGTAGCGGCACTGCGCGCCCTGCGGCAGATCGGCACCGAACCCGCCATCGATGGCCTCCTATCGGTGCTCCAGCTCGAGGATCAGGAGCTCGATGAGCAGGTTGCGCTGGCGCTGGCCGAGGGAGGCACCGAGCAATTGCCACGGCTGTTGGCCATGCTGCAGGCTGAGCAGCCCCGCGTGCAGAACGCGGCGCGGTCCGCGCTGCGCATGATCGGCGCGCCGGCGGTGCAGACGCTGGCCGAGATGGCCCGTGGTCAAGATGCCGCCCCGGCAGAGACGGCGATCCGCGCGTTGGGGCAGATCCAGAGCGCCGCGGCGTTGCAGGCGCTCATCCCCCTCTTGGCTACGGGGAGCTATACCACGCGGGCGCTGGCCCAAGAGGCTCTGTGCTCGGCAGGCGAGGCGGCGGTGCCCGTGTTGGTTGCTGCGCTGGACGGCGCCGACCAGAACGCGCAGCGCGCGATCATCCAGGCGCTGGGCGCCACGGGGCAGGCATCAGCGGTGCCGACGCTCGCAGCGCTCGTGGCGGATGGACCCAAGGCCTTGGCGCGCGTCGCAGCGCAGGCGCTCGGTCAGCTCGGTGTGGCCGAGGCGGCGCTGGCGCTCTTGCAGGCGCTAGAGAGCCAGGACTGGTTGCTGCGCCAACAGGCGGTGGAGGCGCTGGGCAAGCTCGAACCGACCGACGCCATTCGCGCCGGCCTCGCTGTGGCGCTGCTCGATCCCATCAGTGGCGTGCGCAAGGCCGCAGTCAAGGCGATCGACGACCACGGTTGGCAACCCGAGCAGAGCGACAGCCTGGCAGCTTATCGCCTCGCCAAGCAGGATTGGGTGGGCATCGCGGCGCTGGGCGCTGAGGCCATCCCCGCGCTCGTGCAGCTCATCCCCTCGCTGTTGGCCGCCGAGCGCACCGCCGTGGTCACCGAGTTGGCCAAGATGGGGCCGCCGGCGCTGGCGCCGCTATTGGGCATCCTCGGCCACAACGATGCAGGCACGAGGGCAGCAGCAGCGGAGGGCTTGGGCGTGCTCGGCGATCGGCAGGCGGTGCCCGCGCTGCTGGCCGAGTTGGCGAGCAACAGTGGCAATCGCGGCGCGGCAGCAGCTACTGCCCTGGGCATGTTGGGCGCGGTCGACGCGGTGGGAGCACTCGAACAGGCCGTGCTCTCGGGAAGCGCCACGGTGCGGGCTGCCGCAGCGCCCGCCCTCGCCCATCTGGGGCCTGAGGGAGAGGCGGTGTTGCTTGCTTTGGCCCACTCGGATAATGCGTATGTGGTGCGCGCGGCGATCTCCGGATTAGCTCTCGTCCACAGCCAGGAGGCGGCTACCGAGCTGATCGCGCTGGCGCTTGACGAGCGCCCCGAGGTGCAGCAAGAGGCGATCCGCGCTGCGGTCGCGCTGGGCGAGCTGAGCCTGGCGCCCGCAACGGCCCAGCTGCGGACGGGCGATAGTCGCGCACGAGTGATCATGGCCGATCTCCTCGGTGCCCTGGGCGACCGACGCGCGGAGGGCGCCCTGTTGCGCGCCTATTGGCATCCCGAGGTCGAGACCAGCCTGGCGGCCGCGAGGGCGTTGGCCCAGCTCGGCGCGCCCAGGCTGGCGGCGCGGTTCGACCCCGAGCAGGTCGACGCGCTCTATCTGCTCACCTTTGCGCGAGCAGAGTTGAGCGCAGCGGAACGACACTGGCTCGAAAGCGAGGCGCTGGCCGACCTATCGGCGGCCAACCCGGCGCTCGAAAAGCTGCATACCGAGCTCGCCGCGGATCAAGGGCGCATTGTGGGAGATAGCGTGCTCGTCGGCCCCTTTGGCCACAACCTCGTGAGCATGGTCGCTCTGTTCAAGGCCTGGCTTCTGGGGCACAAGGTGACCATCCCCGCTTGGGACGGCTGGTTCTATCACGACGAGATCTCGCTCGAAGGCGAGGACGCGGTCAACACGGCTGTGCTGCTCTACTATCGGCCGCGGCCGCCTGCCACGCATCGCTGAAAGAACGTGGCCCGTATCCCCCTGGATACGGGCCATGCTTTTGCCTCAGCGACGGTCGGGCGAGCTAATGCACCAGCTCCCAGATGGGCGGCAGGCGATCAGCGCCCTCAGGCCCAAGCACGATCGGGGTGATGCCGGTGATCTCGCACAGATAGGTCAGCGCGCGCAGCTGGTCTCCGGCCATACCCATCACATGGTTGCTGGGGAACACCGAGAGGAACTGATCGAACGAGCAGTTCAGCTTGGCGTGCACGTGCGGCCAGGTGGGGTCGGTCTGGGCGTTGATTCGCTTGCGCGTCTCGTCGTCCAGATCCATGCTCTCACCCTTCATGATGGCCATGAACGGCTTGTCGTCCCACAGGCCCAGCCGGGCAAAGGTCATCGGCCCGGGCTTGGCATTGAACTCGACCGAGGCGCCGCCGGCCTTGAAGTAGAACTCGAGCGCCGGGTGGAAGGTGATCTTGCGATAGTTCTCGATCGGGTCAAAGCTCTGGTTGGCGTACCACGAAGAGTGGTTGCCCGAGTTGCACCAGTCCCACGCATCCATCTCGGGCAGATACAGGCGAACGTCCATGAACAGCGCTGGCAGGCCGCCGCTCACATACTTGAGCAGTTGCATGGTGATGGCCGCATTGGCGTCGGCCTCGGTCGCGCAGACCGTGGGTTCCTTGGGGCCATTCCAGTCGTAGGGGTCGTTCATGAGCATCTCGGCGACGTCGCCCAGGCAGACGTGCTCGGTCAGTTCACGCTGGCCCTTGAGGCCGCAAAAGTCCAGGCCATATAGTTCGTTGAGCATCTTCATGGCCAGGTAGAGGCGCAATTGCGTCTTGAGCGTGTCGGGCGTGAGCATCTTGCCATCAAAGAGCAAGCGTGGGCCGAGGAGCTTTTGCAGCCAGGCGAAGGCCTTCTCGACCTCGCCCTCGTCGACCTGCGGCATCGTCTTGACGAGCAAGAGCTGGTCGATCTGGCTGGTGGTGCAGCCGAGCGCCTTGATGGTGGGCACCAGGTGGAAAAAGCCCGTCTCCATGCCCATCGAGTGGCCGCCATAGAGGCCATACACCTCGTTGCGGATGGTGGTCACCGCCTGGGCAGCGCGGCACCAATCGATCACCTTCTTCTGGCACTCGGGGTCGCTCATCTCGCCGACGATGCGGTGAGTGCGCACGCCCGCCTGACGCAGGCCGCCGTCGGTGGCCAGCAAGCCCACGTTGCCCGGGTACTTGCCATTGTTGTTGGCGAGGCTGAGGATGGGCACGTCGCGGCCCAGGGTGTTGATGAACGGCCACACGAGGTAGGGAAAGTTCCAGACGTTGTAGCATATGATGACGCTGCGGCAGCCCGCTTGGCGCAGCTCTTCGCCCACCTTCTGGGCAACACGAACGCTCTTGATCGTCTCTGAGCCGACGACGACCTTGGGCGCTGAGCCATCGACATTGACCAGGTTCTTGCGAACCAGGTCGGCCCAATCGTTGGCCACTTTCATATTGAGCTCGTGCGTCGAACTCCAGACGTGAGGCCGCTCGTCATCCATCAAAACAATACCGATCGTCGTATTGCGCATTTCAGCACTCCCTCATGCAGAATTGGCCCGTTGCCTGAACGCATTCTAGTTTGCCCTGCGGAGGCGTCAACCACGCGCAAAGGCGTCCTTGCTCGTGCAAACAGGCTATGGTATAACTGCCGCGTCTGGGGTGCATCGTGCGCCTCTCTTTGGTCATGCCCTTGCGGGAGGTCATCATGACGGACGAATCAGCTCCGAAGGGCCAGTTCGCGGATTCCCTGCGCATCTTTGCGGGGAGCTCTCATCCCGAACTGGCACAAGAGATCGCTGCGTATCTGCACGTGCGGGTCTCTCCGCTGCACACTGAGCGCTTTTCGAACGACAACCTCATGGTGCAGCTCGGTGAAAGCGTGCGCGGCAAAGACGTCGTGCTCATCCAGTCGTTCACGCCCAACGTTAGCGAGCATTTGCTCGAGCTGTTGATGATGATCGACGCAGCGCGCAGCGCCTCGGCCCGCACGATCCACGCCGTCATCCCCTACTACTCTTACGCTCGCTCGGACAAGAAAGACGCGCCGCGCATCTCGATTGCCGGGCGGCTCATCGCCGACCTGTTGGTAGAGGCCGGCGTGCACCACGTGATGACGATGACCCTGCATTCGCCGCAAGTGCATGGTTTCTTCTCGGTGCCCACCGACCACCTCACGGCCGATGAGGTGTTTGTCGACTATTTCCGCACCCTCGACCTGAGCAACGCTATTGTCGTGTCGCCGGACATCGGCCACGCCAAACGTGCTTCTCGGCTGGCCAAGCAGTTGGGGATCGGTATGGCCGCGGGCGACAAAGAGCGCCTGGCCGACGAGTCGGTGGCGATCTCGACGATCATCGGCGAGGTCGAAGGGCACGACGTCATCGTGTTCGACGATGAGATCGCCACGGGAGGCTCGGTGTGCGAGCTGGTCAGCCTGCTGGAGGCGCGCGGTGTCCAACGCATCGTGCTGGCTTGCACACACGGTGTATTCAGCGGCCCAGCCATCGCCCGCCTGGCCGCCATGAACAGCGTCACCGAGATCGTGACGACGAATACGGTGCCCATTCCCGCCTACAAGCGCCTACCCAACATGCGGGTGTTGTCGGTCGGGCACATCTTTGGGCGCGCCATTGGCTGCAACCTGATGGGCCAATCGCTGAGCAGCCTATTCGCGTTCTGGTCAGAGCAGTCCATCGGCGACTGACGTTTGGGGACGAGTGATTCGCCTTGCAGAGCCGGTGAGCGCACTGCCCTGCTAGGTTGGGCGTAGCAAGCGACAGTGCGCGGGGGGGAGACATGGATATCGCGATCGTCGGCTTGCCCCTGTCGGGCAAGACCACGGTGTTCAATGCGCTGACCGGCTCGAATGCCGAGACCTCAGCCTATAGCGCGCATCGCGCCGAGGTTCGCGTGGCGGTGGTCGATGTGCCCGACGTGCGCGTGAGCGTCTTGAGCGACATGTTCAAGCCGCGCAAGACGACTCGGGCGCAGGTGCGCTTTAGCGATGTCTCGGGCATCTCCTCGGGCGCGGCCAAGAGCGCGGGCCTCGACGCCAAGATCCTGAACGTCGTTGCCAAGAGAGACGCCCTCCTGCTGGTCGTGCGCGCCTTTGCCAATCCCGAGGTGCCGCATCCCCAAGAGACGCTCAACCCCGCGCGCGATCTGGCAGATCTCCGCTTTGAGCTCCAGTTCGCCGACCTCGCGGTCGCGTCACGGCGCGTCGAGCGTATCCTAGAGTCACTGCCCAAGGCGCGGACGGATGAAAAGCCCGCGCTCGAGGCCGAGCTGGCGGTGATGCGGCGCATTGTGACGGCCCTCGAAGAGGGTCGGCCCGTGCGCGATCTCGATTTCGATGAGAACGAAGAGCGCCTGCTGCGCAACTACCAGTTCCTGAGCGCCAAGCCCGAGATGGTGGTCATCAACCTCGGTGAGGACGATCCCGTGGATATCGACCTGAGCTGGGCCGCCGAGCACCGGCGCACGTTGGCCATGCCACTCAAGGGCACACTCGAGATGGAGATCGCCCAGCTGCCCGCCGACGAGATGAGTGCATTCCTGGCCGAGTTTGGCCTGAGCGAGCCTGGGCTCTACCCGCTCGTGCGGGGCTGCTACGATCTGCTCGGGGTGATGTCGTTCTTCACCGTCGGCGAGGACGAAGTGCGTGCCTGGACGGTCAAGCGCGGCGCAACCGCGGTAGAGGCCGCCGGCGTCATCCACACCGATCTGGCTCGCGGCTTTATTCGCGCCGAGGTGATCTCGTACGAGGCGATGATCGCTTGCGGCTCGATTGCCGAGGCACGCCGCCAGGGCAAGCTACGGCTCGAAGGGCGCGACTATGTCGTGCAAGACGGCGACATCCTGAACATCCGCTTCAACGTCTGACGCGGTGCCGTCTACAGCGGCAAGAGCGCCTGGGCGGCGTCGGCCAGGGCGAGGGCCTCGGCGCGGCTATTGCCCTCCGAATAGATGCGCAGGATAGGCTCGGTGCCCGAGAAGCGGATCAGCACCCACTGGTCATCGGGCAGGTGAAAGTTGAACCCGTCCATGAAGTCTAGCCGCAGCACGGGCATGCCGGCGAGCACTGCAGCCGGACGCTCGCTGAGCAAGCGGGGGAACTGCACGCGCATCTCGGGGGTCGCGGGCAGGTTTCGCTCGACCGAATACATACGCCCCACGCGCTCATAGTGGCGGCCAGGCAGCGTCGACAGCCGTTCGCGCGTCTTGGCTAACATCTCTACGATTAGCGCCGACGACAGCACACCGTCTTTGCCCAAGATGTGCCCTTTGATGGTCAAGCCTCCACTGCTCTCGCAGCCGAGGATGGCATCGTGCGCCAACATGGCGTTGACGATGTGTTTGAAGCCGACGGGCACTTCGATGCAAGGCTCGCCGAACTGCCGCGCCAGGCGATCCAGCATGTGCGTGGTCGCCAGGTTGCGCACCACCGCGCCCTTTTGCCCACGCACCTCGTGCAGATACCAATAGATGAGCAGGAGCAAGTCGTTCATGGGGATGTACTCTCCACGCTCATCGACCACGGCGATGCGGTCGGCGTCGCCATCGGTGGCCAGCCCCAGGTCATAATGCCCCTCGCGCATCTCTTGTCGCAACTGCCCCAGCGCCTCGAGGTCGGGGGCGGGTGAGCGACCGCCGAACAACGGGTCGTGTCGGCCATGGATCGACGACACGCGGCAACGCGCTGACGTGAGCACGATGTCCATGGCGGCCTCGCCTACGCCGAACATGGGGTCGAGCATCACGCGCAAACCCGCCTGTCGGATGGCCGCGGTGTCGACCTGCGCGAGGATGCTGTCGACATAGGCGTTCATCTCGTCGCAATACTCCACCTGCCCCGCTGCCAAGGCGATCGGCAGTTCGATCTTGATGATTTGCTCTTGGGTGAGCGCGTTCGCCTCGGCCTCGAGCGCCGCCGTCTCTTCGTCGAGGAGCAGGGCACCGTCTCCGCCAAAGACCTTGAGGCCGTTCCACTCGGGCGGGTTGTGGCTGGCCGTAAAGGCCAGGCCATAGCGCGCCGGAGTGACCGCTGTGGCAAAGGTGATGAGCGGCGTCGGCGAAGGCTCGGCGATCAATCGAGCGTGGACGCCGTTGCCCGCCATGACCTCGGCTGCCGCAGCTGCGGCGTCGGAAGACAGGAAACGCCGATCGCCGCCGATGACCACCCCCTCGGCCTGCTGGCCAGCGCGGATCAGCCGGTTGGCCAACGCCTGGCTGAGGCGACGCACGTTGTGAAAGGTAAAGCCCTCGGCGATGATCGCCCGCCAGCCACCTGTGCCAAAGTGGATGACGTTCTCTTCTTCCAGCCGCCTTGGGCGCAGAGCGCGCTTCTGCAGGATGACCTCGGCCTGCTGCAGGTCGGCCAAACTATTGATGCCCAGCACTTCATCTTCGTCGAGCGTGCGATAGCACTCGACGCGCTTGCCCTGCTCGGCTAAGGTGCGCACCGCCGCCGTGAGGGCGAGCTTGCCCGATTTCGCCCCGTCTAGCGCCGCAAACAAGTCGCTGGCGCGGGCCATGTAGGCGCCCAGATTCAGCTCGCGAATGCCGAGCTGAGCGGCATCGGCCTCGCTCGCCTCGACCACGGCCCGGATGGCGCCATTCTGCCGGATGATCCGGCCATAGGGCAGGTCTATCTGCGTGTGACAGCCAAAGAGCGTGAGGCTGGCCTGGGTCTGGCGATGCAGGTTGGCTAGGCCACGCAGGCTCGACAGGCGAAAGAGCGGTGTATCGCCATAGAGCACCAGCAGGTCGCCATCATAGCCTGCCAGCAAGGGCCGCGTCTGCAACAGGGCATGGCCGGTGCCCAATTGCTGTTCTTGGGCGACGTACGGATACTCCGGGCCAAGGTGGGCGATGACGTCGTCGCGGCGTTGGCCGACGACGACGAGGATGTCGGCCGGGGCGGCAAAGGCGCGCGCCCAGTCGACGACATAGTCAATGATGGCGCGCCCGCCCAGTTGCAGCAACGGGCGGGGCGTGTCTGTATCCAGCAGATTTCCCTGGGCGGCGGCGAGGATGACTACCTTGAGCATGTCCGACTCTCCCCAGCGTCTATTCACTAGATCTATTGTGCGTCACCTGCGCCGACCGTCAAACCCATGGCTTGAGCCAGGCGGGGTGCTGTGCTAGACTCCCTCAAGCTCATAACAGAATCGATCGACAAAGGAGTAACTTGACAACCATGCGCGCCGCGGTATGGATGGGTCCGGAGACGGTACAGTACACCGAGGTCGAGCGCCCCGTGCCGAGCGAGGGTCAGGTGCTGATCAAGGTGGCCTATGCGGGAATCTGCGGCACCGACCTGACGATCTACCTGGGCAAGCACCCGCGCGCACGGGCGCCACTGATCATGTCGCACGAGTTCTCGGGCACGGTGGCCGAGGATCCCAGCGGCACGTTTCCGCAAGGCACGCTCGTCACCGTCAACCCGTTGCTGACCTGTGGTCAATGCTATGCCTGCCGCCACGGCAATGCGCACATCTGTGACCATCTGGGGCTAGTGGGCATCGACATGAACGGCGGCTTTGCCGAGTATGTGGTGGTGCCGCTGCATACTGTGCGACCACTCCCGCCGGGGCTGACGTTGCAGCGCGCGGCGCTGGTGGAGCCGCTGGCCGTGGCGGTGCACGCTGTGAGTGTGTCTGATCTGCGCGTCGGCGACGTGACCGCTGTATTGGGTGCCGGGCCAGTGGGCCTCTTGACGGCGCAGATGGCTCGTGTGGCGGGCGCCGTACACGTCATGGTGAGCGAGGTGAGCCCGCGCCGGCTCTCGATCGCGCGCGACCTGGGCTTTGACGTGATCGATGCCACCAAGGTCGACCCTGTGCAACAGATCCTCGCCGCTACGGATGGCGTGGGAGTGCCAGTGGCCTTTGAGACGGCCGGCACGCAGGCGACCGTGGCGCAGGCCGGAGCGGTGGCGCGCAGCGGCGGGCAGATCTTGCAGGTGGGCATGCCCAAGGCGCCGGTGAGCATCGACCTGACGCCGCTCATGTTCCGCGAGGTGCGGCGCACGCCGATCCGCGTCTATCGCGAGGTCGATGTGACCAAGGCTATCGTCCTGGCGGCGTTGGGCGCGGTCGACCTCGACAAGCCGGTGACCCACATCCTGCCGCTGGCCGAATTGGGCCGGGCGCTCGAACTGGCCCATGCGGCCACCGACGCCTGCAAGCTGTTGCTCGCACCGAGTATCTAGCCAGGCTGAGGAGTAACGGTGGGGCGTTGGCTATGGCGATGCTTGCGAGGGCTGGGGCGCTTGCTCTATCTGGTGCCCCTGTGCCTGCTGATCGTGGTCAATCTCGGCTACCTCGCCTACAACGCGCACTACTATGACCGCATCTATCGCGGCGTGAGCGTGCTCGGCGTCGAGCTGGGCGGGCTCACCCCGGGACAGGCGCTGCAGCGCCTGCGCGAGACGCTGGGGCCAGAGCGCCTGCCCGACGTCGCCGTGGTTGCTGGTGATCGAGCGACGTACTTGAGCATGGTCGACCTGGGCGGCGAGCTCGACCTCGTGCAGGCCGTTGCCGACGCCTATGCCCTCGGCCGGAACGGCACGCTCTTGCCCGATGTGACGATGCGGCTGCGCTTGCTCTGGCAGGGCTATGGCCTGGCGCCATCGTTCCAAGTCGATGAGGCTGCGGCCGAACTCGCTCTTCGGCCGGTGGCGCGTGCCGAGACCAACCCCTCGCGGCGCTCGCGGCTGGTGGTGTCTGGTCTGCAGGCCAGCGTGCGAGCGGCCCAAACAGGCCGACAGCTCGACATCGCTCAGACGACCGAGGCCATCGTGCGCACCGTCCAAGAGGCGCTCGGCCCCTCAGGCTGGCGGGCTACGCCGCGAGCGCGAGCACTGCTCCATGGTCGCCACAGCGGCGGCGATGGCTTGGCCTTGGCGCCGGTGGCCGTGCCCGTCGCCTTCACCGAAGACGCACCGCCCCTTGCCGAGGTCTCGGGGGCGTATGAGGCGGTGTCAGCGCTGCTCGCCTCGCCGCTGCGCCTCACCTGGCGCACCGTAGACGGGGAGGCTGCGCCCGGTTGGCTGATCGACGAAGCTACGCTCGCCTCGTGGCTGACCCTTTCGACTGAGGCTAACGGTGAGCCGCGCGTAGCGCTCGATCCACAGGCCGTCGCTGTGTTGGCGGCGGAGCTTCAGGCTCAGATCGACCGGCCGGCGGTGAGCGGACGCTATGGCTATGACCCCGAGACGCAGCAGCTGATCGAGATTGCGGCTGAGCAGGTCGGCTTTGCGCTCGACGTGCCCGCGACCATCGCCCTGATCAACGGCGCGGCGTTCTCTGGGCAGCATACCATCGCGCTGCCCGTAGCCACTATCGCGCCGCCCGTCTCAGCCGCCGAGCTGCGTTCGATGCTGCCGCTGGATCTGCTGGGCGAGGGCACCACCCAGTTCGTCGGCTCCACGGCCGAGCGGCAGGCGAACATCGTCACGGCGGCGCGGGTTTTCGATGGCGCCTTGGTGGCCGCGGGAGAGACGTTCTCGTTTCTGCACCTCCTCGGGCCGGTCAACCGCGCTACGGGCTATGCCGATGCCTGGGTGATCTATGCCGATCGTACCGAACTGGGGCCTGGGGGCGGCGTCTGTCAGGTGTCAACCACCTGCTTTCGGGCAGCGTATGGGTCGGGGCTGCCCATCGTCGAGCGGCACCCCCACGCCTATCGCGTGAGCTGGTATGAGCCGCCGGTAGGCTTGGATGCCACGGTGTTCGAGCCAGCCATCGACCTGCGCTTTACCAACGACTATGCTGGCCCCCTGCTCATCAGCGTCGAGGTAGACGAGCAGGCGCAGACGCTCGCCTTTCGCTTCTACGGGCATAGCGATGGTCGCGTGGTGACCCTAGGCGATCCCGAGACTTCCAACCCGCAGCCCGCGCCAGAGCCAGTCTATGAGGCCGATGCGACGCTTGCTCCAGGCCAGCAGGTCCTGGTCGAACGCGCCCACGATGGGCTCGATGTGCTGATCGTGCGCACCATCACCTGGCCGAACGGCGCCGAGCAACAAGAGGAGCTACGGAGCGAGTATGCGCCGTGGCCCGCTCGCTATCGCGTCGGAGCACAGGAGGCTGAGACCACCGATTAGCCCGCCTCGAAGGAGGGTTTGCCGTGGCACTACAACTGGGTCTGGTGGGTTTGCCCAACGTGGGCAAGTCGACCATGTTCAACGCCCTCACACGGGCGGGTGCCCTGGCGGCCAACTATCCCTTTACGACGATCGACCCCAACATCGGCGTGGTGCCCGTGGCCGACCCGCGGCTCGAGCGAGTGGCCGAGATCGTCAACCCCGAGAGAGTCGTGCCCACGACGCTGCGCGTGGTAGACATCGCCGGCCTCGTCAAGGGAGCCAGCCACGGCGAAGGCTTGGGCAATCAGTTCTTGGCGCACATCCGCGAGGTCGATGCGGTGGCGATGGTGGTGCGTTGTTTTCGCGATGAGAACGTGCCCCATGTCACCGAGACGCTCGACCCGGTGAGCGACATCGAGGTTGTGATCACCGAGCTGGCGCTGGCTGACCTAGCGGTGCTTGAACGACACCTCGAGCGTCTGCGCAGCGCGGCGAAGGGAGATCCCCGCGCCTATGCCGAGCGGATCGCCGCTTGTGAGCGCGCTATGAGCCTCTTGGCTCAGGGCAAGCCACTGTACGGGGCGGCCACGAGCGATGTAGAGCAGGCGGCGTGGGCCGAGCCGGCGCTGATCTTGACCAAGCCCATGCTCTATGTAGCCAACGTCGCCGAGGATGATCTGCCCGCTGGCGGTCCACTCGCCACGATGGTCTGTGAGCACGCCGCCGCACTGGGCGGCGAGACGGTCGTGCTCTGCGCCTCGCTCGAGGCCGAGCTGGCCGAATGGGAGCCCGCGGACGCACAGGCCCTGTTGGCAGAGTATGGCCTGGGCGCAACAGGGCGCGAACGCCTGGTCTGGTCGGCGTATCACTTGCTCGACCTGATCACGTTTTTCACCACGACGGGTGGCCGCGAGGTGCGCGCCTGGACTCTTCGGCGTGGCCAGACCGCGCTCGACGCGGCGGCGCAGATCCACTCGGATATGGCGCGAGGTTTCATCCGCGCCGAGGTAGTGCCCTACGAGGCGCTAGATCGCGCGGGCTCTTGGGCGCGGGTGCGTGAGCTGGGCCAGCTTCGGCTCGAAGGGCGCGACTATGTCATCGCCGATGGCGATGTGGTGCACATCCGCTTCAACGTCTAGGGCCTATCCCCCGGCTTGCCAGAAAAAACTGCTGATCGGAGCTAGCTCGCTCACCTGTTGCGACTGGCCTTCTCCGCCGATCACGAGCACCGTCCACTCATACCAGCCAGTCTGCGTCGGCCGATACTCGGCGGTGCGGTCGGTGGTCACGGACACCGACACGGGCGTTTCGCCAGCGCGGCCCACGCGCACGTCGAAAGACTGCCCTTTGGCTAGCGCGCGATCCCACTCCCAAGCGAGTGGCACGGCCTCGTCGACGAAGCGGGTGCCATCTTTGGGGGATACCAGGCTCGGCGCTGGCAGGTAGACGACGACAGGCTCGGCGGGTGTGGGCGTTGGCTCGGGTGTGGGTGTAGGCGTCGGCTCAGGGCCAAAGACGAGGTTGATATACTCGTGAAAGGTGGCGCTGGCGTTCTCAACGCCCACATAGTGGACCGCAGCGAGCAGGGCGACCAGGGCCACGAAGAGGGCGACGATGATGGGCGAAAGGCCCCGGCGTGGCGTCCAGCCATCGTCGATGGCGCGGGTGTGGCGGGGCTGAGGCGCGGGCGGCTCCACTGGCATAGCGGGCACGGGCGCGAAACCTCCTGCAAGGCACACCAGCACACCCGAACGCACCTCGTCATCCCGCGTCGCGCGTTCCACGGCGTCGGCCAGATCTTGTGGGTCCTCATGGCGCATGGCGAGCCTCAAGATGCGCGTGTTGCTTAGCTCGATCCCCTCGCCAGCCACCACCACTAGCGCATCGCCCGCGGTGAGTCGCCAGTGCGCCTGGTGGATCTCCCAATCGACGGCATAGTTCGGTCGCTGACCCAAGTCTATCGGTAGACCAATGCGGTGCCTCGTGTCAAAGGCTGGTTGCACGCCCTCAAAGCGCGTGATCCACGCCAGGAGGTTGGGCGTCCCTACGATGAACACATCCATCCCCAACACCACCACCGCGCCGGGCAAGCGCTCGTGGAGGCGGATGTCCTCATCGTACACGGTAGCCAGGATCTGCCCGAGGCAGCGCGGAATGTCGAACAGGCGCGACGTATAATATGCATGGCAGAGGCGCGAGAGCAGTTCCTCGTCGATACCCGGCTGCGCGAGCCACTGCAAGAGGCCCTTGCGGTCGATCAAGTCGGGCGTGATCCCCAACTCGTCGTTGGGCGAGCCCGTGGTGATGCCTGCATGAGCGATGCGAATGCGCGATGGCGCTGTGCCTTCCATCTCTACCTCAATCGGCCACGGGCGTGAGCGCGCTGGGGTCGAGCCGATATAGCCCGCTATCGGATCCCAGCCACAAGATGCCGTGTGCGTCGATGGCCATATGTTCAATGCCGGCCAGGTCATAATAGGCCCAATCGGCCTCGGGAGAGCGGCGCGAGATGCCGAGGGCGGTGGCCATCCACAAGGTGCCATCTGGCTCGACCATCAGGGCCACCATGTCGAGTGAGCGCAGGCCGCCGCCGGTCGACTCGACCGTAAAGCGCGTCCAGTTGCCGTCGGGCTTGCGTCGCGCGAGACCCATCGCCGTGGCGCACCACACCACTCCGTCGTCTGAGGCGATCACTGCGCGTACATCGTTGCTCAACAGCCCATCATCGCGCGTCCAGCGGGTGAGCGCTCCCTCGGGAGTGACCATGCCAGCGCCCGTTTCGGCGCTCAGCCACAGGTTGCCATCGTCGGTGACGGCGAGATTCCGCGGTGCCGAGCCCATCAGCGCCGTACCATCGAGCCAGGCCTCGGGCGCAGATTGGGGCTGACGGTACAGAAAGCCATCGACGCCGAGGGCGATGAGCTGGCCGCCACTGGCCGCCAGGCTGAGCACCGGCAATTCGCTCACTCGCTGCAACCCGGCGGTGGCCAGGTCGAGGCGGAACAGTCCCTCATCGCCACCCAGCCAGACATCCCCAACGTCGTCGATGGTGCCGCAGCGAGTGCCTGCTTGCTCTGCCCAAGCGACCGTGCCATCGGGGCGAATGATCGTCACCCCGCGCTCGCCGCCCACGATGAGCGTGTCGTCTGCGGTGATGAGCAGGGCGCGCACCGCGTTGTCGCGCAGAGGCGTGGGCACGGTCCACGGGCCTTCCAGGCCGGTGCCATCGGCATGGATCGAGTAGAGGCCATCGGTGGCACCCAGCCACAAGAGACCCGTGCTGTCTTGGGCGAGGCAACGCACCTCGATGCCCGGCACGGCGAGTTGCTGCCAAGCGCGGCCCACCGGGCGCATCACCACGGCGCCTTCGCCGCACAAGACGAGCTCGCCGTTGGCGCTGAGCGACACACTATACACTTGGGTCGGGATGGTTGGATTGAGCGCGTGCTGGTAACCCTCCCACCGTTCGAGCGCGGGGCTATAGCGCGCCACGCCGCCCTCGGCGCCGCGCTCGCCAACAAAAGACACCCAGACGCTCCCCTCACTATCGACCGCCAGGTCGGTGACGAGGTCGCTGCTGGCGATGCTGCTAAAGAAGGAACTATCGTCCCACCACAGGTCGCCCTCGCTGGCGGTGGCCACACCGCGGCCCACGGCCCACACCTGACCGCCAGGCCCCACGCCCACCCCCCACGTGCCGGGCGTGATGCCGTGGCTTTCGCCATAGCTGCGCCAACGCGTGCCATCGTAGGCCTGCACCTGGCCATCGCCCTTGGGGAGCCAGAGCCATGTGCTGTCGGCGCGGCTCGACCACAGCTTGGGTTCGGCGCTGTGCGCGGCAAGCATGGCCGGGTAGCGCGCTTCGACGGCATCTTGTCGGGTGGGATAGTGAATCCACTGGGTGCCATCGAACTCGCTCCAGGTGAGGATGTCGCGGTAGGCCACCCAGATGTGGCCGTCCGCGTCGCGGGCGATGGCATCGATCGCCTGAGAGAGCATCCCCGTCTCGACGGTGTAAAGGGTGTTGCGGCCATCGGGCCACCACCTCACCACGCCGCCGAGCGTGGCCGCCCAGATCGATTCGTCATCGGCCACCAGACCGACGATCTCGTTTGGGTTGGACCAGAACTGGAGCGGTGCGTCGGTCACGCGCAAGGTCGTTGCAATGCTGGGCGTGGGCATGGGTGAGGCTGTGGGCAGCAACACAGGTTCGCCCAACTTGGGGGCGCTCGTGGGAGTCGCCGCGGTGGTTGGGTTCGTCGGCGCGGTAGGCGGCGTAGCCAGGAACGGCGCACACCCGCTCAACAGAACGAGGGCGACGGCGATGGCGGTGGCAAGCCTTTGGCGCAAGACGGTGCTATTCACGCCCGCGAGTATACCCATTTCGGCGGCAGCTGTCAGCTTGTGCTCGCCTCACTTGCCTTGCGTCGGCGTCGCCTAGCCCGCATACTGGAGGCGTGCCCTGACGCACGAGAGGAGATGCAAGAGCATGGGCGCCATCTATGTGGGGACGTGTAGCTGGTCAGAGTTCACCGAGTTCTATCCGCCAGGGTTGCCCAGCAACCAACAGATCGCCCACTATGCGCAGCGGTTCGCCATCGTCGAACTCAACGCCAGCTTTTACCGGCTGATGCCCGCCCACAACTATGCTGCTTGGGCCCGGCGGACGCCCCGGGGCTTTATGTTCGACGTCAAGCCCTTTCGGCAGCTCACCTGGCACGATCGGCGAGAGCCACCCACGCCCGACGTCGCTGCGACCTTTTCGGCGTCAGTAGGGCCTCTGCGCGAGGCGGGCAAACTCGGTGCGCTGACGTTTCAGTTTCCACCCTGGTTCACGCGCTCGGCGACCAACCTGGCCTATCTCCGGACCCTGCGTGACCAGTTCCCCAACGACCCGCTCAGCGTCGAGTTTCGCCACAATTCGTGGCTACGGCCAGAGGCTTTGCCCGAGCTGCAGCAGGCGCTATCTGAGGCGCACATCGCCCTCGGCATCGTGGATGAGCCGCAGGTGGGTTCGGGGAGCATTCCCACGGTGCCCGTGGTCACCACGCCCGAGCTGAGCGTGGTGCGCTTTCACGGGCGCAACGCGGCCAAATGGTACGCCGAGGTCGAGCGCGCCTCAGACCGGTTTGACTATCTGTACAGCCTGGAGGAGCTGGATGAGTGGGTGCCGAAGCTGGCCTCGCTGGCCGACCAGGCCCAACAGGTGCACGTGCTGTTCAACAATAACGTGCACGACTATGCAGTCACCAACGCGCTCCAACTGCACGAACGCCTACGCCTCGCGCTAGGCTCGCAGGTGGTGATGCCGACCTCGCCAGCACTACCGCTCTAGGCGGCGCCTTTCCCTTGCCTCGTCGCTTTGGTAGGCCGGATGGATCGGCCATAATGAGCGCAGCGCGCTGGAGGGCGCACCGATGGAGCATGGCGAGT
>JBDKSN010000027.1:0-10495 GCA_039680625.1 Anaerolineales bacterium | reverse complement strand
CGACGGTCGGTCTGTCGCTCTAGAGCGGTGATCTCTTGCGGGTTGGCCAGGCTGGCCTGCACATCGTCGAGGGCCTCGACCTGGTTGGTCACCGCCCAGGTGAGGGGCAGCTGGCCCAACGCCAACGACGGCGCCTCGCGCACGAGCGCACCCAGAGCCTCGACGGCCGTGGCAAAATCCAGGGCAAAGAGATACCAGATCAAGGCGGTGATCGGTTTGACGCCGTCGAGCCAGTAGAAGCGGCGTTCGAGCCGATTGAAAAAGCGGCAGACCATCCGCGACCCGGGCGGTAGATACAGCTCGGTGGGGTTGTCGCTGTCGTGCGGCTCGGTAAAATCGGGAAAGCGGTTCACCCGCTCGGCATACTGATGCCCATGCTCGACATAGACGCCATCGTGCAACAGACGGCGCTCTAGGAAGTGCACGCAGGCGGCGCGGCGGCCCTCGGTGGCTTCGAGCGCCTTACGAATCTCGTCTTGCACCTCAACCCAGTGCAGGTTGACGTCGTGATTGCCCTTGATAAAGGTCACCCGGCGAGGATGGCGCCCAGCGGAGACAAAGCGGCGGAGCGCATCGAACCAGGAGCGATGGCCCGCAACGATGAGCGCCATCTTTTGCCGAGACGCCTCAGCCGAGCTGGCCAAGTAAGCGGTGACCGGGTAACCCAGATCGACGTTGTATTCCGTAAGGGGCACGGCGGGCACCTGTAAGAACTCGAAGGTGTCTCCGGCCAAGACGAGCTCCATACCCTGCTCTTGCGCCTCGGCCTCGGCGGCCAATTGCCCGAGCAACGCGGCAAAGTGATCGTCCTGGTCGAAATCCTCCAACAAGTTGCCCATCTCGCGCCGTCCAGCGCCGAGGTGCAGGTCGCTCAAGACGATTTTGATGTCGGGCATAGCGCCTCCTCCCATTGCCTGCCGATTATAGAGCGCGGCCACACAGCCCGCAACCGAATCTGACGCAAGCGCGGCCGTGCCAGCCGTGGTATACTCGGACCAAGGCAGCGCTGACCCCGACCGCAACAGCCAGGGCGCGGCGGCCACACCGTCTTTGAGGGGGAACCATGCTCAAACTGCTGTCGCGCGTCCGCCGGGTACATGCCCTAGAACATGCCACGTTGCATCTGATGCCCCGCCAGGCTGTGCGCGGGCAGTTGCTAGGCCGCAGTGATCCGGGCGGCTTTACGGTGTACGGCGACGCCGACACGGCCACGCTTTCGGCAGCCTCGCATGAGGCGCTGGTCCGCCTGCAAGCGGGCCAGGCCGACCTGGCCATCCACCCCAACTGCGGCACCAACCTGGCCGTGGGCGGCCTGTTGGTGCTGCTGGCGGGCTGCCTGGCCCTGGCCGGTGGTCGCCGGCGGCGAGGTGAACAGGGTGTGCTGGCTGCTGTCCTGGTGAGCGCGGCCCTGGGCGCGGCGCAGCCCCTCGGCCGCTTGGCCCAGAAACACCTCACTACCGATGCCCGAGTGGGCAACCTGCGCGTGGACTCGCCCGTGTACAGCCGCTATCGGGGCGTCGTCTGCCACCGGATCGCCGTGCGCGAGGGCTAGGCGCCATGTTGCACATCATCCACGGCGCAGATGAATATGGCCGCGCCCAAGAGACGGCGCGCCTGCGCGCTCGGGTGATGTCGGCTGGCCTGGGCGACCTCAACGTCACCCAGCTCGATGGGCGCAAGGTGGTGCTGAGCGAGTTGCTCAACGATTGTAGCACGCTGCCGTTCCTCACTGAGCGGCGGTTGATCATCGTCGAGGGGCTGGTCAAGCGGGTCAGCAAGGGCGAGGGCAGCCAGCCCAAGCCGGGCGGCGAGCTGGCGACGCTGCTGGCCTATCTGCCCCACCTACCCGCCAGCACCGACCTGGCTCTGGTCGAAGACGAGCTATTGCCGCCCAAGCACCCCCTCTTGGCACTGGCCAAGCAGCTCGAGGGCGCGCGTGTGGTGGCTTGCCAGCCGCTCGATCTCAGCACGCCAGCGGGGCGTACGCAGCTCCAACGCTGGGCTGCCGAGCGCTGCCAGGCGCTGGGGGTGACCATCGCTGCACCAGCACTGGCGTTGTTGTTCGAGCGCGTCGGCCCCGACCGACGGGTGCTCGACGGCGAGCTCCAGAAGTTGGCCGCCAACGTGGGCTATCGCGGCGAGATCACCAGCGACCAAGTGCGCACGCTCGTGCCCGCCTCGATCGAGGCCAACATCTTTGCGCTGGTCGACGCCCTCGGCCAACGTCGCGCCCGCGCCGCGCTGGATGAGCTCGAGCGCCTGTTGGCCAACGGCGCCAACGAGCTCTATATCCTCACCATGATTGCGCGGCAGGTGCGCCTATTGATCGGTGTGCAAGAGCTACGTAGCGCCGGCGCCTCGCGCGAGGCCATCGGCGAGCGGCTGGGGGTGCGCCACAAGTTCGCCCTAGACAAGCTGCTGAGCCAGGCGCCCCAGTTTCGCGCCGAGGAACTGGACCAAGTTATGGAGCGCATCGCCCAGACCGACGAAGAGATCAAGACCGGCAAGATGGATCCGCCTCTGGCGCTAGAGCTGCTCGTGTTGCGCATCTGCCAGCGCGCGGCGCCGCGTCAATAGCCCAACACCTGCTCGCGCACCCGCCGTGCCAGGGCGAGCTCTTGTTCGTCTCCCGAACCCAGGTCGAGATAGAGCTGTAGTGGCGACACACTGACCACGCCACTCTCGTCTGGCTGGGCGCCCCACAGCAAACAAGGATCATAGGGTTGAAAGATGAACAGGTAGGTGTGCCCCGTGTGCCGCGAGAGCGCTAGCAGCTCTTCGACCTCGGCCATGGGCCGCGCCCAAAAGAGCGCTACATACCGCTCGCGAGCGCTCTCGCCGAGCAGGTGGCGATAGGCCGACCAGAGGGTGAGCGCATAGGTGCCCGCAGGCTGCGTGCCCAGGCGGGCCTCGATGGTCGGCACATCGAGCGGCGAGCGATAGATCACAAAGGGGCTCTTGCGCAGATCATACGCCTCGGCCCAGGCGTCGAGCAGGGACGTGGGATCGTGGGCCAGCAGCCCCTGGCGCGACTTGGTCACCAGGCCCAGGCCAGCGAGCGTCGTGGTGGCCATGCTGGCCAGCCCGAGGCTGACGTCGGCGGCACTGGCCAGCTCGCGCATGGTCCATTGGCGGTCGCGCGAGAGGAGCAATTGCCGCGTGACGCGCTCAGCCTTGCCGCGGAACGCACCCGAGGTATCGTGTTTGCGGCCGTAGGCATAGGCGCGGCCGGTCACCTGAACATAGAGGCCCTGGCCCTCGAGTTGGGCATTGCCCGCAAGGTCGAGGGCGCCCACACCCGCGGCTACGCAGAGGGCGCGCGCCTGGTCATCGAGGTGGGGCACCAGCAACACGCGGAGCGCCTCGCGGCCATCGTCGGGCGCCGGCAACGGGCCGAGCTGAGCGAGCATGGGGCGCAGGTCGTCGGGGTGCGCGCTGCCCAGGGCCACGATGTAGAGGTCGTATTCGCGCTCCTGATGGCCGGGCGACAGCCGCAGCACGAGCTGATAGGGTGGCAACACGTCATCCCGCAGCTGCCGCATCCCCTTGAAGCTGAGCTGCGGATAGTTGCGCGCAAAGCCCTTGAGAAAGCTCGACAGCACCGCCGATGGACGCACCGCGTTCCCCCAAGGCCTAGTTACGTGGATTCTAGCTGCTGTCAGCACAGGCGGCAAGGGCTAGCTCTCGCCTACAGGAGATGCCACGCAGGTGGAGCCCACCGATTTACCGGTGTCCTCACCCTATGCTATAATCCATCAACTAACTGGATTACCCTGCGGAGGAGCCCCTGGAAGCCCTGGAACTAGCCCGTCATATCGTCGACACCATCGCCAGCAAACTGGGCACCGACATCCTCTTGCTCGACATGCAAGAGGTGACGCTGATCACCGACTTTTTCGTCATCGCGAGTGGTTCGAGCGAGCGCCAGATCGGCGCCCTGAGCGACGAGATCCTCGAGCAGACGCGCCGCGAGTGCGACGTCAAGCCGCTCAGCGTCGAAGGCACGCCCACGGGCGGCTGGGTGCTGCTGGATTACGGCGGCGTGGTGGTGCACCTCTTTTCTGAAGAACAGCGCGCCTACTATCAGCTGGAAGAGCTGTGGAGCAATGCGCGCACCGTGCTGCGCATTGCCTGACCACTAGACGAGCGAGGGCCGCTCAGTGAGCGGCCCTCGTGATTGCACCACGCCTATTCGAGCACCCAGGGATCGGTGCAGCGCTCCCAGCTCACCAGCTCCTCGGGCGTAAAGTACAGCCCGATCTCGTAAGCCGCGGTCTCGGGGCTATCCGAGCCGTGGACCAGGTTGCGGCCCATCTCGAGGCCAAAGTCGGCGCGGATGGTGCCCGGCGCAGCGTCGGCAGGGCGCGTTGGCCCCATCGTGTTGCGGGCCACGGCGATCGCTTTTGGACCCTCGAGCACCATCACGACCACGGGCGCCGAGGTGATGTAGCGGATGAGGCCCTCGTAAAAGGGCTTGCCCTCGTGCACCGCATAGTGTCGCCGGGCCAAAGCCTCGTCGAGCTGCATGAACTTGAGTCCGACGATTTTGAGCCCTCGCCGCTCGAACCGCGTGATGATCTCACCGATCAGCCCCCGTTGCACCCCGTCTGGCTTGACGATGATCAGCGTTCTCTCCATCGCATACACTCCTCTCTACGGATAAGGATGTCTAGATGTCAGACGGCGGCGCTGCCGCGTGGATCTCTTGGCCTGCCTCGGTGGCCGCATCTTCGGCTCGCAGATAGGGCAGGTCTACCTCGGGCGCGTCGCCCGGCTCAAAGGGCAGGCGGATCACTCGCGGCGGCAGCGGAGAGCCTGCGCCGAACAGCTCTTGCGCCACGAGGTTCTCGGGGTCGAGGGCCTGGGCACGCTGTAGCAAGGCGCGCGCCTCTTCGTCATGCGCGCCATCGAGCCAGATGCGCCCCAAGATGAGGTTGGCCTTGAGCGCGTTCGGCAGCTCGCCCAAGATGCTCTGGCACACCTGCGCGGCCTCATCGAGGCGGCCTTCGTACCACAGCGCCTCGGCCAGCGCCACCTTGAGATCTTGACGATAAGGCTGCTCGCGCAACAGCGCCTCCCACTCGTCGATGGCGTGGTCGTACAGCTGGCCGCGCATATAGATACGGGCCAAGCTGCCCCGCGTAGGCTTGAGCTTGCGCCCGGGCTCATGGCCCCGTTCGCGATAGAGCGCCTGCAGCCTCGCGCGTACCTCGACATTGGCCGGAGAGAGCTCCCAAGCGCGCTCTAGCTCCCAGACGGCCTCATCGAGCAGCCCCCGCTCGTGATAGATCGCCCCCAGGCTGGCATAGGCCAGGACGTTCTCAGGGTCGGCCGAGAGCACGCGCTGAAAGAGATCCAGCGCCACATCGGGCCGCCCGCCCTGCAGATAGATGGCACCCAGCAGGCCATAGGTGCGCACATGCTTGGGGTAGGCCCGCAAGATGCGCTGGCACTTGTCCAGGGCCAGGCGCAGCTCGTGCGCCTTGGCCAGCTCGCGCGCCCCTTGATACTGGGCGCTCAGCGTTAGCTCGGTCACCGATGGCCTGCCTTCTTGGCTCAAGACAACGTCTGGAGCAAGCTGACCGCGCGCCGCAGCCGCGACACGCTACGCTCTCGCCCCAAGATCGCCAGGCTCCCAAAGAGTGGCGGCGCCACGGCCTTGCCCGTGACCGCCACACGGATCGAGCCGAAATACTCGCGCGCCTTCAAGCCGGAGGCCTCGACCAGCGCGCGCAGCGTGGCCTCGATCTCGCCCTCCTCAAAGACGGGCAACGCCTCGATCGCCGCGGCCGTCTCGCTCAGCAGTGCGCTCGCCTGCGCGGGCGTGAGCTTTTTCTGCAGCAGCTCGGTGGGGTCATAGTGGATCTCGTCGACGTAGGCAAAGTCGATCCAGTCGCGCGCGTCGGTGAGCACCTTCAAACGCTCTTGAATGTGTGGCACAAAGGCAAGCACCGAGTCGATATCGGCGTCGATGCCCTCGGCCTTGAGGACCGGTAACAGCCTGCTGGCCAGATCGTTCTTGCCAAGCGAGCGGATGTAGGCCGCATTCATGAACTCGAGCTTGTCGTACGAGAGGGCGCCAGGACTCTTGCTCACCCGCGACAGATCGAACGAGCGAATCAGCTCGTCGCGCCCAAAGAACTCGTGCTCGGCATCGAGCGACCAGCCCACGAGCGCCAAGAAGTTGACCATCGCCTCAGGCAGATAGCCCTCTTCACGGAACTCGTGAATGTAGGTCAGCTGCTCTTGGCCGTCGGCATCCTTCTTCTTGCGCTTGCTCAGCTTGCCCTTGCCCGAAGGGTCCAGGATGACGGGCAGATGGGCGTGCACGGGCATCTCCCAACCCAAGGCCTGATAGAGCAAGACGTGCTTGGGTGAGGAAGAGAGCCACTCTTCACCGCGGATGACGTGCGAGATGGCCATCAGGTGGTCATCGACCACGACGCCCAGGTGATAGGTGGGAAAGCCGTCTGACTTTAGCAGCACCAGATCATCCAGCTGGCTATTCTGCACCACGATGTCGCCGCGAAGGGCGTCGGTGAAGGTGGTCGTCCCTTCGAGCGGCACGGCCAGGCGAATGACCGGGCGGATACCCCGCGCCTCATAGTCGGCGATCTGCTTGCTGGTCAAGAAGCGACAGTGCCGGTCATAACCGGCGGTACCATCTTGCCCGCGCTGCTCCGCGCGCAAAGACGCCAGGCGCTCAGGGCTGCAATAGCAGCGATACGCATGGCCCTCCTGCACCAGCTTGGCGGCGTACTCCTGATACAGCGGGAGCCGATCGGACTGATAGTAGGGGCCATACTCGCCGCCGATCTCTGGCCCCTCGTCCCACCACAGGCCGAGCCAGCGCAGGCTCTCGAGCAGGTCACTGATCGCCTCGGGGTGATAGCGCGTGCGGTCGGTGTCTTCGATGCGCAAGATGAAGCGGCCCCCGTTGTGGCGCGCGAATAAAAAGTTGTAGAGAGCCGTGCGCGCGCCGCCGAGGTGAAAGTACCCCGTTGGGCTGGGGGCGATGCGCACCCGCACCGGTTGTGTCGTCATAGCACTCTCTCCCCGATCGACGAATAGGGCAACAGCGGCTCGATGCGCTCACGCCGCAAGGCGACGCTCTGCACCAGGCCAAGGGCCATTAGCGTGGTCACGAGCGAGCTACCGCCATAGCTCACCAGCGGCAGCGGCAAGCCCGTAACGGGCAGCAGGTTGGCATTCATGCCGATGTTGATCACCGTTTGCACCAGCAGCATCACCGCCACGCCGCCGGCGATCAGACGACCGCCGTCGTCGCGCGCCCGCAGCGCCGTACGCACCAGGGCAAAGAACAAGAGGGCGAAAGCGGCGATGAGCAGCGTCGCCCCGACAAAGCCCAGCTCTTCAGCCAACACCGAAAAGATAAAGTCAGTGTGACGCACACGTAAAAAGTGCAGCTGCGTCTGGGTGCCCTGGAACAGCCCCTTGCCCCACCAACCACCCGAGCCGATCGAGATGAGCGCCTGGTTGATGTTGTAGCTATCGTCCGAGATGTGCACCTCGGGCATGATGAACTGCAAGATGCGCCCGCGCATATAGTCTTCTAGCTGAAACCAGACGAGCGGCGCACAGGCTGCCAGGATGATCAAGATCAACAGCATATGCCGCCAACGCACGCCGGACAAAAAGATCATGCCGGCGCAGGTCGCCACGAGAATCACCGCCGTGCCAAAGTCGGGCTGTAGATAGATCATCACCACGGGGGGCAGCAGCAATAGCAGCGCCTTGAACAGCGGCAAGGGGCTTTCGAGCCGCCGCTGACCACAACCCAACACGCGCGCCAGCACGAGGATCATCAGCACTTTGCACAGCTCAGAGGTCTGCACATCAAAGGCCACGAACTGGAACCAGCTCTGCGCGCCAAACCGCGTGTGCCCCACCACCAGAGTGGTGCCCAGCAGCACCAGCACCAGACCATAGATCCAGCGATAGAGCTGCAACCACAGGTCATAGTCGATCAACGCCATGAGGGCATAGCCCACCAGGCCGATGAGGGCAAACACGGCCTGGCGCACCACCGAGTTATCCCAGGTCAGCTCGTGGGCTGTGGGCATCGAGATCTCGTAGGCAGAATAGATCATGACACAGCCCGTGGCGATCAACAGCAGCGTCATCGCAAAGGCGAGCCAATCGAACGAGCGCCACAGAGCCTTAGCGCGCATTTTGCTCCCGCGCACGCGACCGCAACCCGATGCGCTGCCAGAAGGTCGGCTTACCCTCGAGCAGCGCGATAAAGGGCACATCCTCGCCCATAAGGCGGCGCGCGATGTTGGCATAGGCTCGGCCAGGCAACGTCTCGACCTCGTGAGCCACGGGCACGCCGCGCACGTTCGCGGCGATCACCTCTTCGCTCTCGGGCACGATGCCGAGCAGGTCGATATTCAGCACGTCGAGGAGCTGCGCCACCGACAGAGACTGGCCGCGCCGCGCGAGGTCTGGCCGCATACGGTTGATGAGCAGGCGGGCGCTATCGCGGCCCTCGGCCTCGAGGATGCCCAGCACGCGGTCGACATCTTGCAGCGCCGCATACTCGGGCGTGGTCACCAAGATGAACTCATTGGCTGGGGCGATGGCATTGCGAAAGCCCAGCTCGATGCCCGCAGGCGAATCGATCAGGATAAAGTCGCACTCGGCACGCAACTGGTCGCAGATGCGCACCATATCGGCCGGGCCGACGGCGCTCTTGTCGCGGCTCTGGGCGGCGGGCAACAGATACAGCTCGGGCGCGACACGGTCGCGAATGAGCGCCTGGCGCGGGCGGCAGCGCCCCTCGACCAGGTCGACCACATCATAGATGATGCGATTTTGCAGGCCTAAAAGGATGTCGAGGTTGCGTAGGCCAATGTCCGAGTCGATGACCACCACACGCTGACCCGCGCGCGCCAGGGCCACGCCCAGGTTGGCCACCGTGGTGGTCTTGCCGACGCCGCCCTTGCCCGAGGTGATGGTGATGATGCGTGCCGTCATGGCGCTATCCCTTTCGGCGTGCCTGATCCCAGGGCTCGACCACGATCGCGCCATCGACGATGCGGGCCACTTCTGGCCCCGTCGGCGAACGCGTTGCCCCCTCGCTAGGCCGCGCTACGCGCTGCGCGATGCGCAGCTGCTGGGGAGACAGCTCGAGTGCACAAACGACCGCCGTCTCATCGCCGTAACAGCCGGCATGAGCCAGGCCACGCAACCGGCCCCACACCACGATGTCGCCACCGGCAAAAAGCTCGGCGCCCACGTTGACATCGCCGATGACCACCACATGGCCCGTGTGGCGCACGGTTTGGCCCGAACGCACCACACGTTTGACGAGCACCCCACGCATGGCATCGCCGGTAGGGGCCGGCTCGCGCTCTTCGACTGGGGCGGGGCGCACCGCCTGGCGCGGCGGCTCAACCTCCACCACCTGAATGCCGAGCGCAGTGGCGGCCTGGCGAGTGGCATCGTTGTTGGCGACGATCGAACGCAGGGTCATATCGTACTCGGCCAAGAGGTCGCGCACGGCGACGATGTCCTCGATGGTCAAGCTGCGGGCCACCGCCTGCAGAGCCACCGCACCGCCACGGAAAAAGGCGCCCTGCAGTCGGAGCTGGCGGCCCAGGTCGCCCAAGGCGTCGGCCAAGTCGCCACTGCCCAGGGTGATGGTCAGCCCCTCTCGCGTTCCCTTGATCTGTATCGCTCTTTCCATCGGCTCTGCCTCTGCCTGCGTGGCTCGGATCGCCCTACTCTGTCTCGGGCAGCTGGAAATAGTGCCTCAGAATGCGCGAAGCTACGGGCACCGCCATCTGCGAGCCTTCCCCCCCGCCTTCGAGAAACACCACCAGGGCGATCTCGGGGGCCTCGAATGGGGCAAAGGCCGTGAACCATGCATGGGTCGGCAGATAGCCGTGCTCATCTACAATCAGGTTGCCGTCTTCGTCAAAGGCGGCATACTCGGCCGAGCCCGTCTTGCCCGCCACGGCCACCTCGGGGATGCGCATCAGATAGGCCGTGCCGCGCGTCACCGCGCCACGCATGCCCTGGCGCACCAGCTCGATGTACGCCGGATCGATGGGCAGCTGGCGCACAGGCTCGGGCTGCAGGGCATGTAGAACGCGCCCATCAGGCGCCGTCACCTGATACACCAGCTGTGGGCGATAGAGGGTGCCTCCGTTGGCGATGGCCGCCGTAGCGGTGACCACTTGCAGGGGCGTCGCCAACACATAGCCCTGGCCGATGGCCGCGTTATAGGTATCGCCCGTGAACCAGCTCTCGCCATAGTTCTGCCGCTTCCACTTTTCACTGGGCAGCAGTCCCGATAGTTCGCCAGCCAACTCGACGCCCGTGGGCGAGCCAAAGCCGAACTGGGCCGCATACTGGGCCAGCCGCTCGATGCCCAGGCCATGAAAGTCTCCAAAGCCACCGGCGGTGATGTAGAAAAAGATGTCGCACGACTGGCTGATGGCCTCTTGTACGGCGATATGCCCATGGCCGG
>JBDKSN010000026.1:0-44031 GCA_039680625.1 Anaerolineales bacterium | reverse complement strand
CGCCGCGTGTAGATCGAGGCCACGCAGTTCGCTAGCGCGGCGTTGAAGCCTCTCTTGTAGCGCGTTGGCCATGGCCTGATTGGCGTGCTTGAGCTGGTCGCGCGCGCTCTCGATGGCGGGCCGACGCTCAGCGATGGCTGCAGCCAGGTCTTGGTTCACCAGGGCGAGCAGATGCTGTGCGCGGGCCATGCGCCGATCGATCACCTGTGAAGCGCGGTTCAGAGCCTCGAACAGGAACTGGCGTAGGGAGTCGAACTCGTTGACCGTGTTCAACGGCTGTTCATCGGGGGCAAAGCTGGCATCGGGAAGGCTGGCCTTTGCCGACACCAGATAGATGTGCTCGGGGTGCAGGTCCCAGTCAGCGGCTAGGGCCTGGCGCAGGTCGGGCAGCACCTGTTCCTGCAGGGCGGCAAGGGGGGCACGGTCGACCATGTTGACCACGGGCACTACCGATTCGGGTGGCAGCCGTCGAACGTAGGGGGCGAGGAACTGGATGTTGTCGTGAAGGCGCGGGTTCTGCGCGGCAAAGACGGTGATCACCACGTCAGCCGTGTCGAGCACTCGCCCGAGGGCCGCGAGCCCGGCCGGCGTCGTGTTCGTATCGGGCGCATCGACGAGCACCAGGTACTGTAGGGCGGGCGCTGCAGGTGCCACCTGCACTTGGACATCGGCCTGGCCCCAGCGTGCACGCAGAGCCGCGATGTCGGCCTCATCGGCGACATAGGCGATGAGGCTTCGTGTGGTGGGCCGCTCGAGGCCAGTGGGAGAGACCTCGCGGCCTGCTAGCGCGTTCAGCAAGGTCGACTTGCCCGCACCCGAAGGCCCGGCCAACGCCACCACGAGCTTGTTGCTCCACGTCGCAGCCATCTGATCGAGCTGTTGCCGAACCCAATCGGCCTCGGCAGCGAGCGAGGCAGCCGGCTGCCAGTCTGGCAAAGCGGCCAGGCGCGCCTGTAGGGCGGCCAGCTCCGCATACATGGCTGCCAGAGCACCGGCACTGCGCAGAGCCAGGCGGTCGCTGTCGACCAGGGGCGTAGGGCTAGGCATGCTCCTCCTCCAAGGCCTGCAGAGCTCGTCGCAGACGAGCCAGACGAGCATCCTGCGGATCGGGGAGCTGGCTCAGGGCAAGGGACACAGGAGCGGCCACCGTGTCGCCGAGGAGGGCGACGATAGCCTCGGTGCGCCGTTGCAGCCACAACCGAAACACGGGCGCAACCATCTGTTGCAGCTGCTTGCGATCCTGATCGCTCAACCCGGCGGACGCGGGGATCGATAGCAGCGCCCAAAGATCGTTCACGCCAAAGAGGCCTTCGAGTTGAATGAGGATGCCCGCCCCTGCGACCGGATTGACCGTCAGCAAGGTGTAGGTCACACCCAGCAACGGCGGCAGCGCCGAGAGCGAGGCAAAAAAGGCCTCACGCAGACGTTGACTCCAGGCCATGTCCTGGCGAAAAGAGACCACCGCGTCGGTGAGTTCGCGTTCGATGTCTCCCGGCAGCCCAACCAGCTCCTCGGCGGCGGCGCGCAACCGCGCCGTGGTGGTGGGCCAATCCTGCGCCAGCAACGCAGCCTCCTGACCCTGCACTGCATGGGGGGCCGGCACATGCAGATTGTAACGGCCACCGCCCAGCGGCTCGATCGCGATGCTCTCGGCCGCTGCACGCTGCCTGCGCTCGGCCTCGGCGAAGAGGGCATCATCGCGCGTCACGGGGACGATGAGCTTGTCATCGAGTAGCCGATTCCGGAGCTCGTTCGCAGCCAGCAAGAGCCCCTGCGTCACCGTGCCGGACAGATCTGGCGGCGCTGGGGGGCGCTCACGGAGGCCGAGCACCTCGGCGCCCCGCTGGACGGCCGTTCGCACTGCACGGAAGGGGGCACCGACCACCCGGCCGGTCTGCCGCATCGTGCGAAGATAAGCGGGGCTCGTATTCAAGAACACCCGCGTCGCCAAGGCCACCGCTTCGTTCACCGGAAAGGCTTTGAGGGCCTCCAAGCCCTCGAGCGCCATGAGGTGTTGCAGGGCACGGCGATAGAGGTCCGCCTGCTCAGTAAGCATGGTCAGTTGCTGCAAGTCAGCCGAAGCGCCCGCACGTATGGTGGCCAAGTCGGCGGCGAACACGTGGCGCTTGATCGCCGCAATGTCGAGCTGGGCCAGCAGTTCGGGTAGGGTACGCCCTTGGGTGAGGGAGCCTATCGGCAGTGGCTCGGGGGCAGCCTCGCCCAGAGCCACCCGGTCTGACTCATGGATACGATACACGCCGATGATCTGCTTTGGCCATCCCTGGCCGCCAAAGAGCCGCTGGGCTACTTGCTGGCAATGCTCTAGCACCACGTCGTCAGGCGCGGCTCGCGAGATGCGATACACCAGCACCATCGGCCGCCCGCCGATGCCGCCGACCATGTCGGCCATGAACTGCAGGTTCGACAGGTTGTTGTAGACTGCATTAGTGAAGAGATAGACGATCACTTCGGCGGTGCGCAAGATAGGCTCGGCGCGCTCGCGGTTGACCAGGCGATCGCCCTCCCCCGTGTCAAAATCGGGGGTGTCCAGCAGCAAAAGCCTTTTGGGCAGGTGAGGGGCCGGAGCATAGAGCGGTGGGCCGGGTTGGCTGGCCTGCTCGATGGATGCCCAAGGCTGTGGCTTGTCGGGCAGCCGGTGAAGCAGAGCCGCGGCTATGGCGTCGCTAGAGAGTACCTCTGGGTGGCCGGCCAGGATGACGCGCCGCGTCAACCCTGCCTGAAAGGCTACTTGCGACAGCTCGCGGCCAGCCAGCGCGTTGAACAGGCTCGACTTGCCCGTGGAGCCACCGCCGCAGATGGCGGCCAGGAGAACGGGCACATCGAAATCCAGCGCTGGCAACACACTGCGTTCAAGACGCAAGAGCCAGTCGGGGTGCTCGGCCTCACCCAGGCTCGCAGCCAGAGACGGATACTCGTCGCGCAAGACACGCAGGCTGTCCCGAAGGGCGGCAAGAGACCGATCCGGGCGCACGTGGGTTGGTGGCATGACCATCGTATAGAACGCCCGTCGAGCCCGCCCAAAAGAAGAGCCGGTTGTTTAGCCCATACTCACCATGGCCTGCGCCGCCGCCCGCACCGTGTCGACCTTGTAGGCTGCGTTCCAACGGTTGATGGGGATCAAGTCAAAGCGGCGAGCGCGCACATGGCCGAGCCAGCGCTCCATCTGCTCGAGGCAACTGATCATGCCGCCACCCGAGCCTCCTGCCGCCGCCACGCAGATGATGGGTTTGTTGGCCAAGGCGCTTTCGTCGCCACGAGGTGCCTCGCAGCGGCGCAGGCGATCGGTAAAGGCCTTGAGCGACTCGCTCATGTCGCCCCAGTATACCGGCGTAACGAGGACATAGCCGTCGGCCTCCCGCACCAACTGATGCAGCGGCTGAAAGTCGTCCTCCGTGCCGTAGCACTCGTGATATGGGCGACAGCCGCCCCAGCCGTCCTTGCATTGCTTGCAGCGGGCGATATCCTTACGAGCGATGGAGGCGAGCGTCGCCTGGCCGCCGGCCGCCTGGACGCCCTCGGCAGCAGCCTTGGCACAGGAAGCCGTCAAACCCCCTTCGTTGGGGCTGGCCTGAATGATCAGCACGTTCATAAGTTGCTCCTTCTGTGGCTGGCGTTCAACTCAGAGTGAGGCTATTCTAGGGATGCGCTGGTAGACTTGTCAATGCTGGAGGCATCATGGTCGCCTGGTACCACGGTTCGCCGCTAGTGTTGACGGTGTTAGCGGCGGGTAGCACCGTTACGCAGAACCGCGAGCTGGCGCGTGTGTTTTCGCACAAGCCAGACGCGGTTTGCTGGGAAGATGATGGGCGGTTGCGGCACACTGGCGCGATCCCCGGCTACCTCTATGTGGTCGATGAAGCGGTAGCGGCTGAGGATGTTGTTCCGCACCCGCGCTCGACTATGCCCACGGGCGCCGAATGGCTCACGCAGCGGCCGCTGCGGCTGCGCCTGCTGTCGCAAACCGTCGTGCGCCCCGAAGAGATGCCAAGTGCTGCGGATCTCGCGGCTCTCGCCAGGAACCATGCCAGCGGCGGGAACGATAGCACCGCCTGAGACTGCGTTTACGGCGCATCGGGGGAGCAGTATAATAGCCCGTATGGATGCTGCCGATGTCCAGTTTGGCCCAACCTCGCCCGAACCGTGGAGTGAGCGCGCCCTAGCCACGGCCATTCTACGTACCCTGCTCTATGCCGATGTTTTTGGCTACCCCATGACGTTGGAAGAGATCCATCGCTACCTGGTGGGCATGCCCGCCACCATCGAACAGGTGACCGCGGCCTTGGCGAGCGAGGCCCTCCGACCGCACTTGACTGCTGAACCCCCGTACTATGCACTGGCCGAGCGCGAACTGCATTTTTTACGCAGGCGGCGCCGCAGTGCGACCAGTGGCGTGCTTTGGCCGGTGGCGCGGCGGTATGCGCGGCGCATCGCGGCGCTGCCCTTTGTGTCGATGGTGGCCGTCACTGGATCGCTGGCGGTCGATAACCCTCGTGCGCGGCTAGATGATCTGGACTATATCATCGTCGTCAGGCCCGGTCGGACGTGGCTGGTGCGCTTGATGACCATCGTGCTCGTGCATCTGGCCCGGCGACACCACGTTGCCCTGTGTCCGAACTATATCCTCGACAGTGACCACCTGGTGATGACCGACCGCACCCTCTATACGGCGCATGAGCTGGCGCAGATGGTGCCTTGCTATGGTCTCGAGGTGCATGACCGCCTGTTGGCTGCCAACACCTGGATGCGTTCCTTCTTGCCGAATGCGGAGGGCGCCAACGGTGCACATGTGCAGATCCTGAACCCTATCGAACGCTTCTTCAAAGCAGTGGGTACGGCCTTGTTGGGGGGCTTGGTCGGCGACGTGCTCGAGCATTGGGCCCGACGGTACCAGATGCGGCACTTGCTCGGCCAGGCGACGGACTCTCACACGGTGGAGGCTTGCTTTAGCGAGGGCGTTTGCAAAGGGCACATGCAGGACTATGGTCGGCACATTGAACGGACGTATGCGGCGCGCCTGCGGGCTGCAGGCTTGGCGAAGGCATCTCTGGCCCTGGCGATGGGCGAGAGGGGATGAACGGCGATATCCTGTTGTGCCGCGAACGGCGGTGCGGTCGCAGCCCTGTCGTACGCCCTGTCTAGGAGGCGACGATGCGTTGGCTCCAAGCCTGCATCTTGGGGATGAGCGCTCTGGTGCTATCGGCGTGCCAGGGCAGCCCCGCCGCGCCGGCCCGGATTCTGTCGCTGGGACATCACTTGCGCGAGACCAAGGCGGGGGTGCGCTCTTCACCGGCAGTGGCCGATCTCGATGGCGACGGCACACTCGAGATCGCCGTCGGCTCTCAAGATGGCTATTTCTACCTGCTCGACGAGCGCCTCAACTCGCTGCCCGGATGGCCCCACTACAGCCGTGGTGGGTTCTATGGATCGCCAGCCGTGGCCGATCTCGATAGCGATGCAGAGCGCGAGATTCTGGCGGCTGCCGATGCCGGCAAACTCTATGCCTGGAACATGGATGGTACCTCTGTGCCGGGCTGGCCGGTCTCCTTAGGCTACCGCGCCTGGTCATCTCCCACAGTGCTCCCTGACGGCCGAATAGCCATCGCGGGCCTACGGCAAGTGATGGTGTTCACCGTCGATGGTCGGCCGGCTCCGGGCTGGCCTCAGGCGCAGCCCGACTGGTCCGTGGCGACGGCCGCCGTCGGCCCCGACCTGTTGGCTGTGACCACGTTGACGAGGGGCGCGGATAGCAGTGGTTCGCTGAATGCCTGGCATCTCGATGGCTCGCCTTATCCCTGGTCACCCCTCGGTCTGGTCGATGACTCGGCTTCTTCGCCGGCGATCGCGGATCTGGACCGCAACGGCGCTGTCGAGATTGTCTATGGCGACGACGCGGGGTTTGTGCGCGTTACGGGGGTGGATGGAGTAGAGAGAGAAGGTTGGCCGCAGCGCACTGCGGGGGCTGTGGAAGCCTCGCCGGCGGTGGCGGACCTCGATGCGGATGGCCGACTCGAGGTGGTGTGTGGCTCGGGAGACGGGCGCATGTACGTATGGAACGATGCAGGCCAGCTGCTCGTCGGCTGGCCACAACAGGCCAACGGGCCATTCGTCGCGTCGGCGGCCTTGGCTGATCTCGATGCCGATGATGCTGTCGACATCATCGCTGGCTGTATCGATGGTTACCTCTACGGTTGGAACTCGAGGGGCGAGGCGTTGCCCGGTTTTCCCATCGATCTAGGCGCGTCGGTGCGGTCTGCACCATGGGTGGGGGATATCGAGGGGGACAATCGCGCCGATGTCATCGTCGGTGCTGATGACGGCATCCATCTCTTGCGCGATGTGGGCAGTCTGGGAGCGGTGCCGTGGCCCAGGTTCCACCATGATCTGCAGAACTCGGGATACCAACCATGAGCACGCCCGATGATTCGGCCAGAGAGCGAATCGAGGTACGCCGCAGGCGCGAGGTAGCCGTCGCTGTCGTGCTGGTGGTGTTGAGCTGTGCGATGGCCTGGGTGCTCTTGCTGGCCTGGCAGGGTCTGGCGGAGGCGATCGAGCCTCGCTGGACGCTCCAGCTGAAGGGGCTCTTGCTACCCAGTGAGTCTGGCATCGAGGTGGCCGTTGGGCCAGAGGATCATCTACTGCTCTATGGCGAGCCGAGGCCGTATGTCGGCCAGGGCGCGGCTCTACAGAAAGGGTTGGTGTGGGAGCACGCCGATCGGTTGGCTGTCGGCACTGGCTTGGGCATGGGCGTGCCCATGGTTCTGGTTGGCGACAAGATCTACTGCTCGCGCATGGCGACGGTAGAGTTCGACCCCGCCGCGACCGAGTTTCGCTTGCGGAAGGCTTTCTTGCTCGATACGACTCTGGAGGCAGGGGGCTTGTTGCGGTCTCGTTATCGACCCACAGAGCCGATCGGCGAGGTGGTGGTCACCTATACCCTTCTGTCGGAAGGCGCAATCGCTGTCGAGGTGGATTTCCGTGGCGTCAGCGCAGACTGGTCTCAAGCGGTCATCGTCAACGAACAGGGCGCCTGGCTATTGCGCCAATATGAAGACAGCAGTGGTGTGTCTCTGCGCGGGCGCAGGCTAAGGGGACTGAGGCAGACTGACGCGTCGCAAGCCTGCCTGCGCAGTCGCTCGGGCGACCACGGTTTCTGCGTCGCCCTGGGCGCGGGCGGGTCGCTGGTCTATGGCCGTGAGCAGGGGCTGGCCTGCACCTGGCGCGGGCCATACTGGGTATCCACGGCGGGCGTGAATATCTGGCTCGACGAGCCGGTGGATGTCTATCGCTATCGCCTCACGTTGGGCACTGTCGATGCCGCCGGAGGCTGGGTGGATTGAGCGCAGCGGCAGTAATCAATGGAAATGGGCGAAAATGAGGCTGATTGGCCGAAATAGGGGTTGACATTCGCCCTGAGGTTTGCTAGTATAGGGGTGCAGGGTCACGAGAGATTGATGTGATCCGACCCAGACACCTGGTTGATAGGTGGCAGGGAGCAGGGGACTGAAGGTCGCTTCTGGTAACCGAAAGTACCTGCGATGAGGGAAACTGATAGCGCAAGCTACAGTGAACCCAAATCTAGCGAGTAGATCGGTCAAGGCTGATCGAAAGCGATTCTGACCCATCTAGGGAGATGACACTCCATGACAACGATGCCAGGGTGGAGGGAAGGAAGAACAGGTCACTTGTGGCCCTGCTCTATTGTTTCGGGCAGCCGTGAGATTCGGTTTTGACAGCGTTGAGCGGCTATGCTATTCTCCCGCCACGTTCGAGTGATCCGTTAGGGCGTATGATGACCATCGTGCAGAGCGCAGCAATGCTCGTAAGCAACAAGGGCAAGTCGAAGAAGCCAGGCCTCCGGTCTGGTTAGCTTGCTCGTACGCCCAGGGCGTAGAAACAGACAGAGCGGCTTTCCCAGACCGGGAAGGCCGCTCTTTTTGTTGTTCCCGAAAGTTTCAAGAAGGATGCAAAGGAGAGCAGGATATGGTAGGCCATTGCCCCGAGTGTGACGCAGAGATCGAGCTCAATGACCCCCTAGAGGGCGAGATCGTCGACTGCCCCGACTGTGGTGTAGAGCTGGAGGTGGTCAGCATCGAGCCGCTCACGCTAGAGCTGGCGCCTGAAGAGGAAGAGGACTGGGGGGAGTAACGCCATGTCGATCTCCTCTTTCAACATCATCGAATCGACCCTGCGCGAAGGAGAGCAGTTCGTTGGCGCGAACTTTACTACCGAGCAGAAGGTAGAGATCGCGCGCGCTCTTGATGAGTTCGGTGTCGAATACATCGAGGTGACCTCGCCGGCGGCCTCGCCGCAGAGCTACACTGATTGCCAAACCATCGCGGGACTGGACCTCAAGGCCAAAGTGCTGACGCACATTCGTTGCACCATCGGTGACGCAGAGTTGGCGATGGGTACGGGCGTAGATGGTATCGACGTGCTGATCGGCACCTCGTCGGTGCTGCGGCAATTCAGCCATGGCAAGGATATCCCCAGAATTATCGAGATGGCCCAAGAGGTCGTCTCGTTTCTTTTGGGGCATGGGTTTGAGGTGCGCTTTAGCACCGAAGACTCGTTCCGCAGCAACATCGAGGATATCATCCCGATCTATCAGGCGGTGGATGCCCTGGGGGTCACTCGCGTGGGCATTGCCGACACAGTGGGTGTGGCCACGCCGCTCCAAGTGTATGATCTAGTGTCGCGGGTGCGGCAAGCCGTCAAATGCGACATCGAGTTCCATGGCCACAACGACTCGGGTTGCGCCATCGCCAACGCCTATTGTGCGCTCGAAGCGGGAGCGACCCACGTGGATGCGAGCGTCCTGGGCATCGGCGAGCGCAACGGCATCGCCTCGTTGGGTGGCCTGGTCGCCCGCCTATATGCATGCGACCGCAACCTGGTGCGCAAGTACCACCTGCCCAAGATCGTCGAGCTGGACAACATGGTGGCCGACATCGTAGGCGTGGGCATCCCCTTCAACAACTATATCACCGGCATCACTGCCTTTACGCACAAGGCAGGCATCCATGCCAAGGCCGTGCTGAACAATCCCGAGACCTATGAGATCCTCGATCCGCATGACTTTGGCTTGACCCGGTATATCAGCATTGCGCACCGCCTCACGGGGTGGAATGCGATCAAGGCTCGGGCCGAGCAGTTGGGGCTGGCACTCAGCGACGACGAGGTACGTGCCGCTACCGCGCGGGTCAAAGCCCTGGCCGACGACAAGTCCATCGGCCTGGACGATGTCGATGCCGTGTTGCGCCGCATGACCCAAGAGCGGGAGGGGCAACATGACTGAGCTACCCGCGGGGTTGACCCTGTCTGAGCAGATCCTGTCTCACGCTGCTGGCAGCACGGCACGGGCCGGCGAGCTGGTGATCGTCTCGATCGATCGCTGCATGAGCCATGACTCGTTGACTCCCGAGGTGATCGATGCACTGCGCAACGAGCTCCGGTCCGCCCATGTCTTTGACCCCGAACGCATTGCCGTGATCATCGACCACGTGGCGCCGGCGGCTTCGGTGCCCACGGCCAATGCACAGGTGAAGGTGCGACAGTGGGTCGCCGAGGAGGGCATTCGCCACTTTTACGACGTGGGCGCGGGCGTCTGCCATCAGGTCATGATCGAAGAAGGGCTTGTGGCTCCCGGGCAGATCGCTATCGGCACGGACTCTCACGCGACCGCCTACGGCGCGGTGGGCTGCTTTGGCACCGGTGTAGGCTCGCGCGATATGGCGCTGGCCATGGCTACGGGGCAGAACTGGTTTCGTGTGCCCGAGACCATCTGTGTGCATCTGCATGGTCGCTTTCGCCCCGGCGTGAGCGCCAAGGACGTCAGCCTGTATCTCTGTGGCTTCCTGGGAATGGAGGGGGCCAACTATCAGGCCGTCGAGTTCCACGGCGCGCCTTGGATGACGCTCGACAGCCGTGAGACGCTCTGCTCGATGACCACCGAGCTGGGTGCCAAGGCGGGGCTCTTTTTCCCCGAGGGCGAGGCAACGGCCCATCTAGTGGTGCCAGCCTGGTTGCGGTTGGATCCTGAGGCGCAGTTTGTGCGCACGGTGGATGTCGATCTGGATGCGTTGGATGCACAGGTGGCCATGCCGCCGGAAGTGGATCACGTCGCGCCGGCGGCGGAGCTAGCCGATGTGCCAGTGGACCTGGTCTTTATCGGCACCTGCACCAACGGCCGCTTGCAGGACCTCAAAGCGGCCGCCGAGATCCTACGAGGGCGGCATGTGGCCCCCGGCGTGCGCCTGCTGGTGATCCCTGCGTCGCACCGCATCCTGCAGGCGGCGGTAGCCGATGGCACACTGGCTACGCTGTTGGCCGCGGGCGCTACCGTCGGTACGCCGGGCTGTGGCCCTTGTATCGGGCGGCACCTGGGCGTCATTGGCGCGGGCGAGGTCTGCTTCTCGACGGCCAATCGCAATTTCCGCGGGCGGATGGGCGATCCCGAGGGGCGGGTCTACTTAGGCTCACCCGAGACGGCCGCGGCGACCGCAGTCACCGGCCGCATCACCAGCGCGGCGAGCCTGTAGGAGGGCCACATGGCACGCATCTGGGTCTTTGGCGACAACATCGATACTGACCAAATCCTCCCCGGCCGCTATGCGCCGTATATGACCTCTGAGGCGGACCTGGTCAAGTACCCCTTCATCGAGCATCGGCCCGAGTTCGCCCGAGAAGTGCGGCCGGGCGACATCATCGTGGCGGGCAACAACTTTGGCTGTGGCTCATCTCGCGAATACGCGCCGCGAGCGCTACGGGCCGTAGGCATCGCGGCGATCATCGCACCATCGTTCGCGCGCATCTTTTACCGGAATGCCCTCAACCTGGGCTTGCCGCTCTTTCAGGCGGCGTTGACGGGGCAGGTAGCCGATGGCGCCCAGGCACAGTTCGATCGCAACACTGGCGAGTTGAGCGTCGATGGCATCGTCCATCGGTTGCCTTCGCCGCCTACCTGGCTGCGCGAGGTGTGGGATGAAGGCGGAGTGATCAGCTACTATCTCCGTCACGGCCGGCTGCCGCTCGGTGAGGCCCGATGAGCCGCACGATCTGCCTCATCGAGGGCGATGGCATCGGCCATGAGGTGATACCCGCTGGTCGGCAGCTCTTGGAGGCCACGGGACTGGATCTGACTTTTGTGACGGCCGAGGCGGGCTGGGGTACGTTTGAACAACGGGGCACCGCCCTGCCCGATGAGACGGTCGCCGCGGTGCGCGCCGCGGATGCAACGCTGTTCGGCGCAGTAAGCTCCCCGCTCAGCCCGGTGGCCGGCTATCACAGCCCTATCGTGGCGTTACGCCGCATCCTCGACCTGTATGCCAACTTGCGACCCGTACAGTCGCAGCCGATCCCCGGCTCTCGGCCGGGGATCGACATGCTCATCGTACGCGAGAACAGCGAGGGACTCTACGCCGGTCGGGAACACTCGACAGGCGACGAGGCGGTCACCGAGCGGGTCATCACGCGTCGAGGGTCGGAGCGGATCGTGCGCCTGGCCTGCACACTGGCCCAGCAGCGCCGTGGCCAGCTCACGATCGTGCACAAAGCCAATGTGCTGCGCGCCACCTGCGGGCTGTTCCGCGAGGTCGCCTTTGCCGTGGCAGCCGAGTTCCCCGCGCTGCACGTAGAAGAGATGCTGGTAGACACCACTGCCATGCGGCTGATCACCGATCCCGAGCGGTTCGATGTGTTGGTGACGACGAACATGTTTGGCGACATCCTCTCTGACGAGGCGGCCGCCTTGGTGGGAGGTTTGGGGCTGGCTGCTTCGGGCAACATCGGCGTCGATGCGGCGATTTTCGAGCCGGTGCACGGCTCGGCTCCCGATATCGCCGGTAGGGGCATTGCCAACCCGCTCGCGATGTTTGGTGCTGTGGCCATGCTGCTGGATCATCTACAAGAGGCGGCTTGGGCCGAGCGGGTACGGCGGGCGATCGAGCACACCCTGATCCAAGGCCCACTGACGCCCGACCTCGGCGGCGATGCTACAACGACGATGGTGACCACCCGCGTTCTGGAATGCCTGTGAGGAGTGACTGCAAGATGCGCATCGGTGTGTTGATGTCCCGCGTCCGCGTGGAAGAAAAGCTGCTGATGGAGGCGTTCGCGCACAGGGGGGCGCAAGTCGATACCATCGACGATCGCGAAGTCATTTTCGATATGCCCAACCCCGGCCCGATGCGCCAGTATGACGTGGTGCTCGAGCGCTGCATCAATCACTCGCGGGCGCTGTATGCCCTCGAGATGCTCAACGCCTGGGGCATCCCCACGGTCAACACCGCGGGGGTGGCCAACATCTGTGGCAACAAGTTCTCGACGACTCGAGCGCTGATCGAGCACCAGGTGCCCACGCCGCGGACGCTGATCGCCTTCACGCAAGAGTCGGCGCTACAGGCCATCGAGATGCTGGGCTATCCTGTGGTGCTCAAGCCCGCTATTGGCTCGTGGGGCCGCCTGATCTCCAAGATCAACGACCGCGAGGCGGCCGAGGCGGTGCTCGAGCACAAGGCGGTGCTGGGCACCTATCAGCACTCGATCTTTTACATCCAGGAGTATATCGCCAAGCCCAAGCGCGACATCCGCGCCTTTGTGGTGGGGGGCGAGACCATCTGTGCGATCTATCGTTATTCTGAGCACTGGATCACGAACACGGCACGCGGCGGGCAGGCGGCCAACTGCCCGGTAACGGCCGAGCTAGATGCCATCGCACGGGCTGCAGCCGAGGCTGTGGGCGGAGGCGTGTTGGCGATCGATGTGCTCGAGCGCCCCACAGGCGAGCTGACGGTGTGCGAAGTCAACTATACGATGGAGTTCCGCAACAGCATCGATACTACCGGCGTCGACATCCCCGGGCGAGTAGTGGACTATGTGTTGCGCGTGGGGAGGGGCGAGGTATGAGAGTCTCGATCGTCGGCGGCTCGGGCTATGCGGGTGGTGAGCTGGTCAGACTGTTGCTCTTTCATCCTCAGGTCGAGATCGCCCAAGTGACTTCCGAAAGCTCGGCGGGCAAGTATGTGCACACGCGCCATCCCAACCTGCGCGGCGTGACGGATTTGCAGTTCAGCCCGCTCGGGTCGCTCCAACCCTGTGACCTGCTTTTCCTCGCCCTGCCGCATGGCGAGGCCATGAAGCGCATCGACGCCTTAGCCGCGTTGGCACCGCGCATCGTCGACCTGTCGGCGGACTTTCGTCTGCGTCGCCCTGAGGACTATACGACGTGGTACGAGCATCCGCACAAAGCCCCAACCTGGCTCGAACGCTTTGTGTATGGCCTGCCTGAGATCAACCGGGAGGCGATCCGGGGCGCCTGCTATGTGAGCGGCGTCGGCTGTAACGCTACGGCCACCAACCTGGCGGTGTGGCCGCTGTTCCAGCAAGGGCTGGCCGATCGCGAGCGAGGCGTCATCGTCGAGGTCAAGGCGGGCTCGTCAGAGGGCGGCGCTGAGGCCGGGCCCGCCTCGCACCACCCCGACCGCAGCAACGCCGTGCGTTCGTTTGCGCCTGTGCGCCATCGCCACACCGCCGAGGTGCTCCAGGCGCTGCGCTCGACGGGCGTTGAGCCGCCGGTGCACATGTCGGTGACGGCCATCGAGAACGTTCGCGGTGTCCTGGCCACGGCCCACACTTTTATCCGGCCTGAGCTGCGCGACGGATTTGCGCTCAAAGACTTGTGGCGCGCTTATCGCGGTTGCTATGGCGCCGAGCCATTCGTGCGCCTGGTGCGCGAGAAGCAGGGTGTTTATCGTTTTCCCGAGCCCAAGATCCTGGCAGGCAGCAACTGGGCAGACGTCGGCTTTGACTATGACGAACAGAGCGGTCGCGTGGTAGCCATCGCTGCCATCGACAACCTGATGAAGGGCGCGGCGGGCACAGCCGTGCAGTGCATGAACCTGATGATGGGCTGGGATGAGCGCGAGGGCCTGCGCTTCCCCGGCCTACATCCCGTATGACGGAGGGGCGCTCATGATCGTCGTCAAGGTAGGGGGCAGCGAGGGCATCGACCTGCCTGCGGTGTGTGCGGATGTCGCCGCGCTGATCCGCGAGGGGCAGCAGCTCGTGCTGGTGCACGGCGGCTCGCACCGCACCAACGAGGTGGCCACGGCGCTGGGGCACCCGCCCGAGTTCGTGACCTCGTTGTCGGGCTTTACCAGCCGCCGCACCGACCGCGAGACGTTGCGCATCTTTGAGATGGTCTATTGCGGAGAGGTCAACAAGGGCATCGTCGAGATGCTCCAGGCTGCGGGCGCCAACGCGGTGGGCTTGTCGGGCCTCGATGGCCGCCTGCTGGAGGGCAATCGCAAAGAGGCCATCAAAGTGCTCGAGAATGGCCGACGCCGGGTGATCCGCGACGACTATACCGGTACGGTGCAAAAGGTGAACGTGGGGCTGTTGCGGCTGTTGCTCGACCATGGTTATCTGCCAGTGGTGACCCCACCGGCGATCAGTACCGAGAGCGAGGCGATCAACGTCGACGGCGACCGCGCGGCAGCCATGATCGCGGCAGCACTGGGCGCAGACACTCTCGTGATCCTCTCCAATGTGCCCGGCCTATTGCGCGAGTTCCCCGACGAGAGCACGCTGATCCGTGAGATCCCGCGGGCGCGCGCCGACGAGTTCATGGAGCACGCCCAGGGCAGGATGCGCATCAAGGTGCTGGGCGCGATCGAGGCTCTCGACCAGGATGTGGGGCGAGTCATCTTTGGCGATGCGCGCGTACCGCAACCCGTGCATCGCGCGCTCGCGGGCGAGGGTACAGTCATCTCCAGGTGAGCACGGGGCAATCGCCTAGGGCAGACAGATCAGGGAGGGCGACGTGGATAGTATGACGTTGGAGCAGCAGCACACCAGTGGGTTCTATGCCAAGCGCCCGTTGACGATTGTGCGGGGTGAGGGCGCCCATCTGTGGGACGATCAAGGCCGTGAGTATATCGACTGCGTAGGCGGTTATGGCGTGGCCAACGTCGGCCATTGTAACCCCGCCGTCGTCGCTGCCATCAAGGCACAGGCCGAGCGGCTGATCACCTGCCCCGAGCTCTTTTACAACGATATGCGCGCTCAGGCGATGGATCGACTGGCGCGCCTGGCCCCCGATGGGCTGAACAAGGTGCTGTTGACCAACTCGGGCACCGAATCGGTCGAGGCGGCGCTCAAGCTCGCGCGGCTCTCGACTAGACGCCCGGGGATCGTCGCGACGATGCGCGGCTTTCACGGGCGCACGATGGGCGCTCTCTCGGCTACTTGGGATGCGCACTATCGTGACCCCTTTATGCCGTTGGTGCCTGGCTTTGACCACGTGCCCTATGGCAATCTAGAGGCGATGCGCCAGGCGGTGGACGGCAACACTGCCGCCGTGATCATCGAGATCGTTCAAGGCGAGGGCGGCGTCAACCCGGGCAGCGCCGACTATCTCCAAGGTGTGCGGGCGCTGTGCAGTGAGCGGGGAGCCTTGCTGATCGTCGACGAGGTGCAGACGGGCTTTGGCCGCACGGGGCGTATGTTCGCTTGCCAACACTATGACCTCTGTCCCGACATCATGGCCGTGGCCAAGGGCGTGGCGGGGGGCGTGCCGATGGGCGCGGTGCTCTTTGGTGACGCCGTGCGTAACATCGAGGAAGGTGTGCACGGCTCTACCTTTGGCGGCAACCCCCTAGCCTGCGCCGCGTCGGTAGCTGCGCTCGACTATATGGTCGAGCAAGACTTGCCTGGCCAGGCGGCCCGCAAAGGGGCCTGGATGCTCCAGCGGCTCAAGCAGATCGAATCGCCGTTGATCCGCGAGGTGCGCGGCCTCGGGCTGATGATCGGTATCGAGCTCAAGCAGCGCACTACGCCTTTTGTTCGGGCGCTGATGGAACGCGGGGTCTTGACGCTGATCGCGGGGCGCACGGTGCTGCGCCTGTTGCCGCCGCTGGTGATCTCGGAGCAGGACTTGGCAACGGTGGCCGACGCCATCGAAGAGGTGTTGTCCTGAACGCCGCAGCCGCCATCAGTGACGAGCAGGCCGTGGCCTTTCTACGGGAGCTGGTCTCGCTCTATAGCCCGTCTGGCCACGAGGCCGCCGTCGCGCAGTATGCAGTGCGCTTTATGCGCACAGCGGGCTATGCTGCCGAAATCGACGCCGTGGGCAATGCCGTGGGGATGAGGGGCGACGGCACCCGCCGTCTCTTGTTGCTAGGGCACATCGACACGGTGCCAGGCGAGATCCCCGTGCGGCTCAGCGATGATGGGGCTGTCCTCTACGGCCGCGGTAGCGTCGATGCCAAGGGGCCGTTCGCGGCCTTGGTGGTCGGTACGGCGCGCGCGGCCCTGGCCGAGGGCTGGGCCGTGCAGGTGGTCGGTGCTGTGGAAGAAGAGTGCGCGACCTCGGCAGGGGCGCGCCACATCGCGCGCACCTCGCCGCGCCCCGAGGCCATCGTCATCGGCGAACCCAGCGGCTGGGATCGCTTCACGCTGGGCTACAAGGGCCGGCTGTTGGTGGACTATACGCTGGTGCAGCCGATGGCGCATCGGGCAGGTCCACAGGCCGCCGCCTGTGAGGCCGCCGTGGCCTACTGGCAACAGGTGGCTGCCTATGCCGCGGCCTACAACGCCGGGCAAGAGCGCCAGTTCGACAAGCTCGATCCCTCCTTGCGGCAGATCAACAGCAGCGACGACGGCCTCTATGAGACCGTGACCATGTGCATCGGCCTGCGTCTGCCGCCCGGGCTTGATGTCGACGCGCTGCAAACTCGCCTGGCCGATTGGGCAGGGCCGGCTACGGTGACCATGCGCGGCCTCGAGCATCCGGTCAGCGCCGACCGACGCAACGCGCTGACGAGCGCCTTTCTCGCGGCCATCCGCGCCGAGGGAGGCAAGGGGGCCTTTGTCTACAAGACGGGCACCTCAGATATGAATGTGCTGGCCCGCGTCTTTGACAGCCCCATCGTGGCGTATGGGCCAGGAGATTCGAGCCTGGATCACACGCCTGACGAGCACCTCGATCTCGCCGAGTATTTGCGCGCCTGTCGCGTGGTGCAGGGCGTCGTGGAGCGGTTGATGCGCGCATGAACGAGAGAGGGGCACTCGAGTGCCCCTCTCTGCTACTCGGCCGGCCCTTCGTTGGTCAGCGCTGCCAGCTTTTCCGCGATCGGGTCAAAGTCGTCAGCAGCAAAGGTCTCTAGCTCGCCGTGATCGGCCAAGGTAGCAAGCTCGGGGCGGATGGGCAACCGGCCAAGCAATGGCGCGCCTAGCGAGGCGGCCAACTCCTCGGCGTTGCTCGGGCCAAACACCTCGAAGGTCTCGCCGCAATGGGGGCAGATGGCGTAGCTCATGTTCTCGATGAGACCCAGGATGGGGATCTCGAGCTGCGCAGCCATCGACGAGGCCTTGCGCACGACCATGCCGGCCAGGCTCTGTGGCGTGGTGACCATGACGATGCCACTGAGCGGGATGGACTGCATCACGGTCAGCGAGGCATCGGATGTTCCAGGGGGCAGGTCGACGATGAGATAGTCGAGGATACCCCAATGCACATCTTCATAGAATTGCTTGATGGCGCCGCTGATCAACGGGCCACGCCAGATCACCGCCTGGTTCGGGTCTTCGAGCAGCAAGTTGATCGACATCACCTTGATGCCCGCGCCCGAGGTGACGGGCAGGATGCCCAGCGGGCCACCGCGAGGATGAGGCGGGTTCTTGAGCAGCATTTTGGGGATGCTGGGGCCGGTGATGTCGGCGTCGAGCAGGCCGACCTCGTAGCCCATGCGGCGCAGGGATAGGGCCAGCAGCGCCGACGTCGTCGATTTGCCCACGCCGCCCTTACCGCTGACTACAGCGATGATCTGTTTGATGAGATTGAACTGCGAGGCGTGCGGTTGGTCGGTTGGTTGGCCAGAGATGGCCTGCTTCTCCTCGGCTGTCATCTCGCGCAAAGTGATGTCGACGTCGTGGATGCCTTCCAGGGCCAACACGCGCGCTCGGGCGTCATCCTGCATCTGCGCACGGAGCGGGCACTGGATGGTGGTGAGCGCCATGGTAAAGGTCACGCGCCCATCTTCGAGAGCCAGGTCGTGGACCATGCCCAGGTCGACGATACTGCGGCCTAACTCGGGATCCATGACCTCGGCGAGTGCAGCCCGCACCTGTTCGAGGGTGGCCATGAAACCTCCTTGCCGAATTGTTGACGAACTCTAGCGACTTATTATAGCATCCTGGGTCCAGTGGCCAATTGCGCTGGAGAGGCTTGAACGGTGTCTCGCGACTGGTTGTGGGTAATGGTGGCGGTTTGACAGGCCAACGGCCCGAGCGATAATGAGTGCTAGCTGATATTCAGCCGTTCAATCGATTCTCCACAGTATAGGAGATGGTGGATGCCCAAGGGAATGGTCGAAGCCTCGACCCCCGAGACCGGGCTGACGGATCTGCGTCAGGATATCCAGAACCTGGAGGTCATGATAGCGAATCTGCGCGGAAGGGGTGCCCAAGCGCTCGATGCACTCCGGCTCCGCGACCGCGTGCAAGAGCGTGTCGATCAGTTGCGCGAACGCGGCCTCGATCTGCGCGCCGAGTTGACCCGCTTGGAGACCATCGACAACATGATCCGCAGCCAGGTGCGCGCGTTCAATCGCGAGCTGGCTCTGTCGGGCGGCATGGCGGCAGCGCGTCGCGAGCGGCGCCCGCCGGACGACTACTGGTGGTGGTTCATCGATATCGAATATGCCCAAAAGATGCGCCGCTCAGCGATTCGCTTCGGGGCGATCTTTGTGGGGGTCATCGTCGTCCTGCTGGTCTTGAACACAGTGCTCGACAAGCGCTACGGCCTCAGTGATGTCGAACGGCAAGCCTATGACCACACCGCGGCGGCAGAGAAGCTGATCGCAGCTCGCGACTGGCAGGGCGCCATCGCTGAATATGAGAGCGCTAACGCTATCCTGCCATCGGCCGACCACTATGCCTGGTTGGTGGTGCTCTATACGGAGCAGGGAGACACGGCCAAGGCTGAAGAGGCGAGCGCGACGCTGGACAGTCTCGACGTCGACAAGCGAGCAGTGTACAACCAGGTCGTGCAGAACTATTTGACCGTCGAGGACTATGACTCGGCTGAGACTTGGGTCTACAAGGCATTGGCCCTGGATGATCAGTATGCGCAAACCTGGTTGAACCTCGGCGCGCTGGCCGAGGCGCGGCGCGACACGACCGCTGCCATCAAACTCTATGAAGAAGCCAGCCGGCTAGCCGAGGCCCAGGGCAGTGACGCCCTGTATGTGTTGGCGCGAATGCGCATGGCGATGCTGATGGGCGGAGGATCCTCAGGCCCGGCAGGCGGCTTTTAGGCCGACGCAGCGCGAGCGTGTCCAGACAGGGCCGTGGTGGACGAAGGGTTCCCGCGGCCTTTTGGCTTTTGCCGAGCTGGGCGTATGCTCAGGCAAGGTGTGGTCGGTGCAGGATGGAACGCGCGGCATGGAGTTGAACGGGCGAGTGGCCTTGGTGACGGGGGCAGGCGTACGCTTGGGGCGTGAGATCGCCCTGGCGCTCGCTCGTGCTGGCGCCGATGTGGTGGTGCACTATCACCGCTCTCGCGGGCCGGCCGAAGAGGTCGTGCGAGAGATCCGCTCTCTGGGCCGGCGAGCGATCGCCGTGGGACTCGACCTGGCCGCAACCGATCAACTCGACGGCCTGGTGGCGCGCTGCATCGACGAGCTTGGTGCCGTGGACGTGCTTATCAACTCGGCGTCGATCTTTCAGCGGGGCACGGTGTTCACCGAGACGAGCGAAAGCTGGGATCGACACCTGGACATCAACCTGAAGGCGCCTTTCTTCCTGGCCCAATCCTTCGCCAGGAGACTCCGGCCAACGCAACACGGCCACATCATCCATATCGCAGACTGGCGGGCGCTGCGGCCGGGCACGCAGTACATGGCCTATACGGTCAGCAAGGCCGGACTGGTGACGCTCACCCGGAGCCTGGCCCTGGCCTTGGCGCCCAACGTGCAAGTCAATGCTATCGCGCCCGGAGGTATCCTGCCGCCGCCTGGCGATCCCGTGGGCTATTTTGCGCGGCTGCCCGAGCGCATTCCGCTGCGCCGCGTAGGCTCACCGCGCGAGATCACGCACGCCGTGCTCTATTTGCTGGGGAGCGACTTTGTCACCGGGGAGGTGATCCAAGTCACTGGCGGTGAGCAGCTCTAGGGTGGCGTGCAGGGTCGACGAGTTCTTGATCAGAGATCTGCTGTCCGCCGTCGACAGAAATGCACGGCGCACCGTATGACTGGAGGGGCTATGCCACCGCTCATCGTTGATCCGACGAATTACGATGCCTTTCGCGTCGAGCTGCAGGATGTGCCCGAGCAAGAGTGCAGCAGCGAAATCGCGTCGGCGGTGCGTGCCATTCTGGAGGCGATCGGTGAGGACCCCGATCGTCAGGGCCTGCAGCGCACGCCTGAGCGCGTGGCGCGCGTCTACCAGGAACTGACGGCGGGCTATCACGTCGATCCGGTCAGGTTGGTCAACGATGCCATCTTTGACGTGACCTATGATGAGATGGTGATCGTGCGCGACATCGACTTTTACAGCCTCTGCGAGCATCACCTGCTGCCCTTCATGGGGCGCGCTCATGTGGGCTATATCCCCAACGGCAAGGTGATTGGCCTGTCCAAGATCCCGCGCGTCGTGGAGATGTATGCGCGACGGTTACAGATTCAGGAGCAAATGACGCAGCAGATCGCCGAGTTCCTCAACGAGACGCTCCAGCCACAGGGCGTGGCGGTGGTTTGCGAGGCCACCCACATGTGCGCTGCGATGCGTGGCATCAAAAAGCCCAACGCGCGAATGGTGACCAGCGCCATGCTCGGCGTGTTCAAAAAGAGCCAGTCTACCCGCAACGAGTTCCTGGCCAATATCGGGCGCGAGCATCTCGAATCCTAACTCTCTAGGGTGTTGTGTACTGCTCGACGACGGCGGGTTCCGCGTGAACCATGCCATCGCGCCAGAGCCAGCCATTGTCGTGCCACCCGCCCCAGCCCAAGACACCGGTGTGACCATCTTGGTCGAGGGCAAAGATGGTAACGGCGCCGCTGAACGAGACGGTCAACGCGTCGAGGTCACGGGCGGCCTCGCGGAGGGCCTCGGCTAGAGGCAAGCCCATCTTGAGATAGAGTACGACCGAGCGGGCCGTGCCGGCGCGGATGGTCAGTTCGCCGTGGCCGATACAGCCAGCGGCGCCGTAGCGGTCGTCGGCATAGATGCCCGCGCCGATGATCGGTGAGTCGCCCAGGCGCCCGGGGTACTTGAGCGCCCAGCCGCTGGTGCTCACGCCTGCGCCGATGTGGCCGGCGTCGTCTAGCGCAAGAGAGATGGTCGTGCCATGAGCCTTCTCAGGATCGGTGGTGAGCTGCGCCAGGGGCGCTAGGGGGCCAGTCGGCCCGGCGATGGTCATGCGCTCGGGAGCCCAGCGCTCGATCCAGGCCCGCCAGGCAGCAGCGATCTCGGGTGTGAGGTTCTCGCCCGCCTCGGCGCCGATCTCGTCGGCAAAGCGCTCGGCGCCGCGGCCTACAAGCATCACGTGGGGCAGGTCGGTCATCACCCGACGAGCGATGCTGATGGGGTGTAGCTGGCCGGTTACGGCCCCGACTGCCCCCGCGCCCAGCGTGGTGCCGTCCATGATTGCAGCGTCGAGCTCTACCTGGCCGAGCAGGTTGGGCCAGCCGCTCTTGCCCACGCTGTGATTACTCTCATCGGCCTCGACCAGGCGAATGCCCTGCTCGATCGCGTCGAGCACAGGAGCGCCTTGCGTCAACAGCGCCCACGAACGTTCGATACCCACAATGCCGCCGCTATTGGTTAGGACGACGGGCATGGCTCACCGCCTTGGAGATAGTCGAGACAGAAGCGCGCTGCTGCCGGAACCTGCTGATCCCACGTGCCCTCGTCATGTGCGCCCGCATGGGCGACCCACGTATGGGCGATATCAAGGCTCAACAGGTGCTGATGCCAGGCCAGATTGGTAGCCCACAGGTGATCCTCGGTGCCACACGATTGGCGGATAGTCAGCGGCGCGCCGCTGGCCGCCAGTCTTTCGGCCAGGATGAAGAGGTCATTGTCGTCGGGCAGAGCGGCACCGAGGCGGCCCACATCGTCAGCGCTATGCCGATCGGAGGGCTGATGCGAAAAGTAGGTCGAGCCAGAGACCGAGGCGCAGACGCCGAACAGGTCTGGATGTCTCAGCCCCAGCAAGAGCGCACCATAGCCGCCCATCGACAGGCCCATCACCGCGCGCTTTTCGCGGCAGCGCATGGTGGGGAAGACGCGCTCGACGTATCCCAGCGCATCCTGCCAGAGGGCATCCTCCCAAGCGATGCCGCCTTCCCAAGGCTCGTTGCAGTAGAACGACCGACCGCCATCGGGGAGCACTACCAACACCGACTCGTCGCGAAACAAGCGCTCGACCCGGTGGTGGCGCACATAGTCGGCGTAGCTACCCGTGAGGCCGTGTAGCATGAACAGCACCGGCCAGGGGCCAGGCCCATCGGGCACGATGATCTGCATCTCAGCCTCGCGGCCCAGTGCTGGGCTGCGATAGTGCACCGTACAGAGCGACATGGCGGCGACCTCCCCGTAGCGTGATCTGCGGAATGCTAGACCGGTTGAGGCGCCGTTGCAAACGCGATGGTTGAAGGGCGCCGTCGTGTAGCCGACTGCTTGATAGACGTCAAGGCGACGCCCCGGTGTCTTCGGGGCGTCGGCGCACGTGGAGACCGACGTTCAGCGCTTGAGGTCGGCGCGCAGGCCGCGTACCTCGGCGAGCAGCGCTTGGAGCAGCTCTTCTTGCGAAGTGGTGGGCGCAGTGCGAGGATGCCCGGCGGCACGCATGGCGGCGAGGATCGCCTCGCGCAGCTCCTCATAGTTGGCGATGCCGGCGATGGTCGCCTCGGCAGCACTGCTTTGCGAGTAGCCCGCCGTATGGATCTTGAGCGTGCCCAGACCCAACGCCCGCGCTATTGGCCCGCGGCGCAGCGCGACATTGGTGATCATGTGGTAGGGCACGAGGTCGATCGACCGGGTGATGATGCCACGCTTGATGATCAGCTCATGTTCGCCCAGCTCGTAGGACACAGAGCGGACGTAGGGTGGGATGAGCACCAGGGCGACGGCGATCCACAGGGCATTGGCGCCCAGGTACCAGGGCAAGAAGCCAGGGCCGATCTCTGGCACCAGAGCCAGCAGCGCCCAAGGGGCCAGGAATACCAGGAAGATCAGCAACACGTTGGCCACGAGCAGAGAACCATACCCCGCGGAGGGGTAATAGATACGCCTCTCGATCATCCTCCACTCCTCTTGACACTCTCCAGACTCTACGAACCGATGGTCTGTTGCGTTGCTGGAGGGCGCAGGCGATCAACAGCGCTGGGGAAACGCTCACTCGCCCTGCCCCGGCAAGAGCAGGCGCACAAAGCGCTTGAGCGTGGCTGGCAGGCCCGAGCGCCGCTGAGCAGGGCCAGAGTCAGGGGCCACAACGGCGCGCATCTGCCTGGCGATGAGCGTGACGACATCTCGGTGCGTGCGAAGGTGTCGCTCGGGACGCAGCGCAGACACGATGGACGCCCAGGTCTCCATCACCACATCCTCCCCGTCCTCAGGCGTGAGGCCTTTGGGGAGTGCCGCGCGGATCAGCGGGTCATAGTAGTGGTAGAGGCGCGCGAGTGCGGCCTGGCCGGCTGCATCGTCGGTGGCCGCTGCAGCCAGCAGGCGCTGGATCTCAGCCGAGGAGGCGCTCATCGGTAAGCCTCGGCGACGGCTGAGTGAGCAGGGGTCGCCATCAGAAGCTGACCTTGCCCCAGATGCGTTCGCGATACCAGGTGATGGCTTCGGTCAGGCCCTCGCGCGGCTGCGTCTGTGGGTTGTAGCCCAGCAAACGGCGGGCTTTGCCGATGTCGGCGTGAGTGCGCAGTTGGTCGCCGCTCCGCCGCGGGCGCACAACGATGCGGGCCTTCTTGCCGATGATCTCTTCGATCAGGTCGATGCCCTCGCCCGTGGTGATGGCCGTGTCGATGCCGAGGTTAAAGATCTCGCCCTTGACCACATCTTGGTGGTCAAGCGCACTGCATAGCCCATCGACGATGTCGCCCACGTAGGTAAAGCTTCGCAGGTGGTCGCGGCTACCCTCGAACAAGGGGAATTCTTGGTCATCGAGGATGGCCTTGATCAGCTTGGGATAGAGCTTTTCCGGACGCTCTCGCGGGCCATAGACCGAGAAGAGACGAAACGAGCAAGCGGGGAAGCTTTTGTCGCGATAGAGCGCTAGGGCCAGTTGCTCCGCGGCCAGCTTGGTGACGCCATAGTATGTGGTTGGTTCCGGTGAGGCGGTCTCGTCGTGGGTAGCGTCAGCGCCATAGATGGACGAAGTGCCGATGTTGACGAATAGCTGCAAGGTCGGTGAGCTGCGCAGGGCCTCGAGCAGGCGGTGCGTGGCGAGGATATTGTTGCGCTCATAGTCGGCAAAGGGCACGTGCTCAGCAATGCCGGGTTGGGCAGCCAGGTGGTAGACGACCTGCACGCCATTCACCGCCTCTGAAAGGTCATCACTGGCCAGGTCGAGCGTCAGGAGGCTTGCACCCGCGGCGCGTACATCCTGCGCGTTGATCTCCTTGAGGCTTTGCGCATAGTAGGGTGTAAAGCAATCCAGCCCGACCACCTCATGCCCCAAGGCGCACAGGCGCTCACTGAGGTGCGAGCCGATAAAGCCGGCCGCACCGGTGACGAGGATCTTCATACCATGCCCTCCCTTAGGCCAGGAACGGGGTCTGCTTGCTCTCGGGCGTATAGCCATGCAGCTCGATACGGTTGCCGTCTGGATCGGTGATCCAAGCCTGCCAGGCGTTGTCTGAGCCGAACTTGGCGTCAGACACTTCGACGCCCTTGGCTCGTAACTCTTCGACCGTAGAGGGGACGTTGTCGACTTCCAGGCACAGGTGTTGGTAGGACTGCTTCTCCGCGCGGGGCTCGGGCTGCCCCTGGAAGAGCTCGATAAAGTTGCGGCCGCCCGCATAGACATACTGCCCGAAGCGCGTGCCATCTTCGCGGAAGAAGCCAAAGGCCGGCTGCAAGCCCAGCTTGTCGCAATAGAAAGCGAGCGAGGCCTCAAGATCGGCAACGATGTAGCAGGCGTGGGCGATACCGGTGATCATGTTCCCTCCAAGGTGGGGTCACGAGACCCAGGTGATATGGATGTGAGCCAGGACAAAAGACGTCTGCAGATCGACAACCTGCTTTGCCTGGCCGAGCTCGGGAGAAGCGAGCATAACGGTTTGGGCGAGCAAACGCTGTCGTTGGCCGCCAAAGTGAATGCTGCCCAGCAGTGCGTTGGCCGATAGCCGCACGCCCACCGTACTGGGTACCCGCAAGTCGATATCGCCGACCAGACCAATGCACGACAAGGTGACGGCGCCCTCGGGCAAGCGTGCTGCCGTGAGGTCCAGGCTAATGTCGCCGAACAGCACGGCCAGTTGCTCATCTCGCACCACCCACAGCCCTTCACGCAGCACAGCGCCGAAAGGGTGAAAGGTTAGTGGGCGCGGTGTCGCTGCGTGCCCGGTGTGCCAGAGCACCCAGGCGCCCGCGATGATCAGGATGATCGGCCCTAGATAGCTCCCTAGATTCAGGCCGGTCAGCTCATGCGCCGTGAGCACAGTGCCCACAAGCGCAATAACGATCCCCAAGTCCAGCTCTCGTCGATGAGCCACAACAACCACAACCTCTCTCGCGATGCGAATGCGCCGCCATTATAGTCCAAAGCGCGGCGTGCAACAGCCTGTGGCGCAAGGGACCGCGGCCCAAAGCACTTGCTCCTGTTGCTCACCGTGCTAGAATGATCTGCGTGAGCGAGGTGGCTCGAGTGCAGCGCAGGAGGAGCGAGATGTCGGTGACAGGCAGGCACCTGGCAACAGTGGGGCTGGTGTGTGTGCTGGCGATGCTGCCCATGGCGTGCGTGCGCTCCAAGCCTGCTCGCGAGCTCCCGCCGGCAAGCACCGTGTTCGGTGCAAGTCGGCAGGCGCTCAGCGCACCATCACCGACGCCGCCGACTCTGCCTACACCGACGACCGCCGAAGGGCTCGTGCTGGAGCCGACCAACACACCTGCGGCGGCGCTGATGATCGTCGCCGCTACCGCGACGGCGGTGGCTCTGAGTGGCGGCCAACTGGCCCCTACTCAGCCATCCGCGCAGCCTGTGCTCACGCCAACGCTGTCTACTGCAGTCGAGACGGGCACTCTCCAAACCTATGTCGTGGCTGAGGGAGAAACGCTCTACTCGATTGCTACGCGGCACGGCGTCACCGTTGCAGAACTGCAGGCGGTGAATGGCCTGGGTACGTCCACGCATATCGAGGCTGGGCAGACGCTTTTTTTGCCGGCCCACGCCCAGCTGGGCGCGGGGCCAATCGTCGAGACTACCGACTATTGGGTAGCGCGAGGCGAGACGCTGAGCGAGATTGCCCGACGCTATCGGACGACGGTGGAAGACATCTTGGCTGCGAACCCCAACCTGAGCGACCAAGACCAGATCTATGTTGGCATGCACCTGATCGTGCCTGTGGGCACGGCTCCCCAGCGGACTCATCGCGTGCAGGCAGGGGAGTCGCTTTCGAGCATCGCGGAGCAGTATGGAGTGACGACGCGCAGCATTGTGCAGGCTAACGGGTTGCACAATGCCAACCAGATCTATGTCGGGCAAGTGTTGGTCATCCCCTAGGCCTAGACAAAGGCTTCGGGTTTTGCTGTAACAGCGTTGCGTATTTGATGTGGGTGTTTTATAATCGCAGCTAATCTATTGCTGCGTTGTGCGAAATGCGCGGGCAGTAGACTGTGTGTCGCGCAGGAAAGGGGGAGTCTAGCCCAGCCTAAGGCGGATCGACACCTACCTGCATGTGTGTTCGAATCTAGGAGGAAAGATGTTGCGGAAAAAGTCGTTGTTCGCTGCGCTAGCGGTCTTGATGACGCTGGCCATCGTCCTCAGCGGTTGTGCCAAGGGCGGGGCCACGGGCACCGAGATCAACCTCAACCTGGGCACTGAACCGCCCACGGCTGACCCTTCCTTGGCCACCGACACGACGTCGGTGCAGGTCGATGAGCTGCTCTTCCTCGGCCTGACCGATTTCGATGACCAGACTCTCGAGGTGATCCCCGAGCTGGCCACCGAGTGGAGCGTATCGGATGATGGCCTCGAGTGGACGTTCAAAATGCGTGACGACGTCTACTGGGTGCGCTATGACCCCGAGAAAGATAAGGTCGAAAAGCTCGACAAGGTGATGGCGCGCGATGTGGTCTATGGTGTCCGGCGCACGGTGAATCCGGCGACGGCCTCAGACTATGCCTACGTCGACTATATCATCAAGAATGCCTACGAGATCAACACAGGGGAGAACACCGACCTGGAGTCCCTGGGTGTCGAGGCGGTGGATGACTTTACCGTCAAGTTCACCCTCACTCAGGCGGCCGGCTACTTCCCAGGCATCGCTGGCATGTGGGTGAACCGGGCCCAGCCGCAGGACGTAATCGACACGTTCGGCGAGAAATGGACGGAGCCTGGCAATATCGTGACCAACGGCTCGTATGTGATGACTTCTTGGGAGCACGAGAGCAAGCTCACGATGGCCAAGAACCCCTACTACCCTGAGGCCGACACCGTCCAGATCGGCAAGATCAACTGGGCGATGGTGGTCGAAGAGTCCACGGCCTTTGCTATGTACGAGAACGGCGAGCTCGACTCGGTCGGTGCGCCGATCACGGATCTCGATCGCATCAAGGCCGACCCCACGCTGTCTGCCGAGCTGTACATTGCGCCCCAGCTGTGCACCTATTACTATGGCTTTAACAACACCAAGCCGCCCTTTGACAACAAGCTGGTGCGGCAGGCCTTCTCGTATGCCATCGATCGCCAGAAGCTGATCGATACCGTGCTCAAGGGTGAACAGAAGCCGGCCAAGACCTTCGCTTGCCCCGGTATCTTTGGCTCTCCGGCCGAAGACCCGTCGTTCCCGGGCATCACTTTCGATCCTGAGAAGGCCAAGGCCCTGCTCGCCGAAGCGGGCTATCCGAACGGTGAGGGGTTGCCCGAGATCACGCTGATGATCAATACGGGTGAGGGTCACCAGAAGATCGCCGAGTTCATTCAGCAGTCCTGGAAAGACAACCTGGGCGTTACAGTCAACCTGGCCAACCAAGAGTGGGCGGTCTATGTGAAGACTGTGCACGATGATGCGCCGCAGGTGTACCGCATGGGCTGGTGCGCGGACTATCCTGACGAGAACAACTGGGTCGGTGAGGTATTCCACCCGCTCAAGGGGTCGAACGAGCCCAAGTGGGATCCCGAGTCAGAGTCGGCCAAAAAGTACATGCAGTTGGTGGAAGACGCCGCGGCTTCTTCGGATCCCGAGGAGCGCAAGCAACTGTACTTTGAGGCAGAAAAGATCCTCACAGCAGACGAGGCCGTTATCGCCCCAATCTACTACTACACGCGCGTGGTCATGACCAAGCCATATGTGAAGCGCACCTATGCACCGCTAGGTGGCGAGCACATCGACAAGTGGAGCATCGAGGGCAAGTAGCCCTGGCATGTTGAAACACGACACGTGGCTCGATGAGAGCCACGTGTCTTTTTATCAGCCAGGTTGCCAGGCGCACTTTTCGTGCTATACTCCGCACAATACCGGCGCGGTTGTGGGTGCCGTTCGGTTGTGCGTCACCCTGCTCGCCATGAGGTAATGGCTATATGACCCGATATATCATCCGTCGCCTGCTCTGGACGATACCCGTCTTGCTGTTCATCTCGATCATCACCTTTGCTTTGGTCCACGCCGTGCCTGGTGGCCCCTTTGACAAAGAGAAGGCTCGGCCCGCTGAGATCCAGGCGAACCTGCTCAAGCACTACGGCCTCGACCAACCTCTGTGGAAACAGTACACCGACTATATCGGCATCACCCGTAACCCTAGCGGCAAATACGCCGGTATTCTGCAGTGGGATTTTGGCCCCTCGATTGCCCAACGTAGTCGCACGGTCAACGAGATCTTTAGTGCACACCTGCCGGTGTCTGCCACGCTCGGCTTGGTGGCGCTGCTACTCGCCGTGGGTTTGGGGGTGCCCCTGGGGATCATAGCTGCCCTCAAACAGAACTCGATTTGGGACTATCTCAGCATGGCAATAGCCATTGTGGGCGTATCGGTGCCTGCCGTCGTGATCGGGCCTTTGATGATCCTGGTCTTTGCGCTGCTGTTGGGCTGGTTTCCAGTGGCTGGCTGGGGCAGTTTGCGTTACGTGGTGCTGCCCGCCGTGACGCTAGGCTTGGGTTCGTCGGCTATCATCGCCCGTCTCACGCGCGCCAGCATGTTGCAGGTGATACGCGAGGACTATATCCGCACGGCGCGGGCCAAGGGCTTGAGCGAGAAGGCGATCATCGTGCGGCATGCGCTCAAGAACGCTTTCATCCCGGTGGCCACCGTGCTAGGCCCTATGTTTGCCGCCCTGGTGACTGGCACGTTTGTGGTGGAGCAGATCTTTGCCATCCCGGGCATGGGCAAGTACTTTATTACCAGTATCACGAATCGCGACTACCCGGTGGTTATGGGCACCACTCTGCTCTATGCAGTGTTCCTCGTTGCCGCGAACCTGCTGGTCGACATTACCTACGCCTTCCTCGACCCCCGTATCCAGTACGAGTAGAAAGCACGAAGATGATGACTAAGCAAGAAAGCGCTGCTCGCGCTCTGGCGACTGGACAAAAGGGCCCTGTAAAAGGCGAGGCCGCGAGCCAGCAAACAGTCACCAACTTGTGGCAAGATGCGTTCTATCGCCTGACACGGAACCGTGCGGCGGTGGTCGGTCTGGTATTGATTGTGGCGCTGATCTTGGTGGCCGTGTTCGCAGATCGTATTGCGCCCATGTACTACACAGACGGTGATTCGGTGCTGAACAATGCGGTGCCGCTCTGGCTGACCAAGGTGATGCCTGGCCACATGGAGAAGTACGCGCAGATCAGCGACCTGTACCCATTCGGCGCCGACTATCTAGGTCGTGATCTGTTGAGCCGCGTGATCTATGGCACCCGAGTTTCGCTGCCAGTGGGTTTTGTGGGAGCCATGACCGCGTTGTTGATCGGTCTCATCTATGGTTCGGTCTCGGGCTACTATGGCGGCAAGGTCGATGACGTGATGATGCGTATCGTCGACATCATGTATGCGTTCCCGACCATGCTGCTGATCATCCTGATGATGGCCTTTTTCAAGAGCAGCTTTGGAGGCGCCGCCGCACCAGGGACGCTGGCCTATGAGGTCAATCGCATCAATGATGTGGTCGACCGGATCATGGGCCTCGACAGTGGTGGCATGCTATTCATCTTTATCGGCATTGGCCTCACTGCCTGGATGGGTATCGCCCGCCTGGCGCGCGGGCAGATCCTCTCGCTCAAGGAAAAAGAGTTCATCCTGGCTTCGCGCATGATCGGCGCTCGCGACGGGCGGATCATCTGGCGCCACATTCTGCCCAACATCATTGGCCCCATCTTGGTGCAGATCACCCTGGCCATCCCCAGCTACATCGAGACCGAGGTGTTCTTGAGCTTTATCGGGTTGGGCGTCGATCCGCCTACGCCGAGCTGGGGCTCGATGATCTCTGAGGGCGCCAACACCTTGCGCTCTTATCCGCACCAGGTCCTGCTGCCCGCTCTGCTCTTGGCGGTGACCATGTTCGCCTTCAACTTCCTGGGCGACGGCCTGCGCGACGCCTTGGATCCACGCATGCGCGGTACCAAGTAGGACCGCGCGTTCGTCTACTCACCGAGGGGCCATGTCTCGCAAGGGTTGGACAATCGTCATTGTCGCCGTAGCGCTGGGGGCGCTACTGGTGTGTGGCGCGCTGGCAGCGGTCGCGGGCTATGTCTACCTCGCTCGTCCAGCGGACAAGGCATCTGCAGTGCAGGTGACGCCGTTGAGCACGCGCGAGGCCGGGCCAGTCAACGGAGAGCTGCACCTGGTGGGCAGCCTGCCGCCGACTCTGGATCCGGCGCTGGTCCAAGATAGCACCTCAGGCGAGTATGTGGTTCATCTGTTCAGCGGCCTGGTTTCTTTGAATGCCGACCTAGAGATCGTGCCGGCCCTCGCCGAGCGGTGGGAGATGAGCGCCGATGGGCGTGTCTATACCTTCTCCCTGCACCCCGATGCGGCCTTTGGCGACGGCAAGCCGATCACGGCCCAAGAGGTTGTCGACTCGCTCTCGCGTGCGTGTAGCCCCGACCTGGCTTCGCCAGTGGCGTTGAGCTACCTGGGCGACATCGTGGGTGCCGAGGAATACTCCCTTGGGCAGGCTGAGTCGATCCAAGGGCTAGAGGTGGTCGACGAGCACACCTTGCGGATCACGATCGACAGCCCCAAGAGCTATTTTCTGGCCAAGCTAACCTATCCCACGGCCGCCGTGGTCGATCTCGAAGAGGTCGAGCGTGAGCCGCAGACGTGGTTCACCGACCCGAACCCCAGTGGCCCCTTTGGGCTCGAGGAGCTCAGCAAAGAGCGGATCGTGTTGGCGCGTAACGACCGCTACGTGGGCAAGCAGGCGAGCATCACCCGGGCCGTGTATGACCTCTCGGCATCTTCACCGATGACTCAGTATGAGACCGGTGAGATCGACATCACGGCTTTCGGTGGTGACGAGATCGACCGGGTGCTGGACCCGTACAACCCGCTGCACAACGAGTATGTGGGCTTCCCCGAGCTGAGCGTGCAGTATCTCGGCCTGAACGTCGAGCAGGCGCCTTTCGACGATCCGTTGGTGCGGCGCGCGTTTGCCTATGCCATCGACCGCGAGAAACTGGCGAACTTGGTGCTGAACCAGACCGCCCTGCCCGCCTACACCGTGTTGCCGCCGACGATGCCGGGCTACACCGAGAGCGCGCCAGGGACGGTGCCCACCTATGATCCAGAAGAGGCGCGCAGGCTCCTTGCGGCTTCGTCCTATGGTAGTGCCGATCGGCTCCCACCGATCGCCCTGACCGTGGCGGGCACGACCGGTTATCTCTCGCCCGTCGATGAGGCGGTGATGGCCATGATCGAGGAGAGTTTGGGCATCGCGATGACCGCTGAGCAGGTCGACTGGGCCGATATGCTCGAGGACATGAACCGGCAGCGGTATCAGCTGTACTCGGCGGGCTGGATTGCTGACTATCCCGACCCGCAGAACTTTATCGACGTGCAGTTCTATAGCAAGAGCGCACAGAATCACACGGGCTATGCGAATTCGGAGGTCGACGCCCTGCTTGAAAAGGCGCGCGTAGAGCAAGACGAAGGCCGGCGCAGTGAGCTGTACGCCGAGGCCGAGCGGATCGTGCTCAACGATGCTCCCTGGATCACGCTGACGCATGGGTACGCCTACTATCTCGTCAAGCCGTATGTGCAGGGGTTTCGTGGCGATGCCGCGCTGTATCCCTGGCTGTGTGACATCACTATTGTAGACTAGGGGAGAATGCTCCCTGTTGGAGGAGGCAGCGACTCTATGGCGACATTGCTATCGGTGCGGGACCTAAAGACCGAATTCGTTACCCAAGATGGCATCGTCCACGCCGTCAACGGCATCAGCTTTGACTTGAATGAGGGTGAGACGTTGGGCATCGTGGGGGAGAGCGGCTGCGGCAAGAGCGTCAGCATGCTCTCGATCATGGGGTTGATCCCCCAGCCGCCTGGCCGCATCGCCGCCGGTCAAGTGATGTTCCAGGGGCGCGACCTGGCCAAACTGGGGCAGGACGAGCTTCGCAAGATCCGGGGCAACCAGATTGCGATGGTCTTTCAAGACCCGATGACATCGCTCAACCCTGTACTGACTGTTGGCGAGCAGATCTCGGAAGCCCTCGAACTGCACCTGGGCATGGACAAGCAGCAGGCGCGCGAACGCACCGTCGAGCTGCTCGAAATGGTGAACATCCCCGAAGCACGGAACCGTATCGATGACTATCCGCACCAGTTCTCGGGCGGCATGCGCCAACGGGTGATGATCGCCATGGCGTTGTCGTGCAACCCGCAGCTGCTCATCGCCGATGAGCCTACCACTGCCCTCGACGTGACCATCCAAGCGCAGATCATCGATCTTGTGCGCGAACTACGCGACAAGCTGGGCATGGCCATCATCTGGATCACGCATGACCTGGGCATCGTCGCCGGTCTAGTGCAGCGGGTACAGGTGATGTATGCCGGCTATGTGGTCGAGCGCGCCGAGGTGCACGAGTTCTATGCCCACCCCAGGCATCCGTACTCGGTCGGGCTGATGCGCTCGCTGCCCCGTCTCGATGAGGAGACGAGGACCAAGCTCATCCCGATCGAAGGGCTACCCCCTGACCTGATTGCGTTGCCGCTGGGCTGCCCATTCTATGCGCGTTGCAGCCATCGCGTGGAGCGATGTCTGGACGAGATGCCCCCCCTGCGCGAAGTGGGGCCGAACGACCACATCGTCGCCTGTTGGGTAGACATCACTCGGGAGCGTGCGTAATCATGACGCAAGAAGTGCTGGTTCGAGTTCAAGACCTCAAGATGTACTTTCCCATCACGCGCGGCATCCTCATCCAGCGGCACGTGGGGGACATCAAGGCTGTGGATGGGGTGAGCTTTGACGTCTATCGCGGTGAGACGTTGGGTCTGGTGGGCGAGAGTGGCTGTGGTAAGTCGACCACCGGCCGCGCGATTCTGCAGCTCTATCGGCCGACCGCCGGCCATGTGTATTTCAAGGGCCAGGATCTCACCCAACTCAAGGGAGAGCCGCTGCGCAAGACACGGCGCAGCATGCAGATGATCTTTCAAGATCCGTACGCCTCGCTGAACCCGCGCATGACTGTGGGGAGCATCGTCGGTGAGCCGTTTGAGGTGCACAATATTCTGCCCAAGAACAAGCGGCGTGAGCGTGTGCAAGAACTGCTCGAGATCGTCGGCCTGAACCCGTATTTCATCAACCGCTATCCGCACGAGTTCTCCGGTGGGCAACGGCAACGCATCGGCGTGGCGCGAGCGCTGGCCGTGAATCCCGATTTCATCGTCTGCGACGAGCCCATCTCGGCGCTCGACGTGTCGATTCAAGCACAGGTGATCAACCTGCTCGAAGAGCTGCAGGCCGAGTTTGGCCTGACCTATCTCTTTATCGCCCACGATTTGTCGGTAGTGCGGCATATCAGCGACCGCATCGCCGTGATGTATCTGGGCAAGATCGTCGAACTGGCCTCGCGCTATGAACTATATGCCGAGCCAATGCACCCCTACACACGTGCGCTGCTTTCTGCGGTTCCCATCCCAGACCCAGTCGTCGAAGACAAGCGTCAGCGCATCATCCTGCAAGGCGATGTGCCCAGCCCAGCCAACCCGCCCAAGGGATGCCACTTTTGCACGCGGTGCCCGGTCAAGCTCGAGATGTGCGATACCGTGGAGCCAGACTATGTCGAGTACAAGCCAGGGCATTTTTGCGCCTGCCACCGCATCGAGCGCGAGCTCGGACGGCCAACGGGCCAGTAGCGAGACGTGAGAGGAGGAAAAAGGGGAGCCTGCAGGCTCCCCTTTTGCGATCACCGTCCGAGGCGGCGAACCAGAAAAACCGTGATGGTCACACTCAAAGCGATGGTGACCGATGTGATGAAAACCGCCCAACGGCTGGGCCGTGGCTTGGCCTGTACCGACAAGCCCGCAGCCCGACTGTGCGCGGCCATGCCCAGGCTTTCGCCCAACTGCCGGCGAAAGCTCTCGGGCGGGCGCACTTGAGCAATAGAGCCTTGCAGCGCGCTCTCGACCTGCTCGATGGCGGGCGCCTCTCGCGGGCGGCCCATCGTGCAAACAGCCATTCCAGGCCAGGGTACTCTCCACCACGCACTCAACAGGGATAGACTATTCGCCTTCATCAGTCAACAAACCTCGCTTCACCATCTCACGGCGCAACTGGAGTAGAGTGCGGTGGTAGAGCGACTTGATCGCACCTTCTGTACGGCCCATGATGGTGCCCACTTCGGCATTCGAGAGCCCCTCATGGAACTTTAGGTAGAGCAGCTCTTGCCGCGTATGATCTAGTGTGGCGATGATGGTCTGCAAAAGCTGTGCGTCCTCATCACTGCTTAGGATGCGCTCAGGGTGTGACTCTGGGTCCCCACGCACCACCAGTTCGTCGAGCGACACCATCTGGCGTCGCTTGCTATCGCGGTACCAATTGGCCACCAGATTGTGGGCAATACGGTACAGCCATGCCGAAAAGGGATAGCCCTTGTCTTCATAGGCGTCCAGGTGGGCAAAAGCCCGGAAGAACGCTCGCGAAGTCAGGTCTTCGGCATCGTGGGCATTGCCCACGCGGTGATAGATGTAGTTGTAGATGCGATCGACATAGTGCTCATACAGCAGGCCAAATGCCGCAGGGTCCTTCTTGGCTGCCCGCACGGTCTCGAGATCGTTCCACTCGTCGACGCCGCTGCTACTCACCGTCTACCAACACCCCACTGACGCGATAGATTCGCCCTAGATGCATCGGGAGAGGCTATCTTTTAGTTTAGGGATATCGAGCCTCTCGTGCAAGCCGTCCGGGTGGCTGGTCTGTAGCTATGCCGCTGGACAAGGATGCCTATAATGCGGCCATGATCGCTCTCTTCGTCGCCACGATATCGTCCGCCGGCTGGGGCCTGGTGCTGCGCTGGGCGCAGCAACGCAAGTGCAACGTGTATGCCGTCGGTTTGGTCAACTATGTCGTCGCCACGCTGTATGAGGTGGCGATGCAGGCCTCTGCCGGCCCACTCGAACAGGTCACACCGGTGACGGTGTGGCTGGGCGTTGTCGTAGGCGTGATGTTTGCCGTCAACTATGGCTTCTTTGGGCCGCTGCTGACTAGCCGAGGCGTGTCAGTGACCACGGCGATCGTGCGCCTATCGGTGGTGATCCCCATTGTAGCAGCCATTGTACTCTGGCATGAGATGCCGCAGCCACTGCAATACGCGGGCATTGCGCTCACCCTGTTGGCGATGCCGCTGATCACGCTCAAGCCCAGCGCTCCTGGAGGGATCGAGGCTAGTGCGCTGCCGCTGCTACTGGTGATGTTCATCGGCAATGGCGCTTCGACGCTGTTGTTTCAAGTCTATGAGAAGATGGCGTTGCCCGGAGAAGATACGTTCTTCTTGATCTGTCTCTTCTCGTGCGCCTCGCTGGTGCTCTTGATCGCCTGGCGTTTGCGCGCCGAGGGCAGCTCGCGACGAGATATCATCCCCGGCATTGTGCTGGGCCTCACCAACGCCGTAGCCAACGTAACGTTCTTGGAAGCGCTACGTCAGCTGCCCGGGGTGATCGTGTTCCCGCTCTACAGTGCAGTGGGCCTGGTAGTGGCGGTGGTCGCTGCGTGGCTCATCTGGGGGGAGCGCATCTCACGGCGCGAGACCTTTGGCCTGGCCCTGGCCGTTGTCGCCGTGGCCCTGGTCAATCTCGGCTGAGGTCGGTCGCTCAACGGATTGACGCTGAAAAGGGCTGCGTCTATGCTAGTGGCAGAGTCCTGGCTCCACGGTGAGGTGGCGAGATGGCCAAGAGTAAAGAAGTAGAGTCCAAGAACAAGGAAGAAGCGCAAGTCAAGAGCTCTGTTCTGCCGACTCAAGGGCCAATCAAGGTCGACAAGAAGACATACGAGGTCGAGCTGCGGCGGTTGGATATCGAGCTGGTCAAGCTACAGTATTGGGTCAAAGCCCAGGGTCTCAAGGTGGTGGTCATCTTTGAAGGGCGCGATGCTGCCGGCAAGGGGGGAGTGATCAAGCGGATCACCGAGCCGCTCAATCCGCGTACCTGCCGGGTGGTGGCGCTGGGCGTGCCCACCGAGCGTGAGACGACGCAGTGGTATTTCCAGCGCTATGTGGCGCAGCTCCCGGCCGGGGGCGAGATGGTGCTGTTCGACCGCTCGTGGTACAACCGCGCGGGTGTCGAGCGAGTGATGGGCTTTTGCACCGAGGATCAGTATCAAGAGTTCTTGCGCTCGTGCCCCGAGTTCGAGCGCATGATCATTCGTGCCGGCATCATCCTCATCAAGTACTGGTTCTCGGTGAGCGATGAGGAGCAAGAGCGGCGATTCCGCGAGCGCAATGAAGACCCCACCAAGCGCTGGAAGCTGAGCCCTATCGACCTCGAGAGCCGCTCGCGCTGGGTCGAGTACTCGCGCGCCAAAGACGAGATGTTCAAGTATACCGACACCAAGCAGTCGCCGTGGTATGTGGTCAACGCAGATGACAAGCGCTGTGCACGGCTCAATTGTATCGCCCACTTGCTCTCGATGATCCATTACGAAGACCTGACGCCAGGGCCGATCGAGCTACCACCTCGCCAGCAAGATGAGGGCTATGTGCGGCCACCGATCGAGTACCAGACGTTCGTGCCCGAGATATACGTGCCGGCCTGATTGCAGGTCGTGTCATGCAGAGAGGCCGTTGGCAAGCACCGACGGCCTCTCTGCAATTGGGTTGGCTGATGAGCTAGATCTCGGTGCCCGTCTCGATGGCTACCCGACCGATCAGGTTGGCCGCAGCCACGGTAAACCAGGGAATCGTAATCAAGAGGCCGATGCCACAGACGATGCCGCCGACGAGCGTAGCGGCGATGCCCGCTGCCCAGAGGATCACTGCGGTGAGCAGCCACTCGTTGAGGTTCTTGTTGAGCAGTTCCCAAGCATTCCTGGGGTTGAGCGCTCGGGTGAAATCGCCGGTTTGCGTCAGGATGATAAAGGCGCCTAACGCGAAAAAGCTCATCACCAGAGAGGCCACAAAGCCGAGTGGCTCCCAGATGAGGCCTAGAATGGCGACGGGGATGTACCAGACGACCAACACGCCGGCGAGCTTCAGGCCGTCGGCCAAGTAGGTCGACCAGTCTGCCCAATCTGGCAGCTTTTCATCGGCGCGACGGATCACCCGACGAAAAGCCTCCATCGCCCAACCCAGCAGCGCCAGAGCGCCTACTACGACCACGCTCAACAGCGTCGCCAATGCGCCCAGGGCGATCTTTTCCACCCATCTTGCATCGCGAGTGACAAACGTGACCGACTCGATATAGTCCATCTACATCCCTCCTCGCTCAACTGTGCGGACCTGAAGGCGTAAGTCGATCGCAGCACATCTGGGCGTACGACGCTAGAACTCTCTGCCGGCCTCGACAAAGGTTTGCCCGAGCAGATTGCCCATCGTCGCATAGATCCATGGTGTAGCCACGAACGCACCGATGCCACAGAGAGCCGACCCTACGAGGGACAAGACCGCGCTCGCCAGGATCAGTACCAAGTAGCTGAGAGCCCACTTGCCCAAGTCTCGATTGATGACCTGCCAAGCATTGGCCGGGTTCAGCGCCTGGCCGAGACTGTCTGTCTGCGCGATGACAGCAAAGGCGCCCAGGCTGAGAAAGCCGACCACGAGGCCATACACCATCGCCAAGAGCCAGATCGCCAGAGTGGTGCCCACCAAGGCAAACCCGCTGTTCTCGGCGCCCGAGGCTGCAAAAGCACCCACCATCAACAGCACGGTGATGATAAGGATCATCGGCAGGCCCCACACCAGCGTGACCACAAAGTACTTGAACCCCTGGCCAATGTATCCACCGAGATTGTCCCAGTCGGGGAGCTTTTCCTCGGCATGGCTCACCACCCTTCGGAAGGCCTCCATGGCCCAGCCCGTGAGCGCCCAAGCGCCTACCAGCACAAAGCTGAGCAGAGCCATCAGTGCGCCCAGGCCGATCTTTTTCAGCCAGTTTTTGTCGTTGGCGACATACGTCACCGCCCCGATATAGTCCACTGTATTCCTCCTATCCTCTCACTCTCTGATACTTGCTACGCTGTACAGAGGCGGTCGTTGCGCGCCAGCCTAACGAGATACGGAATACACGGTGCAAGACCCTTTACAGGAGCGCTCGACGTCGATGGGCCGAGGCTCTGCTCGGCCTAGCGGACGGCGCCCATCTGGAGCGCCAAAGCCATGTAGCCCACGACAGCTTCGATGAGCTCATCGACGGCCAGACGCTCGTCAAAGACATGGGCCATTTCAGGATGGCCGGGGCCAAAGCCGAGGCAAGGCACGCCGGCACCATACAGAAAACCGCCGTCGGTGTAGAACTGCCAGACGTCAGTAGTAATCTCGCGCCCCAGCGCCTGCCTTAGGTAGGCCTGTGCTGCGATGAGCAATGGGTCATCGGCTTCCATCCAGAAGGGGGCTACTGCCTGGCGGATGTCGCTCTCATAGCCCGTGTAGCTGGTCATGTGGTCGGTGCGTATCTCAAGGGTGTAGGAGACGCTATCGCCCAATACGTCGTCGAGCAAGGCCTGTAGCTTGGCCATGGCCGCCTCCGGCGACTCACCGGGGGCATTGCGCCAATCCAAATGCAATGCTAGCTCGCCGGGGATGACGTTGGCGTTGTGCACGTCGCAACGCACCACCGTCGGGGCCACGGTGGAACCGCCTGTAACTGGCTCGGTGAACATCTCGAGATCGCGGATGGCGAGCACCACTCGAGCGAGGTCATAGTGAGGGTTGATCGCCTGGCTTGGGACTGACGCATGGGCCGAACGCCCGCGCACGGTGACGACGAACTCGCATCGCCCGCGATGGCCGCGGCGCAGCGTGTTGGACGACGGCTCGCCGATGATGGCCAGGTCGGGGTGGAACGACGCGGCTAGATGGCGCGAACCGAGGCCGCCTACCTCTTCGCCCACGACGGCGCTCACATAGACATCGCCGGCAGGAACAAATCCGGCCTCTTTGAGCAGAGCGCCCGCCAGGACTTCTGCGGCTACACAACCTTTGTCATCGGCAGCGCCGCGACCCCAGATGTAACCGTCGCGCAGCGCGCCACTATAGGGCGCCTCGGTCCAGCGACGAGCATTGCCTGCGTCTACCACGTCGAGGTGCGCATGGAGCAACGTCGAGCGACCTGGGCCGCCGCGGATGTGCCCAATGATATTGCCTGCCGAGTCGGCCAGCGCCTCATCGTAGCCGAAAGCCTCCATGCTCTGGAGGACGTACTCGGCCACGCGCCCCTCTTCGCCCGTGAGGCTGGGAATGCGTACGAGCTCTTGGCAATAAGTGATGATCCGTTCTCGATTGGCCTCTGCCAGGTGCCAGAGTTGGTCGCGCTCCATAGAATCCCTCCAGTTGAGGTAGAGGCGCTACTTGACGGGTGAGGCGCGGCGTTGGCGACGGGAGGAGGTCAAGAGCGCGTCGTCGATCTCGATGAGCTGAAAGCCATAGACGTTGGTGACCGTGGTATCCAAGTAACGCGTCGTACGCACCGCGTCTTGTCGATAGAGATGTACGTGCCCATGCAGCCAGTAGCGCGGACGATAGCGGCGCATGAGGCGGAGGAAGACGCCAAACCCGGTATGGCAGCGGTCTGGCTGGTCATGAATGCCACGCGGGGGCGCATGGCTGATCATGATGTCTACGCTACGACCGTAGCGCAGTCGGTTGAGCAGCAGCTTGGGCACCAGCGAGAGAGCTACCAAGCTCATGTGGAACTCGCTGTATTGGTGAGGCCCGCGGTTATAGGCCATCGAACCCTCCAGCCCGCCGATCAACAGCCCTTTGTAGTTGACGATGCGCCGATGGATGTCGATGCAGCCCTCGGCATCCAGCTTCTGTGAGCCGTCGGCCTGCAACACGCCCTTTTGCACGTGGTTGCCATTGACATAGAAAAGCGTCCCCTTGCCGATGCAATCGACCAGATGCTCCATGTAGTCCAGGGGAAGGTCGCCGCAGCAGAGGACCAAGTCGACATTCCGGAAACGCTCGGGGATGACCGAGGCCGTCAGTTGGCCCGACACAGTATCACTTACTGCCAGAATCTTCATCGGCCGACACTCAGGATGGACGTTTACCCATTATAGACGACGGCGCCGCCAGAGGCAAGGAGAACGGGCCGCCAGCTAGTCGCCCTGTAGTTCACCGAGGGTTATCCAGCCGCGCTTGAGCCCGACCATGACGGCCTCGGTGCGCGAGCCCACGTTCAGCTTGCCAAAGATGTTGGCCATGTGCGATTGAACGGTGCGCGGGCTGACGATGAGCTGATCGGCGATCTCGCGGTTCGATAGGCCCTGAGCGGCCAACCGCAGTACATCCAGCTCTCGCTCAGTGAGCACCTCGGCAGGTTGTGTGTCGGCCGGTGTTTCGTGCTTGGAGACACGGCTCAGCACCTTGGTGGCGATGGCGGGGTGGAGTACAGACTCGCCGGCTGCCACGCGGCGCACCGCCTCGACCAGCTCACTGCTACGCGAGTTCTTGAGCAGATAGCCGGCTGCTCCGGCTTCGAGGATGGCGAAGACATACTCATCATAGTCATAGGCGGTGAACACGAGGACGGCCGTGAGCGGAGCGAGCTCTTTGATCTTGCGGGTCGCCTCGATGCCGTTCATGCGGGGCATGCTAATGTCCAGCACGGCCACCCGTGGATGTTGTTGAAGCACCAGCTCCACAGCCTCTTGCCCATCGCTGGCCTGGGCCACCACCTCCATGTCTGGCTCGCGGTCCAGTATCTGGCGGGTGCCTTCGCGGACCACCGCGTGATCATCAGCGATCAAGATGCGAATGGATGCCATCGTCGCGCCCCCCATGCGCCGGTGATGATGTGTCGAGGACATTATAGGGCGTCAGGAAGTGGCGACAAGGCCTTCGGGCGGGCAGCCAAAGGGTGTAGGGGGGAAACGCCGGCGGGCCTTGCTGACCGCCGCCCAATGCGGTCTTCAAGGCCCGCCAAACCAAGGAGGAGAAGAGTGCTGATCCCACGCCGGAGGGATTTCAGCCTGTTACAGGAAAGCCGTCGTTTCCTTCCTGCTACGACCCTATCATACAGGCAGTAGGGCCATAGTCCATCCGCCAAACAGGCCATTCATCGCTGCGCATTTATGCTGATAGCCGCGTGGTCAGGAGCTATGCGACATATATCAGGAGGGGTTGTCGATGGGCAAAGTGACGTCGACGCTGGTGCCCTGACCAAGCGTGGAGCTGATCTTGGCAGTGCCGCCAAGCAGGCGTGCACGCTCATAGATGCCCATAAGCCCCAGCCGTCCGCCAGCGACGAGTGCCGACGTGTCGGGCGGCACGTCAAAGCCTATGCCGTTGTCGGTAATCGAGAGGGTGACTTGGTCGGCCTCGTACCGCAGGATGAGATCGACGTGGCTAGCGCTGGCATGTCGGCGAACGTTGCTCAGGCTTTCTTGGGCGAGGCGATACAAGGCCAACTCGTGCTCGGGGGGCAGGGGCTTGGGCTCACCGATGATCTCCACGGCGACGTCGAGATTGTCTTCTCGGGCGGTGCGGCTGCCCAGGATTTCGATGGTGTTGGAAAGTCCAAGCTCTTCGAGCAGGGGGGGGCGCAGGTCGCTGGTAAAGCGCCGCACGCCCCGGAGCGTGTCATCGACCATGTCACGGAGTTCGCTTAGCGAGGCGGCCAGTTCGGGGTCAGTGCAATGCTCTTGGGCGTCTTCGATGCGCCGACCGAGCACGATGAGGGTCTGCGCGGTCTCATCGTGCAGCTCGCGGGCGATGCGCTTGCGCTCTTCTTCTTGGCTGTTGATCACCGAGGTGACATAGTTCTGAATGTCGGCCTGGTAGCGGCGCAGTTGTTCTACCATGTCGTTGAACTTGACTTCGAGGTTGTGCACCTCGCTCGGACCGTGGTCGATCGACACTTGAGTGCTGAACTCGCCCGAGGCTACTCGGTCGACTTGGGCGACGAGGGTCTGCAGCGGCGCGATGACTCGCTGGCTGCTGATGGCGAGCACCAGCAAAGGCAACACCCCCAAGCCAACGATGAGCACCAACACCAGCGCAAACAATGGCCGGAACGGCGAGGTGATGTCTTCCCAACGTTCGCTCACCAGCAGCGTCCAGTTCTGCCAGCTGGGGTCAGAGAACAAGGAGCTGTTGAGGGCGTTGGCTGGGATGGGGCTGTAGCCCACGACCACGGTGTCTGAGCGTTCTTGGACCGTCTCAGCACCGCTCTGCCCGGCCAGTGCCTTGATCACAGCGGGGTGTTGAGACATGTCGGCACCCACTAGACTCGCCTGAGGATGCCACAAGACACGCCCATCTCCATCGACCAAGTAGGCGAAGGCACCCGAGCCAGCGCGCACTAGGCGCAGGGGCGCGGCGATGCCCTCGCCGCCAAGGCGCCAAACCCCCACGAGACATCCGCCAAACCGCCGCGTCTGATCATAGACAGGCACCGCTACCAGGATGAACTGCTCGCCTTGGTCAGAGCTCAGCAACCCCGAGCGGACGGCCCGGCGGTTGTCGCGGGCGCCCTGAAAGACGGGTTGGCTGCCCAGGCTGTCGAGCGGGGTTGGCAAAGTGCTGGCCAGAACACTGCCGCTCGCGTCGGTGAGCAGCAGGGCATCAAAGCGGCGGAGAAGTGCGTCGTTTGCCGTGAGGATCTGCTTGGCGCTCACTGGGTCTCCGCCACGGATCTCATCCGTCGCGGCTACTTGCGAGAGCAGTAACAGGGTCTCGGCCCAATGGTCGGCCACTTGACTGGCCGAAAGGGCGACCAGTTCGGCATCGCGATCTTCTACGAGTTGTTGGGTGACACGCGTAAAGGCCCGAAGCCCAGCAGTGGCGACGGCGATCATGAGCAACGCGGCGGGCAACGCAGTGGACAAGAGCAGCTGCGTGCGCAAACCCGCCTGCCGCAGACGCAGCCGCCGACGACGCCGGAACCAACGTGCGCGCGGCTGAGGAGCGCTGTGCTCGTTTGTAGGGGGCTCGACCGATGTGGTCATGCTCCCATTATAGGCCCCATCGCTGCACGATAAAGCCCTTGTGTTCACTCGCCTAAAATGTTACCGAAGGGGTATGGTTCACTCATTTGAAAATGTTACCGAGGAACCATGCCGACCAAGAAGATGGCCTTCGACAAACGCTACGCCTACCTGCAAGTGCAATACGAACGTTACCAGCTTGCCGATCGCCGCACCAAGGGCGAGTTGTTGGCCGAGATGGTCGCCGTGACCGGCATGCATATCAAGTCGCTGACGCG
>JBDKSN010000025.1:0-6297 GCA_039680625.1 Anaerolineales bacterium | reverse complement strand
CCTCGCCGAGATCCGTCGGGCGCTACAATCTCCGCCGCCGTTCCGCTTCCTCGAAACCTCGGGCTGGAGTCTGCCGCAACCGGCAGAGGGCTCAGGCCCGGGCATCTTGGTGGCGCGTGAGCTGCCTGCTGGTCGCCTGGAGACTGTCCGCGCCTATGCTAAGGCGCATGGCGTCACCGTCAACGATGTGTTCCTCGCCGCGCACTATCGCGCTGTCTATCGCCTGGCTCAGCCGCCCGCAGGTACGCCGTTGACGCTGATGACACACGTCAATCATCGTAGGCGACTGCCGGATCGTCAGGCCGGCGCGATCGCCAACCTCGCCCAGCCCGCTCTGGTCAATATTGGCACAGAGCTAGGCGCGACATTCGACGACACCGTGGCCCTGGTGCACGCGGCGATGGAGCGCGTCAAGCAAGAGCCACCGATGCTCGCCATGCTCGTGCTTGGTGCCAAGATGCGTTCGCCGCTGTTCCGTCGTCGGCTCCAGCGGAAGATGGCGGCCAGGCCGCGACCCAGGCGCGGCGCCGGCGCTCCGCCCTTTAACAATATAGGCCAGATCGACCCCACACGATTGAGCCTGGGCGTGCCCGCCACCAACGCCTATCTGACGGCGTGTTTGAGCCGCGCCCAAGATCCCTCGATCCAGCTCGTGCTGACAACCTGCGGTGAGCACGTCAATCTGGTGATAGTGACGCGCAAAATAGGGAACAATCGCGAGATCTTGGACATGCTGCTAGACGCCTTCGAGCAAGAGCTGGCCGCCACGGCCTAGGCGAGCCAGCCCCTCTCGTGAAGGGCCTTGCGGAGCCGACTCGCTTGCCCTACCATGCGCACACAGACTCGGGGAGGCGATCATGTATTGGTCTTGGGACTATCTCATCAAGATTGGCATTGCCCTCTTGTTGGGGGGCATCATTGGGCTCGATCGCGAGCTGCACGACAAGCCCGCTGGTTTGCGCACCAACATGCTGGTCAGCCTGGCCGCGGCTATCTATGTCATGGCTGCAGGCGAGGCGGCCGAGATCACCGGTAGCAGCGCGGACGTAGTGCGCTCGATGTCGGCCATCGCCACCGGCATCGGTTTCCTGGGGGGTGGCATCATCCTCCAATCCAAGGGGCGGGTGCGTATGGTGACCACTGCGGCTAGCCTGTGGGCGGCGGCGGCCATCGGCTATTCGGTGGGTATGGGGCTCTATGTGCTCGCTTCGGTGGCGACAGTCGCCGTCTTCTTGGTGTTGCAGGCAGTCTCGGCGGTCCGCGAGCGCTTCTGGCCGCGTACTGGTTCGGACAACGGGCATCTCGACTTTTAGGGGCGTACTAGGGGGCCACTGCTGGGTTGATGGTCACCTGGCCGAGCGGGGCGGTGGAGTATCCCGGCCGCGTCGGCGCTGCGAGGATGGCCACCGGCTGGCCATCGGGAGCACGGTGCACCTCAGCATAGAGTGTTGACTCACCTGTGGGCCAGTCTTCAGGTGGGGCGACAGTGGACTCTTGGCGCAGCAGCAGGCCCTCTTGCCAGTAGGTGCCCGCTAGCGCGAGGGGTTCAGACCAAACGAGCTGGCGTCCATCGGGCGCTATCAGGGCGAGGTGCACGGCATACCTCGCAGTCTGATCTTGGGTCGACAGGTTCTCGAAAGTCCAGTATGTAGCCAGGGTGAGTTCGGTGCCACAGGCTGCATCGGCCGGCCACTCATAGCCTACCAGCACCATACCGGCGTCAAAGTGAACCTCGACGCGACGTGACGCCAGCGCCAGTAACTCCTCTGGCGAGCGCTCGCGCAGCTCCCAAACCAACGCCTTGCTGCCATCGGGGAAAGACACGCTGCCCAGCTCGCGTGAGCCGAGTCGTTCGAGTACGCTGTCAACGGCCTCTTGCTTGGCGTCCTGCCAGAGCAGATAAAGTGCCGGCCGTGCCGCGGGCAATAGTTGGGCGCGTTCATCGGGCAGCACGGCGGCAGGGGCAAACAGCTGTTCGGCTGTAGCCACTGGCCAGCCTGACCCCACAACCCACAGCTGGTCGGCTTGAGCGCGTGACAACCCGCGCGCCACCAGCTCTTGCGTCAGTCGCCAGGGACGGTAGGGCGCGCCGTAGCCAAGGTGCATGTCCTGATGGGCAGCAAGCCAGGGCAAAGCCAGCGCCGCGACCAGGTTCTGGGCTAGGCCCAGCCCGCCCAACCCCACGAGGCCACGCACCACCCAGCGCCAGGAGAGCAGCCCCGCGCGGCGCAACTGTTCGGGCAGGCGCGCCAAGAGCAAGCCTACCGCGACCGCCGTGGCGGGCAAGATGATCAGGCCTGTGGCCGACAGCGCTACGCCAGCGGGCGTGCTCGCGTCGAGTCGCCGGCTGAGCAGCAGGGGCAGCCAAAGCCAAAGAGCGAGCAAGGAGCGTTCAGGGCCCTTGTCGCGATCTTGCCAGCGGCTCCAGCCCCGCACGGCCTGCCATGCCGACCAGGGCAGCGCCACCCAACAGGCCAACCCGCCGAGCTGACGCAGGCCGTTGGCCCAGGGATGCGCCAGAAGGGGGCCAGCTTCGGAAGGCGCCGTGAGGCTGGCGAGGTCACGGCCAGTCAACAGGTTCACGCTCTGTCGAACGATGCCGATCAGGTGCTCCACATAGCCGCCCGAGGCGTCGCGAGTGCTCGAAACCAATGCACCTAGCAGCGCCTGCCCTAGGTTCGTGCCCAGCAGCACCACCGCTGCCACGGCCACGCCCACCGCCAGCTGTGCCCAGCGCACGCGATCATAGTACAAGAGGATGGCGGCCAGCCATACCAGCCCCAAGGCCAAGGTGTGAGGATCATTGGTCAGTGCTAGCGCGATCAGGGGCGCTGAGACCGCCCAAGCCCAGCCGTTGCGGTCGAGGACCGCCGACAGAAGCACGGCGAGCAGCAAGAGGCTCACGGTCAGAGTCAGCGATGCAGGTGTCAGATTGTGCGCGAGGTAGACAGCCCAAGGGCTCAACCCCAGAGCGCCCGCGACGACCAAGGCAGGCGTCTGACCTAGGTTCCGGGCGGTCTGTAGGGCCAGGGCAACCAAGGCGCCCCATTGGAGCAGGGCCAGCAACGCGACGGCGCCGCGCGCATCTCCCGAGTGCCCCGCGCCCAGCGCCACGAGCGCCGTGAGCACCCCAGGCGCGGGCACGGCATCGGCGGCCTGCAGCTGTTCGGCGTCCAGGGGCATCGATACGGCGCGCGCTTGGGCTAGCCACTGCGCTTGCTCAGAACCAAAGGGGGCGAGATCGAGCGCTGACAGACGAGCCAACAGGGCCAGCGCCAGCAGCACAGCCAGCCAGCCATTGCCCGGAGCGCGCAACCAATCACCAAGCGCGGCCCGACGCTCGCGCGCCCACCGAGCGATCTCGGCAGGCTCGGGCACTCGCCAGGGGGTGGAGCTAGCTCGGCTGGTCATGGTCACCCTTCACCGTGCATTGTGTGGCATTCTACCACCGTGGAATAGGGTTCACAAAGGAGCCGCTGCCAAACCCATCGGACGAAAAGGTATACTGCTGCTTGACCTTGGGTTGCTCCGTCACACCTCGACACCGAATAGCACCCGCACCAAATAGCCGATGCCGAATGACAGCGCCGCCACGCCCAACGAGATCAGCGCCATCTCGGCAAACCGCTGTCGGAAATGCAGGTCGCGCACCACGGCGAGGTAGTAATTGAACAAGGCGATGATCAACACGGCTACGATGAGGGTTGTCGCTAGACAGACGAGATAGTGCGCAAAGAGGAAATAAGGCAACACGAGCAACGCCACAGTGAGCACATAGGCGATACCTGTATAGATGGCCGCCTTGGCCGGGCTCTGTGGCCCACCTTCCGCGCGCGTAGACAGGTACTCGGAGGCCGCCATCGAGAGCGAAGCCGAGATGCCCGTGATCAGACCGGTCAGGGCGATGACGCGCGTGTTCTGAAAGGCGAGGCTATAGCCAGCCAGCGCGCCCGTCAGCTCGACCAAGGCGTCGTTCAGGCCCAACACCACCGATCCGGCATACTGCAGCGCTTCTTCGTCGAGCATGCCCACCAACTCACGCTCATGCTGCTCTTCGTCGGCCTGGATCGCCGATAGGCCGGGCACTTGGTCGCGATAGGCGCTGTATTGCGCCTGTGCGGACTCTTCGCTGCGCTCCATGAGCTTGATCCCAAAGGTCAGGCCAAATAGCCGCGCCAGCCAGTAGAACAGCGTCACTCGCCAGCCATGCGGCTGTACGCTAGCCCCGGTCAGGGTATGGAGCGTCTCATAGTGGCGGGCCTCTTCGACGGCGATCCGGTGTAGTACGCCGCGATTGTGCTCATCGCGGGTGATATCGGCCAACCGCGCATAGATGCGCTGGCCGGTGATCTCTTCACGCTGCATGGCCAGCAAAGCGGCGCGGGTCTGATCATCGAAAGCGTTCCCCGACATGTCGACCTCCCTCGGACAGGATATCGCTTGCCAGCAGTATATGTATGCTGACGGAGCAAGGCTAGTGCAACAAGCGCACGGCAGGCAGCTACGCTGCACAAAGCCTCTAGCCGTGCTACAATAGGCCCGATCCGACCAAGGAGCGATCGATGCTTGACCCTATGTGTACCTATTCCAGGCCTGCCGACTGGCTCAAGGCCTGTCTGGCTGACCTCGAGGAGCGCCTCGACTTGGTCGAAGAAAGTGGGTTGCTACACGCGTGGCAGGCGTTCAGCGCTGGCCAGTTCACGGGCGAGCTGTTCTCGCCGCGGCGCAGCGCGCTCAATCCTGCGAGAGTCCAGTGGCCTATGCACGTGCCGGTGAACGCCGCTCTCGCCGATCCGGACCTGATGGCGCTTCAGCAGTATCTGGCCTGTAGTCGCTCCCTCGAGATGGCCGACGGCTTATTGCTCAACGTGCGTGCCAACTATGGCACCGGCATCTTGCCGTCGCTGTTCGGAGCACGCCCTCTGATCATGGCTGATGAGCTCGACACCCTGCCCACCACCTGGCCTTTGGGTGATGTGGCGGCCATCGAGCGGCTGGTCGATGCCGGTGTGCCTGACCTTTCGCAGGGGATGATGCCGCAAGTGTTGGCCATGGGTGCGCGTTACGCCGAGATCGCCGCGCAGTATCCCCAGATTGGCGCGCAGGTGTTCATCTATCACCCCGACCTCCAAGGGCCGTTCGATGTCGTCGAGCTGTTGTGGGGCTCGAGTGTGTTTCTGGCCTTGTTCGACCGACCGGCGCTCGTCCACGCCCTGCTCGAACTGGTCACTCAGACCTATGTTCGCGCGCTCGAGGCCTGGCAGCAAATCGTGCCCTTCCACCCCGAGGGCAACGCTCACTGGGGCTATTACCATCGTGGCAATATCATGCTGCGTGACGACTCGGCTATGAACCTGTCGCCAGCGATGTTCGCCGAGTTCGTGCGCCCTTATGATCAGCGCCTGTTCGACCATTTTGGCGGCGGCGCGCTGCACTTTTGTGGGCGCGGCGACCACTACTTACCCCAGGTGGCCGAGATGCGCGGTGTGTACGCGGTGGCGATGTCACAGCCTGAGTACAACGACATGGAACGGGTGTTCACCTACACGGTTGACCAGGGAATCAACTTGCTCGGCCTCGACTGCGCAGCCGCGCGCGCTGCGCTGGCTGTCGGGCGCCCGTTGCATGGCCGTGTGCATGTAGCGCCTTAGGCGGACATGGGCGAGCGGCGTTGAGATGGCTAGGTCATTCCAGACTCCATCGTGCCAGGCGTTGAGCTCAATCGTCGTGATATCGTCGCACAAGACCTAGAATGAGGAGGGGAAAAGTGCGTGTACTATTGGTCAACGGCAGCCCGCATCCCCGAGGTTGCACCTATACGGCGCTCGCCGAAGCGGCCAAGACCCTCAATGCTGAGGGCATCGAGAGCGAGATCTTTGGGCTTGGTACGGCGCCGCTGGCGGGCTGTACTGCCTGCGGGCATTGCGCCCGGGCCGGGCGCTGCGTGTTCGACGATCGAGTCAATGACTTTTTAGCCATCGCGGGCGATGCCGATGGCTTTGTGTTTGGCTCGCCGGTGCACTATGCCGCGGCGGGTGGCGCGATGACCTCGTTCATGGATCGCGTGTTCTATGCCAATGGGTCGGCCGGGCTGAACTGTTTTCGGCTCAAACCAGCTGCCTGCGTTGTCTCGGCCCGCCGGGCGGGCACTACCGCAGCTCTCGACCAGCTGCTCAAGTATCTGACGATCTCCGAGATGCCGGTGATCTCGTCGCGCTACTGGGTGATGGTGCATGGCTCGACGCCAGAGGAAGTGCAGCAGGATCTGGAGGGTTTGCAGACGGTGCGCATCATGGC
>JBDKSN010000024.1:0-44343 GCA_039680625.1 Anaerolineales bacterium | reverse complement strand
GGCATGTTGGTCGCGGCGGTGGTCATCGTCGGCTTTCTCGAACGGTTCCCCACGGCCACCAGTGTGTTCTTTATGGGGCTGTTGCTGGGCACCATCCCCTCCGTATTGCGGCTCCATGGCGACATGCGCCCCACGCTCGGCCGCGTAGCCGCCGCGTTGGTGGGCATCGCACTGGTCGTCTTGGTCAAGTCGCTGGAGACACGTGTGGCCAATGGCGCACGCCTGACCATTCAGGACCTCAAGCGGCCCGCTGGCCTGGGCTACAACTTGCTCATCAGCTTCTTGGGCGGAGGGGCCAGCGTGACGCCGGGGATGGATGGCTCGACAGTGCTCATCGTCGGCGGTGTCTACCAACCCATCCTCGAGGCGTTCCGCGCGCTGACGCACTTGCAGATCGAGTGGCTGCCCTTGTTGACGACGGCGGTGGCCGTGGTCTTGGGCATGGTGACCTTTGCCAAGTCCATCGAGCTCTTTATCCAACGCTCGCCGGCCGTGGCCTACTATGGCGTGTTGGGCCTTATCTTGGGCTCGATCTATGCGCTGCGGCCGACCGGCACGCTGACGGAGCCGATGTGGGTGTTGCCGCTCGTGCTGGCGGCGGGTTTTGGCATCGCCACGCTGCTTGGCCGGACGGGGCAGGCGCAGAACTGAGCGAGGGAGGCCGCCATGGTCAGCGCAGACTATCGCTTTAGCTATGACTATCCCGAGCGCTTGCCGGTGGCGCTCATCGGTGCGGGTGACCATTCGGCGCACTATATCGTGCCCTGCCTGCGGTACCTGCCCATCGACCTCGTGGCTGTGGCCGACCCCGACCGGCGTCGGGGCATGCAGGTGGCCAAGCAGTGCGGCGCACAGCGCTTTTACCCCGATCATGAGACGTTGCTCGAAAAAGAGCACCTGCGCGCCGTCATCGTCTCTCTGCCGCTCGCAGCCGACGGCACCGTGCCCTATGTCGACGTCGCCGCGGCCGCACTAGCCGGCGGCGTTCACGCCTGGATCGATGCTCCGGCGGCCGGCCTCGCCTCGCAGGTCAGCAAGCAATACACCGACGCGGCCCTCAGGGGGCGCGCCTACCTCATGGCCGGCTATCGTCGGCCGTTCATGCCCGGCTATGGCGCGCTCAAGGCGGCGCTGGAAGGGGCCAAGCTCAAGCCGACGACCTACTCGCTCTGGTGCGCCTTGCCCAGCGCGGCGAGCGCAGCGCCCCTCGACCTGGGCACGGATCTGCTCGGCCTGCTCCCCCACCCCATTGCGTTGCTCACCGACCTCTTTGGCGAGGCCAACTCGGTGCAGTGGCTGTGGCACAGCGACAAGCAAGGCCTCGCCATGACGCTTGGCTACGCTACGGGGCTAGTGGGCCAGCTGCAGCTCTCGGTGCGCCCCGCCGGGGCAGCGGCCACCGAGGCGCTGACTGTGCGCACGGCAGACCGCCTGTGGCGTGTGGAAGACGGCCTCCATCTCGCCCAAGAGAGCGGCGCCACTGGCGGGTGGACGCAACAAACGGCGGGCGTGCGCGCCGGCGCGTCGGCCCTGGAAGAGGCCGGCTATTTGGGCGCTCTGCGCTATTTCTGCGAGGTACTGCTGGCGGGCGCGCCGGTCGGGCGGATGAATATCCTGCACCTGCTACAGGTGATGAATGTGCAGGCTGCGCTGCGCTCTGGGCGCGACCGACAGTGGGTGACCGTCTGAGTTGGGCAGCGAAAGGAGCCACGGACAATGCCAAGACCATTCAAGCTGGGTGTGAGTGCCACGCCGGACAATGTGGCACGGTTGCAGCCCTTCTATGACTTTATTGAGCCTCCTGGGGCGCGGATGCTCTGCGGGCTGGAAGATGACGCGGCCTATGAGCCGAATCGGGCCGCATTGGCGGCTAGCCCGCTCCCCGTGCGCGCCTTCAACGTGCTGTTTCCGGCGCAGCTCAGGCTCACCGGCGACCAGGTGGATTGGGATGTGGTCGCGCTCTATCTGCATCGCGTGGTGAACCGCGCCGCCGATCTGGGCGCCAAGGTGCTGGTCTTTGGCAGTGGTGGTGCACGGCACGTGCCCGAGGGCTTTGCGCGCACGCAGGCTTGGGATCAGCTGGTGCGCGTGCTGACCCTAGCCGCCAACGAGGGTGAGCAGCGCGGCGTCGTGTTCGCCGTCGAGGGGCTGCGGCGCCCCGAGTCGAACATCATCAACCGCGTCGGCGAGGCATTGCGCCTCGCGCGAGATGTGGGCCGGCCGGGCGTGCGCGTGTTGGCCGACATCTATCACATGGTTGAGGAGCACGAGCCTTTCGAGGTGCTGCGCGAGGTCGGCGACTGGCTCGTGCATGTGCACCTCAGTGGCGAAGAGCGCCGCTATCCAGGGTATGGACATTATCCGCTCAGCGAGCTATTCGATGAGCTGTTGGCCATCGACTATCAGGGCGCAGTCTCTATCGAGTGCAACTGGGGCCCGGATCTGCAGAGCGAGGCGCTCTATGCCGCGGGTTACCTGGACGGCTTGTTGCGCTGACGCCCCTCTGGGAATGCAAGATGGAGAATCCAGCCGCGAGTACGCACTCGCGGCTGGCCGTTCTAGCCGGTGATGGGTCAGGCCCAGGGGTCGACCACCTCATCGCTTTCGTCCGCTGACGCCCCCTGTTGCTTGGGCGGGGCGAACACCCGTTTGAGAAAGGCGTCGACCTTGGTCTCGACCCGCTGGCCGATCGCCGACCAGTCGGCATCGGGCGTCGCGCCCACGATGCGGGCGATGCCGCTGCGCGACGAGCGCTCGATCGCCTGACCGATCTCGTCCCACCCTGCGTCCTCGGCCATGCCTACAGCCTTGGCAGCCTTGCGGCGGGCAGCGTCATCGGTCTTGCGGCCGATGGCCTTCCAGTCGGCGTCCTCGGGGGCACCGACTGTGCGCGCCGCATCGCGCCGCACTTGATCGCCCATCTGATTGAACAGAGCACGCCACTCCTCGGCGCTGCGCTTGCTATCCCCCATCGTTCGGCCTCCTGCGCTCGCTTCCATCGGTCTGCTCTCGATACGCAGTCATGCCGCTCAGAGTTGCTGTGGCTTCTCCTCGCCCTCCGCGGGGGGCTGATCCAGCTCATTCATCTCGCCCGTCACCATAAAGACCACGCGCTCGCAGATGTTGGTTACGCGGTCGGCAGCGCGTTCGAGATTGTGCGCCGCCCAGGTGAGATAGTTGGCCTGTTCCATGTTGCGTGGGTTGGCCAAGATCAGCGCCAGCAGCTCACGGTTCACCTGGTTATAGAGATCGTCGACGAGGTCATCTTCTGTAGGGATCGAGCGAGCGAGCGCCACGTCGCGTCGCAAGAAGGCATCGATTGCGCGGTCGAGCATGCCCAGGGCCAGGTCGGCCATGCGCGGAATATCTACCAGTGGCTTGATCGGCGGCTCGTGGCCCATGAGCAGGGTGATCTTGGCGATGCCTTTGGCATAGTCACCCATGCGCTCTAGCTCGGTGACGATCTCGAGCACCGCCGCCAGGATGCGCAGGTCGCCCGCCATGGGCTGTTGCCTGGCGATCAAGACGAGCACCTCAGACTCGGTATCGAATCGCTTGCGGTTGATCTCTTGGTCGGCGTCCATGATGCGCTCGGCCGCGGCCAGGTCTTGATGCTGCAGGGCCACCACAGCGTCGTGGATGGCGCGCTTGACCATGCTCGCCAGAAGCACCACTTCATCCTGCATCCGTTGCAGATCTCTCTCTAGCCCTTTGCGAAGCATCGTCCTACCCCCTGGTAATGAGTGAATGCCCAGCCCTATAGGCGATAGACTTGAAGCACTTGCGGGCCGTCGACGCGTTGCAGGCGCGCCACCACTTCGACCAGCGGCGCGAGCGTCGAGTTCTGCAGCTTGCGCCGCAACAGCTCGTCCACCTGAAACACGCCGGCGGTGCTATCGAGGAGCACGTCGATGCGCACAGGGCGTTCCTCGCCCTTTTCGATCGCGACGGACTTGATAGCCATGGCTGACACCGAGTGGATGTTCACCTGGCCCGCCTCGAAGGGGATGCGCGAGCGCCCCTCGGTCATATCGAGCGCATCGGCCACTTTGACGATGCCGGCCTCGATCGTCAGGCAGCCCACATCCGAGCGGTGCGCCGAGATGCAATGCAGCACCTCAGAGGTGAGGATCGTCAGCGTCGGCTCAGCATACAGCGGCGTGAGCAACTGCCTGGCCTTGGGATAGGCAAGCGTGAGGCTGTGCTGCTCATGATCATGCCGGTGGATGGCGATGCCGATGTCGTGCAGACACGCCGCCAGCACCACGACCACCTCGGCGTCGGCCGTCTCGAGGCCATAGTTGGTCACGATATTGGGCTTGATGCCCGCATCGAGCAGAAGCCGCAACAGGCGCAAGGCCGCGTTGGCGACGATCTGGATGTGCACCTCACCATGGTCGTTCATCCCCCCACGATCGACGGCGTTGGTGTTAGCGCACTTGTAGAGCTGCGCCAGTTCGGCGTCGGCGTTGACGGCGTCCATCAGCGTCTGCAGGCGCGTATTGTGTCGTGTGGGTACGCGGAGCATGAGCACTCTCCTTCAGGCGGTCGGCTACATCGGCAGACCGGCCCTGCTATGGGTGATGATAGCGCCGTGATGTTAACAGCGCCAGCGACAGTGGGTTAAGGCGATGTCAAACCGCTTTGGAACGAGGGGCGGCCTGCACGGTGAACGAGAAGCGACTCCCCTGGCCCTCGACGCTCTCGACCCAGATGCGCCCGCCGTGGGCGAGGACGATGTGCTTGGCGATGGCCAGGCCTAGCCCGGTGCCGCCACTCGAGCGCGAACGATCGGCCTTGTAAAAGCGCTCGAAAATCCGCGCCTGCGCCTCGGCGGGGATGCCGATACCCGTGTCGCTCACCGAGACGACCACCTGATCGCCCTCCGTGCGCGCAGTCACTCGAATCGCGCCGCCAGCGGGGGTGAACTTGATCGCGTTGTGCACCAGGTTGGTGACCACCTGCTGGAGCCGTTGCTCATCGCCCAACACCGCGGGCAGGGTGGCGGGCAGGTCGAGCTGCACATTGAGTTGCGCTCGCTCGGCCTGCGGCCGCAGTCGCTCGACGGCCGGCTCCACAAAAGCGGCCACAGCGATGCGTTCGAGGCGGATCGGCACCCGGCCCGACTCGATGCGCGATAGCTCGAGCAACTCTTCGACCATCTGCGTCAGGGCGTCGATCTCGTCATCCATGCGGCCGAGAAAGCGCTCGGCAGCCGGCCGGTCGTCCAGCGCGCTGTCGTGCAGGGTGTCGGCCAGGGCGCGCAAGCTGGCCAGGGGTGTGCGCAGCTCGTGCGAGATGTTGCTCACAAACTCGCGGCGCAGGCCCTCAAAGCGGCGAAGAGGCGTGAGGTCCTGCAAGAGCACCAGACAGGCGCCCGGTTCGACGGCATCGAGTGGGCGCACGATCACCTGCCACAGCTGCTCGCCGAGATCGACGACCTCGGCACGCTGCTCGTGCGCGTCTCTCGCGGCGCTCCAGACAGCGCTGAGCTCGTGCTGGCGCACCACCTGGGTGAACGAACGCCCCAGGCTAGCCTCTTGGCTGGTGTGCAACAGCGTCTGGGCCGCCGGGTTGAGCAGGATCACCGCACCCTCTCGATCGGTGAGGAGCACGGCATCGGCCATCTGGTCGAGCACAGCCGAGAGCTGAGCGCGCTCGGCGTTGAGGCTCGCGATCGTGTCGCGCAGGCGCCGTGCCATCTCCATGGTGTCGGCGGTGAGCTGGCCGACCTCGTCGGTGGAGGTGGGCAACACCGGCTGATCGAGCTCGCCCTGGGCCAGCCGCCGCACGTAGGCCGAGAGGCGCCGGATGGGCCGCGAGGTGCTCTCGGCGATGACCACCGCGAGGGCCAGGGCAAAGAGTGCGGCGACGACGGCAACAGTGACCAGCGTGCGGCGCAGCTCGCCCAGCTGCTCCGAGAGGTCACGCTCGGGCACGGCCACGCGCACATAGCCCAGGGCCTGGCCCGCACTCGATCCATCGGCGGACTGGCTCGGGGGCGCATCGACGCGCACAGCGGCATAGATCATGGCGACATCGAGCGTGTCGCTGTTGCGCACGGCCGTGCCCTGGCCCGTGGCCTGCGCCTGCTGGATCTCGGGTCGATAGAGATGGTTCTGCATCGTGAGCGGCGTGTTCTGCGTGTCGGCCAGCACGCGCCCATCGGCGGCCACGATCGTGAGGCGTGCGCCGAGGATCTCAGCATACTCAGCGGCCAGGCTGCCCAACGTCGCCACATCGCCCTCGGCGAGCGGCTCCCGCACATCGCGCGCCAAGACGCTCGCCTGGAGCAAGAGCTCTTCTTTCTCTTGTGCCAGGGCACTCTGCCGCAGCAGCTGCCCCGTGATCAGAGCGAGGGTGAGCACCACCAGGCAGACCAGCACGATGTAGGGGATCGCGATGCGCCAGCGGACATGCTGCATGTGCACGGCTACCTCCTAGCCCTCAAAGCGATAGCCGACGCCACGCACCGTGACGATACGGGTTGGGTGCGAGGGGTCGTCCTCGATCTTTTCGCGCAACCAGCGGATGTGCACATCTACGGTGCGGCTGCCGCCGGTATAGCTCCAGTCCCACACCTGTTCGAGGATCAGGTCGCGCGAAACCACGATGCCTCGATGGCGCGCCAAGAAGAGCAGCAGCTCGTACTCCTTGGGCTTTAGGTCGAGCGGCTGACCGGCGCGCGTCGCCTCGTGACGGTCTTCGTCGATGACCAGGTCGCCAAACAGCAGGCGGTGGCTGGCGCGTGGTGGCTTGGCAATGGCCGCCGCTGCGCGCTCTTCGACGAGCCGCGCCCGCCGCAGCTGGGCACGCACGCGGGCGAGCAGCTCGCGCATACTAAAGGGCTTGGTGAGATAGTCGTCGGCGCCGACCTCGAGGCCGACGACCTTGTCGATCTCGTCGGCCAGTGCAGTGAGCATGATGATCGGCAGATCGTCGGTCTGCCGCAGCGTGCGGCACACTTCCAGGCCATCTATGCCCGGCAAGAGCAGGTCGAGGATGAGCAGGTCGGGATGCTCGCTCTGGGCCAGCGCCAGGCCTTGCCGCCCATCGGTGGCCGTGAGTACCTGGTAGCCCTGCCGGTTGAGGCTATAGCTGAGCGTGTCGAGCAACGCCGGCTCGTCTTCGATGACGAGTATCCGCGGCGCGTGCGTCAGCGGCAAGTCGGCGTCGCTCGTGTTCATATTAGCCTAGTCCTCTTCCAAGGGCACGATGGCGAGGTCGCGCGGAGCCAGCAGCGCCAGCAAAAGGCCATGTGTCTGCCCATTGAGGTCGCACCAGTTGGCCAGGTCGAGGCTCACTACGACCACGTTGGCGGTCGAGAGTACCATCGTCTGCCCCACCATGGCGCTGGCCAGCTCTTCGAGCGTCGGGTTGTGCCCGATGAGCAGCACGGTGTCGCCTTGCGCCTCGTCAGCCAAGACACGTCGGTAGGCCGCGGCGTCGCTCGCATAGAGACGGCTGTCGAGGACGACAGGCGGCTCAGCGTCGGGTGGCGCCGCCTCGACGACGCGGTTAGCGGTCGAGCGCGCTCGTTTGGCCGTCGAGCACAGGATCTGGGCGGGCGCCAGGCCTCGCCGATACAGCTCCTGGCCCATTCGTTCGGCCTCGCGCTTGCCCCGGGCAGTGAGCGGGCGCTCGGCATCGGGTTGATCCGGATCGGCCCAGCTCGACTTGGCGTGGCGCATGAGGAGCAAAGTCTTGGTCATGGCTGCACGTCCTCGCGCAGGGCCGCCGCCAAAGCGGCGTTCAGCCGAGCAAGACCAGCGGCCACATCGCTGCCCACATTGACCCGCACCACCGTGCGGCCCGCATCCTGCAGGGCCTGCCAATCGCCCAGGGCCTGACAGGCCTTGAGCACGCCAAAGGTGTAGCCCCGCCCGGGGATCGCCAGGTCGTCGGTCTCGTCTTGCACGATCTGTAGGAAGAGGCCATTGTTGGCGCCTCCCTTGTGCAACTGGCCGGTGCTATGCAGGAATCGCGGGCCAAAGCCCACGGTCACGGGCACGCCCAACGCCCGGCCGAGCGTCTTGCGGATCGCCTCCAGCCCAGCGATGTGTTCGGGCGAGTGGTCGATATAGGCCATCACCGCCACATACTGCCCCTCGTGCGCGGGCTTGAACACTTGGGCGAGGGCCTCGGCGAGCGACTGCGCGCCCGTGACAGGCCCCGAGATCTCTAGGCCCTCCTCGGCCAGGGCTACGGCCAGCTGTGGGATCTCGTGGCTCTCTTCGTAGGCCCTGATCGCCGCGCGAGCGCTCTTCTTGGCCGCCTCGACATTGGGCTGGTCGAACGGGTTGATGCCCAAGATCTGGCCGGCCACGGCCGTGGCGTACTCCCAGCGGTACATCTCGGCGCCGAGCGCCACCGGCTCTGCCAGCGTGAGCACGACCAGTGGATGCCCCGCGGCGCTCAACCGCTGGGCCAGCGCATCGGTCGCCTCGTTTGCGTCGCCAGTGAGCCGCAGGTAGACCAAGAGCCGGTCGCGACTGAGCTTGGGCAGGCAGGCCAGGCATTCGCCCTCGACGGGCAAGATGCCCACGCCATCCTTGCCCGTGCTCTCGGCGATGAGCTGCTCGGCCCAGGGGCCAAACGGCGCCAGCGTGGGCGAGGTGAAGAGAGTGAGCTTGTCGACGGGCAGCGGCCGGGCCTTGGCGCAGGCGCCCATGATCGCGCCCAGAGCCATCCCCGGATTGGTGGCGATCGGCGCCGTGCCGCGGCAGGCCCAATACATGTCTTGTGCTGCCACCAGCAGTGCGTCGATGTCGATCCCGCAGAGCGCCGCCGGCACCAGGCCAAAGAGCGACAGGGCGGAATAGCGCCCGCCGATGTCCGGTGGATTGATGAACAGGGCGCGAAAGCGCTCTTTGACCGCCAGCTCAGCCAACGCCGTGTACGGATCGGTGATGGCCACCCAGTGACTGCGCCAGGCATCGGGGCCTACGGCCTGTTGCAGCCGGGTGCGGAAATAGGCATAGAGGCTGTCGGTCTCGATAGTCGTGCCCGACTTGCTAGCGAGGATGAACAGCGTGTTGGCCAACGGCGCGCCCGCCTCCACGCGGCGAATCTGTGTGGGGTCGGTAGCATCGAGGATCACCAGCTCGGCGCCGTCACTGGCGCGCGGCAGCACGGCCGCCATCACCTCGGGTGCCAGGCTGCTCCCCCCCATACCCAAGAGCACGACGCGAGTCAGGCCGGCCTGCTTGGCCTCGGCAGCCAGGCCCTTGAGCCGCGTCACTTCGCTGCGCATGGCGATAGGCAGCCCGAGCCAGCCGAGGCGATCCTCGATGTCTCGCGCCGCCGCCCGATCCCATGGCGCCCACCACGTGCCATCCTTGGCCCACACTCGGGCGGCCGCATCGCTGCCCTCTAGTTCCTGCTGTACCGCCTCCACCTCTGACGCATACTCTTTCAGGTTGACCAAGGTCGAAGGCGCTACAGGCTTGACAAGATCAGCGAGTCCCGACATCTGGATCCTCCCCCCAGGCATGTGTAACCTACAGGCTACACGAATCACGCTATCATAGGCCCCAAACAGCGTCAAATTGCGCTGCGCGCCCAATGGCCTACGCCATCGGTCGTCTGTTGTCGGGCCGGGCCGTCGGGCGTATCATCTGGGACAGCAGGTCACCGGCGAAGAGGGAGGCGCGTGAGCACAGCGGCGGACAGCGCGCAGGTCGTGAACAGGGGCGAGCCAACCCGGCGTTGGCGGCGCCTGTTGGGCGATGATCGCACCGTCGCCCTCGCCCTGGCGCTGGCGCTCTTGGTCGTCTATACCCTCACCGCTCAGGCCGAGATCAACGGCAGCCGCTCACCCTACGCCACCGACGTGGGCGAGATCCAGAATGCGCTGCCGCGTTGGGGCACCTTGCACTTTACGGGCTACCCGCAATACAGCCTGCTCGGCTCGCTCTTTGTCTGGCTGCTGGGTCTCGTGGGCGTGGCCCCGGCCCTGGCTGCGTCGCTCTTCTCGGCGGTGTGGGGTGCCCTCGCCGCGGCGTTGAGCTATCGCTTTATCCGTGCGTTGGGCGCCCCGCGGCTGGCTGCGGTCGGCGCCACGGCGGTCTGCGGCTTGGCGCTCTCCTGGTGGGTCGACGCCTCCCTGGCTGAGGTGCACACGATGACCATGGCGCTGACCATCGGCACCATGCTCGCGGCACTGGCCTATCGGCAGCGCGGCGGCCGCCGCGAGCTCCTCTGGCTGGCGGCGCTGCTCACGCAGGGCGTCGTGCACCAGCGAGCGGTGGCCTTTATTGCGCCGGCGCTCTTGGTCCTCGTTTGGGGCCGTTGGCGCCCCATCTGGGGGAATATCTGGGCGATCATCGGCCTCGGCCTGGGTGCCTTGGCGACCTATCTCTATCTACCGCTGCGCGCCTGGATGGGCGCCACGTGGACCTTCAACAGCCCCGGCACCTGGCCGGGCTTTTGGGGCTTGGTGCTCGACAACAAATCCACGCGCATTGTGAGCCTGCCGGCGAGCTGGGCCGAACTGGCGGCGCGGCTGCAGACGGCTATCTCCCTGCTCGCGCAAGACCTCCCGCTGGCGGTGCTGCTCCTGGGGCTGGTGGGTCTGGCGCTGCTCGCTCGCCGCGGTCGTCGGCGCGAGGCGCTTGCCCTGCTGGTGCTCGTGGTGGTGCACTTGGCAGTGACCGTGATCATCTGGGAGGGCCGCATCTCGGATGCGCTCCTGGCCGTCAAGCTGCCGATCGTGTGGGCGTGCGCCGTGGGGCTAGCCTTCCTTGTGCCCAGCACGCGTCGCCGTTGGGTGGATGTCGTGGCGGGCTGCGCGGCCCTGGCCTTGCTCGCCTTCCTGGGCTACCGGCATGCGCCGCAGGTGTTGGCCATCACCCGCGATCGCAGCTCAGAGGTCGTGGTGCAGCGCGTGGCCTCTCTGGCAAACCCCGCAGAGCCTACGACGGTGTGGATGCCCTGGGGACATGACTATTGGGCATTGCGCTATGCGCAGAGCTACCGTGGCGAGCTGCCCGGCCTCGTGATCGCCGATCACAACGCTTCGCTCGAGAACATCGTCGCCTCGGGCGTGCGCCTGGTGACGGCGCAAGAGACCTTTTACGTCTTTGCCCCTTCCTGGTTCGCCGAGCGGTTGGGCGGGCTGGCGCTCTCCTCGGCGGCCTATGGGCTGGTCGAGATCGCCCCCTCGCCGCGAATAGACCCTTCCATAGCGACGTTGGCCTTGCTGGGCAATGGCATAGCCGTGGCGTCGGCAGAGGTCACCCGCGAGGGCGAGGATGCCTTGCTGGTGACGGTGCAATGGCTCGCCATCTCGCCGCCTGCCGCCGACTACGCCGTGGGCGTGCACCTGGTCGATGAGGCGGGCGCCGTGCTGGCGCAAGCCGATGTGCAGCACCCGGTCTATGGCTGGTATCCGACGACGCAGTGGACTGCCGGTGAGCTGGTGCGCGACCACTATCTTCTGACCATCCCGTCGGGCGCACAGCCCGCTGCGGTGCGTCTCTTTATGTACACACAAGACGAAACGGGCTTTCACAACACCGATGCCGTGACCTTGCCCGTGCCCTGATCGATTGCAACGGGAGGCAGCGCAAGGTCGCCCGCAACAAGCGAGCGACCTCGCGCCGATGGTTCTACGCTCAGCGGACGGGCAGGCGGAGCACGGTCACTGAGTGCGGCTCGAACGTGACCCTGAGCGCGTTGCCCTGGAGCGCCGCCTTGGTTGTGCGCGCGCCGATGAGGTGCGGGTCGTCGAAGGTGTTCATCGCCTTGATGTCCGGGCCGTTGACCGTCGTGATCACGGCCTCACCGCCCCAAACGCCCTCTTGCACCACGATCTCAGCCTCGCTCGAGTCTAGAGAGCGGTTGACCACCGACAGCGCCACCTCGCCATTGGCAGCGCGGGTGGCCGCGACGTCGAGCACGCGCAGGCCGGTATGGCCGCCGCCCGAAAAGGTGTCGCCCTCCCAGAACACGTCCAGCGCCGTATCGCCGGCCGCCTGCGAGATCGCCACGAACGGATAGTAGATCGACTGAAGCAACAGGCCATCGGGCCGCGTGACCACTGGCGCGATCACGTTGACGATCTGGGCGATGTTGGCCATCTTGACCATGTCGGCATGGCGGATGAAGGCGTTCATCTGCATGGCCACCACCAGCGCGTCTTCGAGCGTGTACAGCTCGGCCAGATTGTCCTCGCCGCGCGTGCGGAACCACACGTTCCACTCGTCCACGGCGAGATAGACGGGATTGGTGAGCTTGAGCGCCGAGGCCATGGCCTGGATCAGCCCGGCCGAGGCGGTGAGGCGCTCTTCGAACTGCTCCGATAGGGCCATATACGTAGCAAAGTCGTTGCTGCTGTTGCCCACGTACCAGTGGATCGACATATAGTCCACCAGCTTGCCGGCCTGTTCGAGGATGAGCTGGCCTCGCTCGGGCCAGTCTTGGAACCAGCCGCTGTTCCACGAGGCGACGATCTTGATGGTCGGGTCGACCATCTTCATCACTTTGGCGTACTCGGTGCAGGCGCGGGCGTATTCTGCGGGCGTCTTCATGCCGATCTGCCAGGGGCCGTCGACCTCGTTGCCGATGCCCCAATAGCGCACATTGTGCGGTGCAGCGGCACCGTTGGCGCGGCGGCGCTTGACCCAGTAGGTGTCGCGGGTGCCGTTGCAGTACTCGACCCAATCGCGCGCCTCCCGCATGTCGCCGTCGCCGCAGTTCACCGCGATATACGGCTCGGTGCCCAACTGACGGCACCAGGCGACGAACTCGTCGGTGCCAAAGCGGTTGGTCTCGACGGCGCCCCAGGCCAGGTCGAGCCGGGCCGGGCGCTCGTCGCGTGGGCCGATGCCATCGACCCAGCGGTATCCCGAGACAAAGTTGCCGCCTGGGTAGCGGACGAGCGGCATGCGCAGCTCGCGCAGAGCCGCGAGCACGTCTTGACGCATGCCTTGCGCGTCAGACAGGGGCGAACCTTCGTCAAAGATGCCCCCATAGATGCACCGCCCGAGATGCTCGGCAAAGCCGCCGAATACATTGCGATCGAGGGCGCCGATCGTGCGTGTGGGATCGATCTTGATTTTGTTCATCGTCAGGGGCCTCCCGCGGACTGTGATCCGGTTACCAGCCGGAGCATTGTAGACGGTGGCGAGACGAGAGACAACCGCTAGACAGCGTCCTCCCCAGCGACTAGAATCGCCCTAGAACCCAGCCCTAGGAGCGCGATGAACAACGCCAGTGCGCCGCACACGATCATCAATAGCGTGGCCCCTATCCGCGTCTGCGATAATGGCGGCTGGACCGACACCTGGTTCGCTGAGCGGGGCGCCATCTTTAACATCGGCGTCTATCCTTATGTCGAGGTACAGATCGACGTCTATCCGCGCGGCGAGCGCGCGCAACGGGTCGTGCTCAACGCCGAGAACTATGGCGACCGCTATGCGGTGTCGCCCCAGCAAGAGGCGCACGAGTGGATCCGCCACCCCTTGCTCGAGGCGGCGATCGACCTAGTGGGCGTCCCCAATGACCTAGCCGTCGAGATCTCGATCTATTCCGAGGCGCCCGCGGGCTGCTCGACGGGCACGTCGGCGGCGGTGACCGTGGCCCTCATCGGTGCGCTCGATCTGCTCACGCCAGGCCGACGAACCCCGCTCGAAGTGGCCTATGCCGCGCACCGCATCGAGACCGAGATGCTGCACCAACAGTCGGGCATTCAAGACCAGCTCTGCGCGGCCTATGGCGGCATCAACTATATCGAGATGTTTCAGTACCCCTATGCGGCCGTGTCGCAGATCCTCGTGCCCAACGACATCTGGTGGGAGCTGGAGCGCCGTCTATGCCTGGTCTTCTTGGGCAAGTCGCACAGCTCATCGGCGGTGCACGAGATGGTCATCCGCGACCTACGGGACAGTGGCCCCGATAGCCCCAAGCTCGAGCATCTGCGCCGCACGGCGCGTGCCTCGCGCGATGCCTGCTATGCGGGAGATTTCCCGGCGCTGGGCCGAGCGATGGATGCGAACACCGCGGGGCAGCGGACACTCCACCCCTCTTTGGTGAGTGCCGAGGCTGAGGAGATCATGCGCCTGGCGCGGGAGTATGGCGCCCTCGGCTGCAAAGTCAACGGCGCCGGCGGCGATGGTGGCTCGATCACGATCCTCTCGGGGCCTTCGATGAGCGCCAAGCGCGCCATGTTACGCGCCATCGAGCAGACGAACCCGCTCTATCAGAACATCCCCATCTACCTGAGCCGCTACGGCCTGCGCGTCTGGCGTTGCGACGGCGGGCAGGCCTAGAGATCGCCCAGGGGCGCGGCCTGCGCCCCTGGTGCGCGATGCGTGCCTCAGTGATGGACGTTGTCGGTGATGCGTAGATCGGGGCCACTGCGCTTCTTAAAGCTCGAGGTCGCAATCAGCCCCTGTAGGAAAGCGTCATAGCGCGGCCGATCCACCGGTATGTCGACGGTCTCGCCCGTCTTGCCCGAGAGGATCACGGCGTTGATCATCTCGACCGTCTTGATCCCCTCCACGCCTGGGGCGATCAGAGGCTCGCCCACCAACAGGTGTCGGGCAAAGTTGCGGAGGATGGCGAGGTGGCCGGTCTCGTGCGGCTCGAGCTCCACGGGCACCTCGATGGCCTCGGGATGCGCCCACATCTGGTCGGTGGTGTTTGAGAAGGCGTGCACGCCCGCCGGGACCTCCCAGAAGCGGATCTGCTCGCCCACGACCTGGAGCTTGCCATACTCGCCCGCGAACTCCATGATGTTGGACTGGGGCGCCTCGTTGGTGCAGCAATAGAGATAGCCCACGCCGCCATTCGGGTATTCGAGCAGCGCCGAGGCCACATCTTCGACCTCGATGACGTGGTCGCGAGTAGCCGTCACCGCGCGCACCTTGCTGGGCAAGCCACCCAGCCAGGTAAAGCGGTCGATCGAGTGCGGCGCCTGGTTGATGAGCACACCGCCGCCCTCTCCGGCCCAGGTGGCGCGCCAGCCGGCCGAGTCGTAATAGGCCTGGCTGCGAAAGTCAGCATAGACCAGCATCGTCCGATAGATCTCGCCGAGGCGCCCCTCGCTCATGATCTTGTGCGCAGCCTGCCAGATCGGCTCGCAGCGCGTCTGATACATCACGCCAAAGGGCGTGCCGGTGCGCTGAGCCGCCTCGACCATGGCGTCTGCCGCCGAGACGGTGACGGCGATCGGTTTCTCCGAGATCGTCGGCTTGCCGTGCTCGAGCGCATAGATCACCACCTCGGGGTGGAAATAGTGCGGCGTGGCGACGATGACCGCGTCGACATCCTCGCGCGAGACCAGCTCGCGATAGTCGGTGCAGTGCGGCACGTCAAAGGTGTCGCCCGCCCTAGCGGCCACGGTGGGATCGGCATCACAGACCGCGCTCAAGACGCACTCGTCGATCTTGGCCATCGTCTCGGCGTGTCCCGAACCCATGCCGCCCAAGCCGACGATGCCGTAGCGAATCTTGGCCATCTTTACCCTCCACCAAGCCCAAGTGTTGGGCGCATTATAGGGCCGAGGCCAAGCCCGCCGCAACCGCGCGATTGCGTTGCCCGCGTGACCATGCTAGATTTTGCCCAATTCTCTTGCCGGTGAGGTTCCACGATGGATCTGGAGCAGATGGCCTCGGTCGAGCAAGCGTTGCGTGCGGCGCGCTGGCCCGACCTGCCCGAGCTGGACGCGCCCGAGTTCGTGCTGCCCTGGTATAGCGGGCGCTCGCTCGCCAACGTGCCCGCAACGGTCGGCGCCCTCTTGGGCACGCGCGCCATCGGGGGCCTCGCGCCTCTAGATGAGCTCTACTGGCGCCAACGCTTTGGCCCGGTCGAGCACGTCGTGCTGGTGCTCATCGATGCCCTGGGCTATCTGCAACTGCGCACGATGCTTGCGCGCGAGCCAGAGAGCATCCTCAGCCGCATGGCCGAGCGTGGCACCCTGCTGCCGATGACCTCGGTGTGCCCGTCGACGACGGTGACGGCGCTGACCACGCTGGGCCCGGCCGAGTCGCCGGCGGTGCACGGCGTGCTGGGCTATGAGCTGTGGCTGCGTGAATACGGCGTGCTCACCGAGATGATCGGCCTCAAGCCGGTGTACTCGGCAGCGAGCACCGACCTGCTCTCCTGGGGGTTCCAGCCAGAGGCGTTCGTGCCCGTCCCCGGCCTGGGGCACTGGCTGGCCGAGAGCGGCGTGCGGGCCACGGCGCATGTCGCCGAGCAGTTCGTCTCGAGTGGGCTGACGCGGATGTGCTACCGCGGCTATGCGCGGGTGATCGGGCATCAGGGGTTGCCCTCGTTGTGGGAGAACCTGGGCGCCGACCTGGCGGCCGCTGGTCGCCAACGCAGCTTTCATTACGTCTACTGGGGCGGCATCGACCACGCCATTCACCTGCATGGCGCCGACACGCCCGACTGGCCACGGGCCTATCGCGAGATTGGCGCCACCTTGGGCGACTGGCTCGAACGCTGGCTGCACACGGCGCCCGTGCCCAACACGTTGCTGCTGGTGTGTGCCGATCATGGCTTTGTGAGCACGCCCGAGGATCAGGCCTACGTCTCGGAGGGCAGCCCGCTCGAGGCCGAGCTGCTCGTACCCAGCAGCGGTGAAGCGCGTTGCGCCTACCTCCACACGCTGGCCGGACCATCGCCCGAGACGCGCGCGCGGCTCAGCGAGGCGCTCGGCCCCGACTATTCGCTCATCGAGACGCCACGCGCGCTGCGTGCGGGGCTATTCGGCCCGGGCCAACCCTGTGCTGAGGCGCCGAGCCGACTGGGGCACTATGTCGCCGTGGCCCACGGCCAGCACTATATCGACCGCCTGAGGCGCGCGGCGTGGATGCGCGGTCGGCATGGCGGCCTCGCCGCAGCAGAGATGTTGGTGCCCTGGCTGGCGGTGCGCGCAGACGCCCTGCTCTAGGGTTGGGCGCCTTGCTCGATCGCCCGTGCTGGGGTATGATGAAGAGTATCTGGGTCAACCGGAGGACACAATGCGAGCAATGCGCTACGGGCTGGCCATCAGCCTCGTGATCATGGTGCTGCTCTCTGGCTGCGGCCAGGCGGCTACCCCTGAGACAGCCGAGACACCCACCGAGCCCGAGGCCGCCGCTCCCGTCGCTCCTACAGCGACGACGGCTCCCGAAGACTATCCGCCTGCCACGCCGGAGTCGACCGAGCCGACGGCGGCGTATCCCGAGCCAACCGAGAAGGTCGAGGTGACCACGGTGCGCAAGGCCGACGGCATCATCCAGCTTGGAGAGTATCAGCACGAGACGCTGATCGACAATTTCGCGCTGTGGTGGGCAAACGATGCCGATACCATGTATATGGCCATGCAAGGGCCGACGACCGGCTGGGTGGCCGTGGGCCTGGATCCCGAGAACCGTATGCAGGGCGCCAACATGATCATCGGCGCGGTGGTCGACGGCGCGCCGGTGATCTATGATGCCATCGGCCTGGCGCCGGTCGGCCCCAACCACCCCGAGGACACGGCGCAGGGTGGCACGATGGATGTGTTGGCCTTTGGCGGCATCGAGCAAGACGGGCAGACGCTGATCGAGTTTCAGATTCCACTCGACTCGGGTGACGCCTACGACAAGCCGCTCACGCCGGGCCAGACCTATCGCGTGATCGTCGCCACCGGCGAGAGCGATGATATCAGCTCGGCGCACACCTTCCGAGGCTCGACCGAGATCCAGCTGAAGCCGGCCAACTAACCGGTGCGGCGAGAGAGGGAGGACGCGATGGATGTTGTACGACTGGGCAAGTCTGGCTTGCGCGTCTCACGGCTGTGTCTGGGCACAATGACCTTTGGCCGGGAGGCCGATCGAGCCGCCTCGTTCGCGATCCTCGATCGCTTTGTCCAAGCAGGCGGCACCTTCATCGACACGGCCGACGAGTATTCCACGGGCGGCAGTGAGCTCGTCGTCGGCAGCTGGCTCCACGAGCGCGGCCTGCGCGACGAGGTCGTCCTCGCCACCAAGGTGTATGCTCGCATGGGCCCTGGCCCCAACGATGGCGGCCTGTCGCGTATCCACATCCAGCGTGCGGTCGAAGGCAGCCTGCGCCGGCTGCAGACCGACGTCATCGATCTGTATCAGATCCACCGCTGGGACTATGCCTGCCAGCCCGACGAGACTCTCCGCGCCCTCGACGACCTGGTGCACCAGGGCAAAGTGCGCTATATCGGCTGCTCGAATCTCAAGGCTTGGCACCTGGCCGAGTTTCTCTTCAAGGCGCGAGCTGCGGGGCTGACCGAGTTCATCTGTCTGCAGCCGATCTATAACGCGCTGAACCGTAGCATCGAGTGCGAGCAGCTCGAGCTGTGCCAGCGCGAGGGGTTGGGCGTCATCACCTACAACCCTCTGGCGGGTGGCATGCTCACCGGCAAGTATGGCCACGGCCGCCTGCCTAGCGGCACGCGACTGGCGACCTTTCCCATGTACTATGACCGTTACTATACCGAGCAGGCGCTCGAGATCGTCGACGGGTTCGTCGCGGCGGCCGCCGAGCGAGGCGTGTCACCGGCGGCGCTCGCGCTGGCTTGGGTGCTGGCCGAGCCGCGTGTCACCTGCCCCATCTTGGGGGCGCGCAATGTCGAGCAGCTCGACGATACACTGACGGGCCTCAGCGTGCACCTGACCCCCGAAGAGCGCGCCGCCATCCCCGCGGTGGCGCCGGGCCGCTGGGTCGGGCAGGATCAGGTGTATGATCGTCGCCCGTAGAGGTGGTTGGTCTCCCATGACGGCGCTCCGCTATTGCCCAAACTGTGGCGGCAAGCTGGTGCCCGCCGAACGCAGCGGCCACCTGCGTGCAGTGTGTTCCGCCTGTGGTCAGGTTCATTATGTCAACCCGATCGTCGCCGCGGGGACGTTGGTCGAGTCGGAGGGACGGGTGCTCTTGATCCGGCGCGCCGTGTCGCCGCGCCTGGGCTATTGGGCGCTGCCGGCGGGCTATGCCGAGGTGGGCGAGCATCCCGAGGAGACCGCCATCCGCGAGACCCTCGAGGAGACGGGCGTAGCGGTGCAGCTCGACGGCTTGCTCTCGGTGAGCACCTTTGGCGGCAGCGAGGAGCCTTTTGGCGTGCTGTTGCTCTATGCAGCGCACGCCTCGACGACGGATGCCTCGCCCGGCGATGATGCCGCGGAGGCTCGCTTCTTTGCCCCTTCAGAGCTGCCCAGCGACATCGCCTTTGCCAACCACCGCCAGGCCATCGAGGCCTGGGCGCAGTCACAGGCTTCTTTGGGGAGTGAGCCATGCCTGCACCACTGATCGCCATGCCCGCCGAGCCATCGCGCGTAGGGCCGATCGGCGTGTTCGACTCGGGCGTGGGTGGGTTGTCGGTGGTGCGTTCGCTATGGTCGCTTTTGCCCGCCGAAGACATCCTCTATGTGGGCGACTCGGCCAATTGCCCCTACGGCCCGCGGCCACCGGCAGAGATTCAGCGTTTTGCGCTGGGCATTGGGCGCTATCTGCTCGACCATGGCGCCAAGGCGCTCGTCGTGGCCTGCAACACCGCTTCGGGCGCGGCCCTGTCGGTGCTGCGCGCCACCTTCCCTGACGTGCCCATCGTCGGCATGGTGCCAGCGATCAAGCCGGCGGCAGCCTGGTCTAGAACGCGCGTGGTAGGCGTGTTGGCCACGCCCCTCACCCTGAACGGCTCCCTGTATGGCGCCGTGGTACGCGAGCACGCCGAGGGCGTGCGCGTGTTGAACGTCGTCTGCCCAGGGCTGGTCGAGGCTGTCGAGCGCGGCGAGACCGACTCGCCTGCCTTGCGCGAGTCTCTACAGCGGTGCCTGCAACCCATGCTCGACGAGCACGCCGACGCACTGGTGTTGGGGTGCACGCATTATCCCTTCTTGCGCCGCACGATCGAGGCCTTGTGCGGCGACCGGATGCACATCTTTGAGACTGGCGAGCCGGTGGCGCGCCAGACGCAGCGCGTGTTGGCCGCCGCAGGGCTGGCTGCGGCAGACGACACCGTGGGCACCACGGTGCTGGTCAGCACCCGCTCGGCTGCCCGTCTGCAGGCCAGCGCAAAGGCCCTGCTCGGCGTTGAGCTCCACACCCGCGAGGCCCGCTGGAGCGAGACGGGCCTGCACGATTTGGCCGTCTAGTACTACACCACGCCTCGGGGCGCTGGGCCAATTGGCCACACGCCCCTGGCACTAGCGCACTCGAAAGCGAGAGAGGTAATCGAATGCCTACCTGGTACGACCGAGACATTGCCGAAGTGATGAGCGCGCTGAGTACCTCGATGGAGGGGTTAGACCCCGCCGAGGCCGCGCGTAGGCTGAAGCAATATGGCCCCAACCAGCTCGAAGAGCGTCGCGGGCGCAGCCCCTGGCTCATCTTCCTGAGCCAGTTCACCGACATCATGGTCATTGTGCTGCTGGCGGCAGCCGTGATCTCGTTCTTGATCGCCCTACACGACCCCAACGAGTCGTTCACCGATGCGATCATGATCCTCGTGATCGTCATCCTCAATGCGATCCTGGGCTTTGTACAGGAATATCGCGCCGAGCGGGCAATGGCCGCCCTCAAGAAGTTGGCCGTGTCTCATGTGCGCGTCCGCCGGGGCGGCATCACCCAAGAGATCGAGGCGACACAGCTCGTGCCCGGCGATGTGTTCTATGTCGATGCCGGTCTGCGCGTGCCTGCCGATGCGCGTCTCATCGAGGCGGCGAATCTGCGCGTAGACGAGTCTGCGCTCACCGGCGAGTCCGTGCCCGTCGACAAAGTCGTCGAGCCGCTCAGTGGGCCGCTGGCCACCGGCGACCAGCTCAACATGGTGTTCATGGGCACCACCGCTGTCTATGGGCGGGGCACGGCCGTCGCCACCGCCACGGGGATGCAGACCGAGCTGGGGCACATCGCCCATATGATCCAAGACGTCGGCCAAGAGTCCACGCCCTTGCAGCGGCGGATGGCCGAGCTGGGCAAATGGCTCGCCATCGGTGCGCTGATCATCTGCTCGGTGGTGTTCGTCGTCGGCATCTTGGTCGCCAAGCAGCCGTTGGTCGACATGTTCATCACCGCAGTGAGTCTGGCCGTGGCGGCCGTGCCCGAGGGGCTGCCTGCCGTGGTCACCATCGCCCTGGCCCTGGGCAGCCAACGCATGATCAAGCGACAGGCACTGATCCGCCGGCTGCCGGCCGTCGAGACACTGGGCTCGGTGACCACGATCTGCTCGGACAAGACGGGCACCCTCACCGAGAACCGCATGACCGTCACGGTGCTCGACATCGCCGGCTCACGGCTCGACCTGGAGGCTTCCCTCGACACCGAGGGGGCGCTGCTGACGCCGGGCGACGCACCGCTCGGGCTGGCAAACCAACACCTGGCTGTGTTGCTGGCCGCGGGCAGCCTGTGCAATGATGCTGCGCTCGAACCTGATCCCGAGCGCGCCGAACGCTATCGCGCGGTGGGCGACCCCACCGAGGGCGCTCTGGTAGTGGCTGCGGCCCAGAAGGGCCTGTGGAAACAAGACCTTGAGCAGGCCTTGCCTCGCGTAGCCGAGGTGCCCTTCTCCTCAGAGCGCAAGCGCATGACGACGATCCACCGTGTGCCCGCAGATTGGGACGGCCGCGAGGGCGACCCAGTCCATGGGATCATCGCGCTGCTAGCGGATGTCGAGTATGTCGCCTTTACCAAAGGCTCGCCCGATGGCCTGATCGAGATCTCCAGGTACGTGTATGACGAGGGGCACATCGTCCCACTGGATGAAGACTGGCGCGATCGCATCGCCCAGGCCAACGAGGACCTGGCGGGAAACGGTATGCGCGTGTTGGCCGGCGCCTTTCGCCCGTTGGCCGCGCTGCCCGACAAGGTGACGGACGAGACTGTCGAGACAGACCTGGTCTTTGTCGGGCTGGTGGGCATGATCGACCCCCCACGGCCTGAGGTGCATGAAGCGGTGGCCAAGTGTCGCACAGCGGGCATCCGACCCGTGATGATCACCGGAGACCACCCGCTTACGGCGCTGAACATCGCCCGTGACCTGGGCATCGCCGCGCCAGATGCCGGCACAGACGCGGTCATCACCGGCCGGCAGCTCGAAGACATGAGCGTCGAGGAACTGGCCCAAGTCGTCGAGACCATCTCGGTGTATGCGCGCGTTAGCCCCGAGCACAAGGTCAAGATCGTCGAGGCGCTCAAGAGCAAGGGCGAGTTCGTGGCCATGACCGGCGACGGGGTCAACGATGCACCGGCCCTCAAGCGGGCAGACATCGGTATCGCCATGGGCATCTCTGGCACTGACGTCAGCAAAGAAGCGGCCGACATGGTGCTGCTCGATGACAACTTTGCCACGATCGTGCATGCCATCGAAGAAGGGCGCACGATCTATGAGAACATCCGCAAGTTCGTCAAGTACATCGTGTCGAGCAACGTGGGCGAGATCTTTCTCATGCTGATGGCCCCGCTTCTAGGGCTGCCCTTGCCCCTCACAGCGGTGCAGTTGTTGTGGGTCAACCTGGTTACCGATGGGCTGCCCGGGCTGGCGCTCAGCATGGAGCATCCGGCCGCAGACACCATGTCGCGACCGCCCCACCCGCCCAACGAGAGCGTGTTGGCGCGTGGCCTGGGCACCTATATCCTCTGGATGGGGCTGCTGCTCGGCGGCGTGTCGCTGGCCACCGAATACGCCGGCAACCAGCTCGGCTGGGAAGGGGAGTACGTCTGGCGGACGATGGTCTTTACCGTGTTGAGCCTGTCGCAGATGGGCAACGCGCTGTCGGTGCGGTCCGACCGCGAGTCGCTGTTCACGCTGGGCCTGCTGTCGAACCCCTCCCTGCTGGGCGCAGTGTTGCTCACCACGGCGCTGCAATTGGCCGTGGTCTATGTGCCTTTCTTACAACGCATCTTTGGTACAGTGCCGCTCCACTGGGAGCAGTTGCTGGTCAGTCTGGCGCTCAGCGCCATAGTGTTCGTGGCCGCCGAAGTCGTCAAGCTCGTCGGCCGTCGTCGAGAGCAGGTGCATGCCGGATGATCCATATCGCGCTACTCGATGAGGCCCACGAACCGGCGGCGTTGGCTCTCTTTCAAACGCTGGGCTATGACTCGACGATGAACGCGCGCACCTTTGCGCACCTCACCCGGGGAGACCCGACCTCGTCGCCCGAACTGCGCCTCATGGCGACCGCAGATGGCGATCTGATCGGCTTTGCCATCGGATGCGTGCGCAATCAGACTTTGGTCATCAAGTACGTCGCCGTGCACCCCAACCACCAGCGCCGCGGCATCGCCACGGCGCTGGTAAACACGCTCGAGGCTCAGGCCCGCCAGCTGGGCCTCGAACGTGCGCTGGCGGGCGGTGTTGGGCCGAACTTTTTCTATCCAGGAGTCGACGTCCGGCTAGCGCCGGCGTTGTCGCTCTTCTGGCGGTTGGGCTATGAGACCGATCGCGTGGCCCGGGTAGACATGCGCGTCGAGCTGGCTCAGGCGCCGCTCGACGTGCGCCGGGCTGTCGGCGCGCTGGCCGAGCAGGGCATCGCCGTGCGCCGTATCGCGACCGACGATCTCGCCGCGGTCGCCGATTTCGGCGGCCTACAATCCGAGGCCTGGCGCACAGAGGTGCTCGAGGCGGGCGCAAACGAGCCGATCACTGGCTTTGCCGCCTTCGCTGACGGCCAGCCCGTGTCGTTCGCCGTATACGGGGTCACTGGGCCGCACCGCTTTGGCCCGACGCTGACCCATCCGGACTATCGCCAGCGCGGCATCGGGGGCACCTTGCTCAAGCTGTGCCTCGCTGCTCTGCGCGATGACGGTTGGCCTGAGGCCGAGATCAGCTGGGCCGGCCCGGTGCACTATTACATCCGCGCGGTGGGGGCGACGATCCACAAGGCCTATTGGGTGTTCACCAAGGCGCTGATCGAGCCGTCTGCCGTAGCCGAATAGCGGCTAGACGCGAATCTCTTGCCACCGCCCAGAGCGCAGGCGGTAGGCCATGCCCGCGGCACACACCAGGTTGCCGAGGATCATGCCCAGCCATACGCCCGTTGGGCCCAGGCCCGCTCGGTGAGCCAATAGGGAACAGACGGGGAGCTGCACGGCCCAGAGGCTGACAATGCTGATGAGCGAGGGCACGCCGGCATCTCCCGCGCCGGCCAGGGCATTGCCCAGCACGAGCCATAGTCCGTTGAGCGACCCAAAGGCCAGCGCAAAGGTCAGCACCTGCCGCGCCGCAACGACCACCTGCGGGTCGCGGTTGAGCATCGGCAAGAGCAGGCCGCTCGCCAGGTTGATGATCGCATATAGGCATAGCGGCAGCGCCGCGCCGAGCGCTGCACCGAACCACGCCGAGCGTACTGCACGCTCTGGCTGCCCGCCGCCCAGGTTTTGCCCGACCATCGTCGCGGCCGCCGACTGCGGGCCGGCGACGATCCCCTGCACCAGTGTCTGGATCTGGGTGAACACACTATAGGCCGCCAGAACGGTGAGGCCCAGGCTCGCGACGAGACGCAGGAACAGCGCATTGGCCAGATTCGGCGAGAGCCGCTGGGCCGAGTTGGGCAGCGCAATGCGGATGACCCGGCGCATCATCGCCCAGTCGGGCGCGAGGTCACTGAGCCGCAAGGTCAGGCAGCCGTCTTTGGAGAGCAACACCACCAGCTGCGCGCCGACACCCACGGCGTTGGCCACCACCTCGGCTAGCGCCACACCGCGCACTCCGAGCACGGGCACCGGCCCCAGCCCAAAGGCCAGGATCGGTTCGAGGGCAAAGAACACCACGCGGCTCACGATGGTGATGCGCAAAGTGAACTCGGGCCGGCCCGCACCGCGGATCACCCCGTTCATCGTGGGCAGGCACTCCATAAAGAACAAGCCCCAGAGGATGATGCGCACGTACTGCGTGGCGTTGGCGTGGATCTCGCCTGTGGCGCCCATCCACCGTAGGAACACCGGCGCAAAGGCCTGGCCGATGGCCATCAGGGGCAGGGCCATCAGCATGACTAGAGTCAGCGTCTGCGTACAAGCGCGGTCGGCAGCCAGTCGGTTGCGCGCACCGATCTCGTGCGCCACCACCGCCATGCCACCCGCAGAGAGGCCCATCATCGGGCTGATCAGGACGATGCGCATCGCCGTGCCCATGACGACCGCCGAGAGCGCATAGGGGCCTACCCGATCCATCCAAAAGGCATGGATGAGGCCGGTGATCGCCAGCAGTGCCTGCTCGATGGCCGTGGGCGTGGCCAGACGCACGATGTGGCGATAGACGCTGCCGGTGACGAGATCGCGGGCGCTTGGGGCCGACAAACTACTCCTCACTCACGGTGGTTGGCGGATTGTAGCGAGCCTGCCATCAGAGTGCAACCGGCCGGGAGAGCCGGAGCAGAGGAGCGATGTGAGGGAGGAGCGGCCAGCAAGCCTGCCGCCCCGCCCTCTCAGTGGACTTGCCGACGATACTAGGGTTCGGCTAGTAGGGCATGTAGGTGTGGCCATTCCTGCCAACAGATGGCCTCGCAAGCGGAGGTAAGTTGCTCGTGCAGTGTCACGCGCTCTGGGTTGGCCACCTGGTCGAACAGGGCAAGATATCGGTCGTGCCAGGCGATGAGTTTGTCGTGCTCCGTGAGCGAGAGGTAACTCTCATCGCGAAGCTCGTCTACCCAGCGAGGGAATATCGAGTACCAGCCAGACTTGGGGCCTACGGGGAATCGCGGGCATTCGCTCAGCTCGCTGGCCATGCCAAGTCGCAATTGCTGGCCACCTTGACCGTTGCCCACACGGTCGGCTTGGTAGAGATGGTAGCGCTGCAACACCACCTCGCGCGGCAAAGGCAGGATCTCCTCATCGAGGCTAAAACAGTCGACGATCAGCCAATAGTTTCGCCAACCATTGTGGTTGACAATGCGATCCACATGACATTCCACGTTGAGCGGGCACTCGCGCAGATGCGGTACTGGCCCATAAGGCGACGCGACCGGGTGCAGACGGGCGATGGCTAGCTGGTCAAGGCCAACGGGCAGATCGAGGGCAGCGAGGTAATGCGCGCGCGCCGTTTGGCGTCCGCCCCAGGCCATGACACAGATGGCGCCAACGCGCAGGGTGTCGGCCGTCTGGGTATCGCTCTGCGGCACGGTGACCATCATCGAGAATGGCTCCCAACTGAGGGGCGTCATCGTGGTGTAGCGCAACAATAGCTCGTCAGTCACCGGATGCCGCCACACCAAGATGAGCGCTGGCATCGGGCCACTGGCCGAGTAGAGCAGCTGCTGTGGATCGGCCAGCCCGGGCACACCGGTCTGAAGCTCCTCGTGTGTGTAGAAACTCGCGCTCATGGGTGCTCCTCCTCTCCTTCGGCCGCCAGATAGGCGTTCAATTGCGAGAACTCTTCCCAGGCGGCCAGTTCGATAGCGCGCGACAGCCTGGTGCGCAGCGCGGCCCGCTCGGGGGCGGCTGCCTCTTGAGCCACTTGGCGCCAGCGGGCCGTCCAGGCCTCGAAAAGATGCTGGCCCTGGGCGGTGATCAGCCCCGCAGCGCCCAGCTCTGCGATCCACTCGTCAAGAGTGCCTTGCAGTCCGCGCCGTGGGCCACAGGGGAACTGCGGGCATGGCAGCAGTTCGCCGACAAGGCTTAGGCGCTCCACAGCACCGCGCCATGCATTGTCGATGTCATCGCACTCGTGCGTCGGGTAGCACCGCAAGGTCGATAGCCGGTCAGCACTCACGACTTCGTCCTGGATGCGGGCACCGAGCACGCGGCAGAGGACGATGTGGTGGATGCCATAGAGGTCGATGCGCTCGATCACCGTCTCTAGGTTGACGGGGCACTCGGCGATAGAGGGCGGCTCGATCAGCTGCGAGGGCACCATGGTCAGATGGCCCAGGTCGCCCTCGTTGATACCCCGTGGAATAGGCATCGAGGTGAACCAGGTCTCGCGCACCAGGTCGCGACTGGGGAGGGCGACCACCAAGCCTGTGCCCGGCGCCGCGGCGGCGACATTGCGCTGACTGTCATAGCTGCTCTTGTGAATGTGTAGGCCGATAGTCAGCGGATTCCAGGCGGTCACCCCATAGGTGCCAGCAGCCAGGTTGACCTCGCCCGAGACGGGATCTAGCGAGACGACGATATCGGCTGGTCGCACCGGCCGAAAGTGAAAGTGCACTTGGCGGTGATCCAGCACCCCTTGGACGGTCGGCGACGAGCGCATGAACTCTTTGGTCACGAACAACTTGGCCATGGCTTTCTCCTACTTCTAGCTATGCTTGTGGCGCCGATGGCCGAGGGGCATCGGCCTCGACGAGAATGCACTCGCGCCAAGCCGCCACCGGCTCGGGTGTAGCATGATAGGGCCGCGGCTCTAGTTGATCGGCTGTCTGCTCCAGCCAGGCGGCCCACGCCGAGACATCTTTGCCATAGTCCTCGCCCGTGATGCTGATCAGCTCCTCGTGGGCGTGCTCGGCCAGTGAGGCGCGCACATCTTCGAGATAGTTGATCAGGATGATGAATCCCTCGGGGCTGCCACATCGAGCCAATGCCCGCCCCGTGAGCAGCTCGCCATACGCGAGCCGCTCGAGGAACCAGTCCGCCTGCTGGCCTGAGGTCGAGCGCAGGCCCCCGAACAGCGGATAGCTGTGCAGCTGCCGCAGAATGGGCACGGCGCGCGGATCGCCCAGGCGTTCTGCGCCGTAGGCCACAGCCGCGGCATAGCCGAGCCGGTCCTTCGCCGGATCAAAGATGTCTTCACGAGTCGTGCCGTCCAACAGATCGACCACCCGCTGCCACAACGGCAGAATGCGGTCATCGCCGGCCATAGCCAGCGTGGTGAGTAGATGCGCCTCCTCAGTGTCGGCGCCCTGATCGGGCGGTGGGCCTTGATGCATGACCTTGTATGGCCGATCGGGTAGCGCAGACCCGCTAAACGCTTCATGTAGCACCCCGACAAGGTGCTCGACGCCCGCTCGCGATCCCAACACGCACAGCATTTGCGCCAGGCGCGTCTTGCGACGGCCGGCCGCTGTGGCCAGAGCAGCCTCCAGCACGGGGATGGCTTCTGGGCCAGCGCACATCACGTCCACCTCGGGCACCCGCCCCGGATACGGCTCCCCGATCTCTTGGGCCGAATAGTCGGCCAACGGACGCTTGCCATCGATCTCGGCAACTTGGCGCTCGAGCTCAGCGCGTGTGAACCTGAGTGGTGCCAGCTGGCGCGTCAGAACGTCTGCGGGCAACACTCGCAGGCCGACAAGACGCTCTTGCAGGTGACGTACATTCAGCGCACGCACCGAGGTTCGCTCGCGCAAGGCCAGAGCCGCCGCCACCGCGCCTACACCGCCCAGGTTCTCCATGTCGGGCTGCATCCGTGGGGCGGCTACGCCGTCGTGCGTGGCGGCAAAGGCCTTGCCCACCACCAAGATATCCTCCACCCCCTTGGGCACCAACGACCGATAAGAGATCTCCATCGTCAGGTTAGGCGGCTGGAGGCCCATACGCACCCAATCCGACGTGGCCTCGCCCTTCATGTCGTAATTGCTAAAGGCGATATAGGCCACATCGGGCCAACAGCGCCGGGTGAGCTGATCGGTGAGCGTCATCACTACCTCGGCCTGGATGTGCCGACTTTCGCGTGGGGCGAGATACACCCCATGATCATAGTCGCCAGATCCAGCGCGGCGTCGCTCGGCGCGGATCATACGGTTGTAGTCGGCGATGTTGGTCGTATCGACCATGCTGGTCTTGACGTTGCGGGGTTGGTCTGGCGCGGCGAGCTGTGGCATGTAGCCCCACATCACTACATGCTCCCGAGCAGAGCCATACGTCGCCTCGGCCCCCGCCCAGGCCGCCACATCTGCGTCGCCGGTAGCATCGAGCACCACGCGGCCCAGAGCGACCACTGGGCCATAGGGAGTCGCGGCCGCGACACCACGCACATGCTGCCCTTCAAGCACGGCGCCAAAGGCGAGCGCATTGAGCAAGGTCTTGACGCCCGCACGCTCGGCCTGTTCGCGCAGCGCCTGCACGCGCGCCTCGACGTTCCAGTGGGCCATTACGCCCTGAGGCCGGCGAATGTATAGGCGGTCATGGATCTCATCTAGCCAGCCCATCAAGCGGTCGACAAAGCCAAAGCGGCGCGCAAACCAGTAAGTGTTGATGCCGCCATAAGTGCCTGTGCCCCCGAGGCCCGGGTTCATGTCCACGACGGCTGCCGAGGCGCCCTCCTCGACAGCGACAATGGCGGCCATCGCGCCGCTGGAGCCACCGCCCACGACGAGGATATCGCGCGACAGCACCACCGGCAGGGATTCCTCAGGTACCACAGCGAACGGATACGCCCGACCACGCTGCGGCACACTCTGCTCGCGCACAGTCAAACTAGGTTGCCCGCCGGTCAAAGGCTCTGTCGCACTCGCCGACGAGCGGCGAGGCGGCCGAATACACTCAGCGATTTGGCGCCCTCGCTCCTCGCCCCGACGGGCCGCGGCACGCGCGTCAGCATAGTCCGTGCCATCGGCCGAAGACTCATTGAGCAGCCACAGGCCTTCGGGCAGCGAGGCACCGGCGGACAGCGGCCCACAGAGTGGCCCGGCAGGTTCGTACGACGAAAAGCCAATGATGGCAGGCGGCGCGAACGCCAGCACATGGTCGCGCAGATAGACCGTCAACGCCAGCCCAGTGGCCTCCAGGCTCGCCTTGAGAGCGGCAGCCTCAGGCATGGTTGTGGCCCGCCGCGGCCAGGCTACAGCATAGTCTACATAGCAGTGCCCTGCCCCTTGCACCCCTCGATGGCATTCAACGCGGTTCCCCACCAGGCCCAGCGTGGCGGGTACGTCGAGCGTCTCGCTAACGTCTTCGCCGACGCCGCCGAACTCGAGCGTGCGCCGGTAGACGGTAGGGGTCATGTCAGGCGCAACTTTTGCCCCCGCCAAACGAGCCAGCAGGGCTGTCTCCGTCGCATCCACCAGCACAGAGGCCAGCAGCACCTGTCGGCCTGACTTGTTCGCTACCACCAGCCCCTGAACAGCACCGTCACCCGTCAAGAGGCCGACGGCATGGGTGGCATAGAACAACTCCACACCCGCCGCGGCGAGTACGTCCTCGACGTAGATCTTGAGCTGATCAGGGTGCAGAGCCACCTCGCCTCCATGCCGCACATTGCCGGGCAACGCCAGGCAACTGGCGATCAATGGCGTTTCTGATCCTACATCTTCAAGAAGCCACGGCCGCTGGGTCGCCGTTAGCTCACGCCCTGGGTAGGTGCGTGGCTCGATGATGGCCACCCGACGTCCCGAACCAGCCAGCGCTAGCGCAGCCGACAGGCCAGCAAAGGATGCGCCCGCCACCACCACATCGCCCGCCCAGAGCACGGGCCGCTCGCCGCCCGGCAGGCACACCGCGCGGGTCTCAAGCTCGGTCATGTCTGTCTCCTTGGACATTGGCTTCTTGAGACTCGATCAGCCAGCCTGGAGCAGGCGATGCAGCTCATCCAACTCGTCCCAGGCCATCAGCGTGCATAGCCGGGTGATGCGTTGATGCATCTGCTCGCGCTCTCGGGCCTTGTCGGACTCGACGCCGGTGTCGCTCCAAGCGGCGGGCCGTACATCAGCCAGACTGTTCCATCGCTTCAGCCAGGCGTTAGCTGTCTGCAGTTCTTGCTCGCTCAGCTCACCGGTCTGACGCAGGTCGAGCAGCCAATCCTCTAGACGTCCGCCCCAGCCACGCGCCGGGCGCACGCGCGGTACCGCCAGAAACTCGCCCAACACGCCGAGCCGCTCCACCGAGCCATGCCACGTGTTGTCGACGTCGTCGACTTCCCAGGTGGGGAAGCGGTGCATGGCGGCGTCAGGATCCTCTGTCAGTAGCGACTCGTCGATACTGGCGCCGAGGATGCGCAGGAAAGCGATAAAGTGCGAGTGCTGCTCACGGTAGTACTCTACCACACACTCCAGATTGACCGGACACTCGGCGACGCTGGGCGCCTTGACCAGGCGCGAGGGATAGAGCGTCAACCGCGCCACCTTGGCTTCGTTGACGCCGCGCGGGAGGTTGAGCGCTGTCATCCAGGTCTGGGGGATGATGTCGTCTCCCGGTAGCGCCACGACACATTCAGCGCCCACCTGCTGGATATTGGCGCTGCTGTCCAGGCTGGACTTGCTACAGTGGATCGCGATCGTGTAAGGGTCCCAGCTTAGTGGCCCGATGGTGCCCGCTGAGACGTTGATCTCGCCCGTCACCCGATCCAGGCTCACCAGGAGATTCGCGGGCCGCGCCGGCTGAAAAGCGAAATGGCGGTGCGAGGGTTCCTCGATGCCGGGGACGAGGTAGGGATAGCGTTGTTCGATTTCGTCGTGCGTGTAGAACACTTTCATGACCGCGCCTCCGGCGGTTCGATGCCCAGGTAGGCGTGCAGGGCTTCCCATTCGCCCCAGGCCGCCAGCTCGGCAAAAGTCGTGAGCTTGTCTTGCAAGTCCTGACGCTCAGCGAGATGCGGGTCGAGCCGCATCCTCTCATAGTCCGCGAGCCAGGCCATCACCAGGTCTCCCTCTCGCCTCGAGATGAACTCCTCAGCCACGAGATCGGCCACCCAGGTGGGCACTCGCGTATCCCAACCTTGTTTGTGCCCAACGGGAAAGGTTGGACACGGTGTGATCGTACCCATCATCGCCAGGCGCGCGCTGACCGTACCGTCGCCATAGACGCGCTCACCAACATAGTTGATGGGATAGAGCTGGCTGAGCGCCTCGCGTGACAACGGCAGCACCTCATCATCCAGGGTCGCGCCCACCACGCGGAGGGCGGCAATACCATAGCCGTGGTACATGCGGACGTACTCGATGATGCACTCAAAGTTCACGGGGCACTCGACAATGCTCGGCACCTGTACGCGGTGAGACGGCGCCATCGTGAGACGAGCCACCTCAGCGGCGTTGATGCCCGCGGGATAGATATGTGAGGCGATCCAGGCCTGGCGAGCCTGTGTGCGTGTGGGTAAGGCCATCACACATTCGCCTTCGGCGCGCAGATTGGCGACAGTCGGCTCGTCGCCAAGCGGAATGTTGACCGACATCGTATAGGGCACCCAGCTAAAAGGGCCTAGCGTCGCCGTGGTCACGCGAACGTCACGGGTGTGCCGGTCCATCGTGACAAGGTAAGTCAGAGGAAAGGGCACCTGCAGGCCCAGACAGGCTAGGCGCCGCTCTCCGGTGGCGTATGGCGGCAAGGTGTCGTCGAAAAACTCCTCATGAGTCAGATACCGTTTGGACATTGTCCACTCCTCACGCGTGCTGAGAGGCGGTTCGCAGCTCTAGCGATGCTCCTAGCCCTTGAGGCCGGTGAGCGCTACGCCCTCGACGATATGACGCTGAAACACAAAGAACACGATCATCACCGGGATCACGGCGATGGACGCGGCGGCCATGGTGGCGCCATAGTCAGTGCCATACTCGCTGTTGAACACGGTCAGCCCGATCGGCAGGGTATACTTGTTCGGGCTATTCAGCACTACCAACGGCCACAAGAAGTCATTCCAGTTCCACATAAAGTAAAAGATGACCAGCGTGGCCAGCACTGCCTGGCTGAGAGGCATCACGATACGCAGAAAGATGCGCAGCTCGCCCGCACCGTCTATGCGCGCCGCCTCGATCAATTCGCTCGGGATGTTGTGCATGAACTGGCGCACCAGGAACATGGCGTACGCGCTAAAGACGTAGGGCATGATCAACCCGGTGTAGGTGTTGTGCCACTGAAAATCCACCATCATCAGATAGAGGGGGATCATATACACCTGCAACGGGATGATCATCGTCGCGATGATGGCCGAGAAGATGAGGTCGCGCCCCTTGAAGCTGAACTTGGCAAACACATAGCCCGTCAGGGCGCTGGTGAATACCATGAGCAACGTCTTGGTGATGGCAACGACGGCGCTGTTGCGATACAGAATGCCGACCGCCAGATCTCGGAATACGCGCACATAGTGGTCAAAGGTCACCACCGAGGGCACCCAGGTCGGCGGGAATGTGACTACCTCCGACGGGATCTTGATCGAGGTGATGACCATCCAGTAGAATGGCAGTAGCATCATGATCGAGCCAAGCGCCAGCAACACATAGGCGATGGCGTGCATCAACCGATCCGTCGTTTGTCTACCCATATGGGCTCCTTTCTGCACTTACCGCCCTCTGGCTGCGGCTCAGTATTCCCAGCGCGTCCGCATAAAGCGCAACTGGATGATCGTGATCGCGAGTACCAAGACGAACATCACAAAGCCTGCCGCTGACGCCTCGCCCATCTTGAGGTCAACGAACGCACGTCGGTAGATGTAGTAGGCCAGCACATAAGTCCGGTTCAGCGGGCCGCCCTGCGTGAGCACGAACACAGAGGAAAAGAGCTCAAACGCACCCATAAAACCGGTGACGAGGATAAAGACCAGGGTGGGCTGCAAGAGGGGCAAGGTGACATAGCGAAAGATGTGCCAGCGGTTGCCACCGTCGATCATGCAGGCCTCACGATAGACGCTGGGGATGCCCGCCAACCCGGCCATCAGCACTACCACACTCATGCCTACCCCGCCCCAGATGCCCATGACCATGAGGCTGGGCATAGCGTATTGAGGTGAGGTAAGCCAGCCGATCACCGGCAGCCCGAACACTTTGAGCACTTGGTTGAAAAAACCATAGACTGGCTGGTAGAGCCATCCCCAAACCATGGCTACGGCGATGGCATTGGTGATCTGCGGCAGGAAAAAGATCGCGCGGAAGGCGTCTTTGAAGCGAGGCAGGCCGTTGATGAGCAAGGCCACGGCCAGCGACACGATCAGGCCGACGATCGTCGTCACCACGCCATAGTAAAAACTGTTGACAATGGCGGCACGGAACACCGTGTTGTTAAAGATCTTCTCATAGTTGTCCAAGCCAACGAATGGCTTGACGGGCGAGACGATGTTGTACTCGCGAAAGCTGATGATCAGCGCATTGGCAAACGGGTAGAAGCGGAATATCAGGTAGAAGAGGATGCAAGGTCCTAGCACGGACCAGACAAAGCGTCTCTGTGGGCCGCCGAGGCGTGCCCGACGCGCTCGGCCTGCGGTCTGGTTTGCCCGACGGATAGCTGAGAGAGCCATATACGGCGCCCCCTTTCAGGGATGTCTCCAAAGACCCTTGCCAGAGGCCCCGATGGGGCCTCTGGCAAACAAGACCAGTCTAGGCCATGTGCGACGCATCGCCCTCAGCGAGCCACTGGTTCCATTCCTGATCAGCGATCGCGAGAGATTCCTCGATACTCTGTCCCTCGAGCACAACGCGGTTGATGGCGTTGTCGCGTACTGCGTTCAAGTTCTCGCTCTCCATGACCGAGCTCTTCTCCAGAGGCAACGTGTCGATGGCTACGCGCAACGCCTCTTTGGCCGTGAAGCGAGGATCGCTACGCACGGACAGCTTCCCCGGTAGACAGCCCGTGATCTCGGCGATATCTGCCAGAGACTTGTCCGAGTTATTGAGCAGCCAATCCAGATACACAAAGCCAGCTTCCTTCTCCATGACCGGCCGGTTCTGGAACATCGTCAGGGCGAGCACATTGGTCTTGTAGCCCCACACAGGCTCAGGCTTGCCGGTCGGCGTGGGCGGGGGCGCCCAGCCCAGCACAGCGGCGACGTCCGGATAGGTCGTGTCGAATGTGCCCACGATCCAGCTCGTCATCAGGCCCATAGCAGCCTTGGAGGTGCCGATGGCCTCCTCATAGGTGAGGAACTCACGGGAAGAGATCTTGTGTTTGGTATAGAGCTCGCACAACCAGGTAAAGGCCTTGACGGCCGGCTCGGATAGCATGGCTGACGTACGCGTGCCATCGTCGGCGATGTTCACCAGGCTGCCCCCGAGCTGATAGACCGCGTTGATCCACGGGTACTCGCCGAGGATCAAGCCCTCCTCCAGGATCGTGCCGGCGGAATCCGTCTTGGTGAGCTGCTTGCCCATGTTGATCAACTCATCCCAGCTGACTGGGGGTGTTTGCGGGTCGAGACCGACGGCCTCGAACATCGTGCGGTTGTACATCAGCAAGTTGGCCATCGAGCCGTCGAGGTAGACGTACTGCCGGCCCTCTTTGCCATAGATGTCCCACGTGTCGGGGAAATTGGTCTTCCACCAGTCGATAGGAAAGATCTCTTCCGGATAGGGCTCAAGCAGCCCATTGTCGAGGAATGAAAAGTAGTAGGTCGGCTTTTGCTTGAGCAGTGTGGGGCCGGTGCCCGCGGCAGTGGCGGGAAGAACCTTGGACCACAGTTGATCGCCGGGCAGACTGATGACCTCGACCTCGATATCGGGGTTCTGATCCATCAAAGCGTTGGCCGCATCTTGATAGAACGCCATGCGCGGCTCCCACCACCCCCAGACGATCACTTTCTCATACTTGGCCGCCGTCGGAGGCGGCCCTTCTTTCTCGACGACCACGGTCTTCTCGATGACCTTGGGCGTGCCTTCGACGATCACCGTCTCTTTGACGACCTTCTCGACGACCTTGGGCTGGCAGGCGGCAAGAACCACCCCTGCTGTACCCACAGCCATCGAACGCAACAATTGCCGACGGTTCAGATGCATGGACATTTCTCAGCTCCTTCTCTCCATAGACACCCAGATGAGCAGCGACCGAGAACACTCGTCCTGTTGATGAGCCCCTCCTTCCAGGTGCCCAGGCAGGGCACCTCTCCCTTGACGGCGACACACCGCTCCACTACCATGATGCCATGCGGCAGTGAGGCCGCTGGTGGGCGGCAATTGCTAGTGGCCGCCCGACGTCGCCTTTGCTATGGACAGTATGAACGAACGAAGCAGTGCTGACCATGACGCTCGGCTGACTGCAGACTGACACACGCCTGACATGCCTGACACAAACGACCCAGATCCACTAGTGAATGCGCTGCGCGAGGCCCTGAGCCACCTCTACGACCCGACGTCGACGGTGCCAGACGTGCTGGCTCGGGCGCTCGGGGATGTGGGCGCCGATATGGTGCGTGCTCGCGAAATGCTCTTGCGCGCCATCGACGGAATGCAACCCGGGCCAGATGTGCCTGGCGACACGCGCGCCTGGAGACTCTATGACATCCTACGCCTGCGCTACATCGAGCACCTGACGCAAGACGAGACCGCCCAACGGCTGGCCATTACGGTGCGACACCTGGGGCGTGAACAGAATGCAGCTATCGAGATGCTGGCGCAACAGTTGGTCGCCCAAGAGGGTGCTGCCTCCATCGCGGACACAAGCGGCAGACTTTCTGGGGTCAGCGAACAGGTCGAAGCCGAGGTGGCCGCCCTTGGTGCGCACAAACAGGACGCCGTGGCCTCGGTGCTTCCAGCCCTGGAGGAGGCGCTGGCACTGACCAAGAGCTGGAGTGCGCGCAGGGGCGTCACTGTACGCCTGGCCTCTGTAGACCCGAATGCCGCGGTGATCGTACACCCGAGCGTGCTCCATCAGATCCTGATCGCTGTGGTGAGCTACCTCGTGCGATCGCTCGAGGGCGGCACAGTGGACCTATCAGCGGAGGAGAGTGCCAGTGAGGTTCTCTTGCGCGCTGTAGCCCGACCGGCTGTCGTCGAGCCGCCGGCCGAGTGGGTGGCCGCCGAGTTGATCGAGACGCAGGGGGGATCACTCGAGACGAGCATCGCCAGCGACGGCACGGTCCTGCAGATTGCGTTGCCTTCCACGCGCAGCGTCAAGGTGCTTGTTCTCGATGACAATCCCGATCTCGTGCACTACTATGGCTTGTGTTTGGCGGGCACCATCTACCGCATGGTGCATTTGGCCGAGGGGCGAAGGGTGTTTGAGGTCCTAGCCCGCGAACGCCCCGGCGCCATCGTGCTCGACCTGATGCTGCCCGATGTCGATGGCTGGGAGTTGCTCACGCAGCTCCACGAGCATCCTGCCTCGCGCGGCATTCCGGTCATTGTCTGCTCGGTCGTGCACGAAGAGGAACTCGCCCTTGCCCTCGGAGCCACGGCTTGCGTGAACAAACCCGTCCGGCGACAGCAGTTGCTCGCCGCGCTCGATGACGCCATCAGTCTGGCTGCATCAGCAGGCCCGCCAGCGTCTGCGAACAACGTAGCACCTTGGTGAGCGACAAACCACCAGCCATGCTCGCCACAATGAGCGGGCTGGCGAGGGGTTCGTCCCGCGGATCTTGGGCTGAGACGAGCACCACGGGTATCCGGCGCAATCGTTCATCGTTCTGGGCACGCTGCAGTACCTGCCAACCAACCATCTCGGGCAGCACGATGTCGAGCAACACAAGATCGGGCGTATCTGCTAACATGCATGCCAAGGTGCTCTGCCCCGTGTCAGCAGTGAGCACGTCGATGCTCTCGTCGGAGCGGGAAAGTAGACGAGACATGAGGTCGAGCGCGTCGGGATCGTCGTCGACCAACAGGATGCGGCGTGGCGGCGGGCTGAAGGTGGCCAGAATGGCGGCAAGCATCTCATAGTTGAGCGGTTTGGTCAGGTAACCACGCGCACCCGCAGCGAGCGCGTGCGCATTGGCGGCGGGGAGCACGCAACCCACTACTGGCGTATCGGGAAACGCACGCGTAGCCGCTTCCAGCGCTGGCCATAGCGCGGCGACGGTAGGGGCGTTCACGAGCAACCCCTCCGTCGCCGCGGTAGCCATGCGTTCCTGCGCCTCTTCCAGATCATGCGCAGGCACGAGGGTCACATCGTGAGCGTAGCGCTCGAGGACGGGTTGCAGATCACCTACCGTGTCTACCAGCATGAGGCGATTCTGTAGCTGAGGGGGCACCACACGCGCGCGCGCGCGGCGCGCTTCCCAGCCATCGCTGATCCAGCGTTCTGCTGGCTCGCGAGGTCCCGGTGGCGGTTCGATAGGCAGCGTGAACGCGAACTCGCTCCCTACCCCAGGCGCACTCTCGAGAGTGATAGTCCCCTGATGCATCTCGACGAACTGACGGCTGATGCTTAGTCCCAGACCGCTGCCGTGACTGCGCATCGCGCTCAACGTTCCACCCTGGTTGAATGGCTCAAAGACGCGAACGCGGTCGGCCTCAGTAAGGCCGGGGCCAGTGTCGCGCACGCTAACGCGCACGACGCCGTCGTTGGCCTGGATAGTCACGGTGATACCGCCCTGCTCGGTAAAGCGTGCGGCATTACTGACGAGATTCAACACCACCTGGCGTATTCGTCGTGGATCACAGTAAACCGTGGGCACATCCGAGGGGATCTGCAGCTCGATAGGGAGGGTCTTTTCGCGGATGAGCGGCTCGACGATCGCCACCGCCGATCTCACCAGTGCGGGCAAGTCGACCCACTCGCGCTGCAGGGCCATCTTCCCCGTCTCCACCTGACTGAGGTCGAGGACATCGTTGACCAGGCTAGCGAGGTGCTCGGAGTTGCGATGCATGACCTCAATGTCGCGTCTTACCGCTGGGGGCAGCTCGGCGCCATAGACAGTCGGAGCGTCCATGAGCAGCTCGGCCAGCCCGATGATGATGTTGAGCGGCGTGCGGAACTCGTGGCTAACGTTGGCCACAAAAGCGGCCTTGCTGCGCTCAGCCTCTTCAGCAGTCTTGCGCATTGCGGCGAGCCGCTGGTTGGCCAGGTCGAGCTGTTGGTTAGCGTAGGCCAGGGCATCCAGGGTGTCCTTGAGCTGCGACTGACGTTCGCGCGCCTCCTCAAGCAGTTGCTGGCCAAGCGCATAGTGCTCCCACGACCAGTTGGCGAACTGGCGCACCGGGCGAAACAACGCTGCGACCAGCCCGGCCCCAGCCCACACGGCGATCAACGCGATGGCACCCTCGCCCGTCGGGAGCGTACCCGAGAGCCATATGCCCAGGAGGGCCGACTGTATCACCGCCGCCACCATTGCCGCCGAGGGGGATATCATGGCGCCCGCCAGAGCCGTGGGGATGGCCAGCAGGGTAAGCAGACCTGGCCAACCGCACCAGAGGCGGGTCAGCATCAGCGTAGCGGCCAGTAGGAGCCAGGCCAGCCATGGCGCGCTTGCCGGTCGCCAGTGACCCACCAGCCACACCGATCCAGCGATGGTAAACAATATGGCCGCCAGGGACGGCACATCACGGCCAGTGGAGAGGCGTGGGTCGGCTACAACGAGCGCCACGGTAAACGCGAGCACGGCCACAAGCACGGGCTCGTGCGGCAGACGCAGGTCAGCATCGAGCGAGGAGCGAGCGGAAAGAGTCATGAGTGTCTCCAGACGGGCGTGATATGGGCACGCCACGTTGAGCAGCAGGTGAACGCAGACTGGCCCAGCGTGACCCCTGTACCTGGTTCCCAGTGGGCACACAACCGATGATCATGTACGGCTATTCTAGCCTCGACATCCCCTTCCATGCGAGCGCAGCACCATTGCCGCGACGGCCAGCAAGCCTGCCCGCCCCGCCCCTCCTCCGGTTGACGACAACGCCCACCCTCCCTAGACTAGACCCTACGATGGACCACGCCAAACGCAAACAAGACCACCTCTACATCTGCCTGTCTGCCGACGTCCGCTCGTGCCTGTCCACCGGCCTCGAGGCTATTCGTCTGCGGCACAACGCCCTGCCCGACCTGAACCTGCGCGACGTCTCGACGGCAACCGACTTCTTGGGCCACTCTTTGGCGATGCCCCTGTTGCTCTCCTCGATGACGGGCGGCACGCCCGAGGGCGGGCGCATCAATCGTCGTCTGGCGCAAGCCGCGCAGGCCACCGGCGTGGCCCTGGCGCTGGGCTCGGGGCGCATCGCTCTGCTCGAACCAGACACGCTGCCCACGTTTCGTGTGCGCGACGTCGCGCCCGACATCCTGCTCCTGGCCAACCTGGGCGCGGTGCAACTGAACCAGGGCCTGACCGCGCAGGACTGTCGGCGGCTCGTCGAGCTCGTCGAGGCCGACGGACTGATCTTGCACCTCAATGCCCTGCAAGAGGCGCTCCAGCCGGGCGGCGACACCGCCTTTCGCGGGCTGCTCGACCGCATCGCCGAGGTGTGCGCGGTTGTGCCCTTCCCGGTCATCGTCAAAGAAGTGGGCTGGGGGCTGTCCGGCCCGGTGGCGGCTGCGCTGGCCTCGGCGGGCGTAACTGCCCTCGACGTGGCGGGCGCCGGCGGCACCTCGTGGAGCGAGGTCGAGCGGCTGCGCGCCACTGATCCCTTCATCGCTGAGGTCGCCGCTCCCTTCCGCAGTTGGGGGCTGACCACGGTCGAATCGCTGCGCGCCGTGGTCGAGGCCTGCCCCACCCTGCCCGTCATCGCCAGTGGCGGCCTGCGCACTGGCGTCGACCTGGCCAAGTGTCTGGCACTGGGCGCGAGCCTGGGGGGCGTCGCCGCGGGCCTCCTGCCGGCCGCGGCCGAGTCAGCCGAGGCCGTCGAGCGCGCTCTGGCCGTCATCCAGGCGCAACTGACCGCCGCCATGTTCGCTACGGGCGCGGCCACAGTCAGCGCGCTCGATGCCCAGACGATCCTAAGGGGGGGCGATGCCTGATCCACTCGACGAGTACCGCCAGGCGACGGAGGCGGCCATGCGCCGCGCCCTGGTCACCGATGACCCCGCCCTGCAACCGCTCTATGGCATGATGCGCTACCACCTCGGCTGGTGCGATGCTTCGTTCGCCCCCCTCGCCGCCCGTGAGGGCAAGCGGCTGCGCCCGACCTTTTGTCTGCTCTGCTGCGCAGGCCTCGGCGGAGATTGGCGCCAGGCCACCCCCTACGCCGCCGCGCTCGAACTGGTGCACAACTTTTCGCTCATCCACGACGACATCGAGGACGGCGATCCGTTGCGGCACCATCGGCCAACCGTGTGGGCCATCTGGGGGCTGGCGCAGGGCATCAACACCGGCGACGCCATGTGGTCTCTGGCGCGCCTGACCCTGCACGACCTGCGCGGTGTGGGCTATTCGGCCGACACAGTGCTCGATGCGGTAGCCCTACTCGACCGCACTTCTCTCGCTCTCTGCGAGGGCCAGTACCTCGACATCGGGTTCGAGTCTCGCCCGAGTATCACGCTCGACGAGTATGAGCACATGGCGCGCGGCAAGACGGCCGCCTTGTTCGCTGCCGCCTTCCAGGGTGGCGGGCTGCTCGCCGGCGCTTCGGCCGACGTCCAACGACGCCTGGCTGACCTAGGCTTGGCGCTGGGCCTGGCCTTTCAGATCGCAGACGACCTGCTGGGCATCTGGGGAGACCCCGCCGTCACGGGCAAGCCCGCCGCCAGCGACCTTGCCAGCCGCAAGAAGACGTATCCGGTGGCCTACACCTTTGCCTGGGAGGCCGAACGCGGGCTGCGTGACCTCGAGCAGCTCTATCGCGCGACAGATGCACCGGCTGACGTCGCCGCGATCTCGCGCTGCCTCGAGCGGGCCGGCGCCCGAGAGCACACCCAGCAAGCCACGCGACGGAACCACGAGGCGGCGCTTTCGCTGCTCGCGACTCTCCCGCTCCGAGAACCCGCAGCGTCTCTCTTGCCCACACTGATCGCGTCGCTCCTCGGCCGCGACTACTAGTGGGCAGATCGGCGCGAACCACGCCCTTTCGGGAACCGTTCACACCTGCCAAGCGTCATTGATCCAGCATAGCCTGCAGGGGTGAGTCATCTTGCGCGTTCGCTGCCCGCTCGCCGTACGCGTCGCGCTGCTGGTGCTGATGGCCGTGGCCATCAGTGTCGGTGGCGTGGCCGCGTACCTAGGCCCCCTGCCCGACACAACCCTCCCCGAGGCGGGCCTCACCGCGCCCTCGGGTTACGTCTATGACCGCAATGGCCGCCTGCTCTATGAGATGGTCGACGAGAGCGGCGGCCGTCAGCGCTCGGTGCCGCTAGACAAGATGCCGCTTCACCTGCGCCAGGCGGTGGTGGCCACCGAAGACGCTCGTTTCTACCGGCACCCGGGTGTAGACATCCTGGCCATTGGGCGCGCGGCGTTCTCGAACCTGCGCGCCGGCCAGATCGTCTCGGGAGCTAGCACCATCCCCCAACAGCTCGCGCGGATGCTCCTATTGCCGAGCAGCGAGCGCACCGAGCTTTCGCTGCGCCGCATACTGCGCGAGGCGGTGCTCGCCATTGGCCTCAACGTGCGCTATTCCCGCGACGAGATCCTCGAGCGTTACCTCAACCAGACCTATTTCGGCGCCTATGCCTATGGCGCTGAGGCTGCCGCTCAGACCTATTGCGCCAAGCCCGTAGCCCAGCTCGATCTAGCCGAATGCGCCTTGTTGGCCGGGTTGATCCAATCTCCCGAAGTATACAATCCGCTCACGCATCCCGAGGCTGCCCTCGAGCGCCAACAGGTGGTGCTGCGGCTGATGGTAGAGAACGGCTATCTCACGGCAGATCAGGCCGAACAGGCCGCCAACGAGCCGTTGCGCTTGGCGGGCAACGACGGCACAATGCTCGCGCCCCATGCCGTGGTCTATGCGCGCACCGAACTCGAGAGCCTGCTCACGCCCGAACAGATCGCCGCGGGTGGGTTGCGGATCTATACGACGATCGACCTGCCCCTGCAACAACAGGCGGAACGCGCGCTACAGCAGCATCTCGCGCGGCTCAACACGCCGCGCGCCAACGAGCCCGCGCACAACGTCCACAACGGCGCCGTGGTCGTCTTGGACGTGGCCACAGGCGGTATCGCCGTGATGGTCGGCAGCCCCGACTATGCCGATGGCGCCATCGATGGCGCGGTGAACGGCGCCCTGGCGCTGCGGCAGCCGGGCTCGGCGGTCAAGCCCTTTACCTATGCCGCCGCCTTTGAGCGGGGCTATGGTCCGGCGAGCGTGCTGTACGATGTGCCCAGCACCTTTACCACGGCCGATGGCAAGTCGTACACGCCCATCAATTACGATTATCGCTACCACGGGCCGGTGTCGTTGCGGCAGGCCCTGGGCAGCTCGTACAACGTCATCGCCGTCGAACTGCTCGACCGGATCGGCGTGCAAGCCTTGCCCGACTTGGCCCACCGCGCCGGCGCGCCCGCCCTCGCCGATAGTGAGGCTCACGGCCTGGCGATGACCCTGGGCAGCTGCGAAGTGCCCTTGCTCCAGTTGGCGCGCGGCTATGCCACCCTTGCGCGCGGCGGCCGCTACCTCGATACGCACCTCATCACACGTGTCGAGACGACATCGGGCGAGGTGCTCTACCAGCGACCCGAGCCGCGCCCGATCCAGACCATCGACGAGCGGGTCGCCTACCTGGTGACCGACATCCTCGCCGACAGCGATGCGCGCCTGCCTGCCTTTGGCGCCAATTCAGCCCTGGAGACGGGCCTGCCTGCTGCCGTCAAGACCGGCACGACCACCGACTGGCGCGACAACTGGACCGTCGGCTATACTACGAGCAGGGTCGTGGGCGTGTGGGTCGGCAATGCCGATGGCTCGCGCATGGAAAGTGTGTCTGGCGTGAGTGGCGCTGCACCGGTCTGGCAAGAAGTGATGCTGGCGGCGCACCCGACAGCGCCGGCGCCGTTCGTGCGGCCGGCGGGTCTGCAGGCAGTGCGTGTTTGCACCCTGTCGGGCAAGTTGCCGACGAGCGCTTGTCCTCACTCGCACGAGGAGTTGTTCTTGGCTGAGGACGTGCCTACCGAGACCTGCGACGAGCACCAACTGGTCGCGGTCGACGCCGCCACCGGCGAGCCGGTTACGGGCGAGTGCAGCGCACCGGCCTGCGTGCGCCGGGCCACCATCATCTGGCCCGCCGAGGCGCTCGACTGGGCCATCGAGCAAGGCCTGGCCCGGCCCGAAGAGGCCGCGAGCCTTGCGGCAATGACGCGCTCTCCTTCAACCACCCAAGTCAGTGAGACAGCGCCACTGCGCATCGTCCAGCCCGCAGACAACGCCCGCTATCGCCTGAGCGAGGCCCTTCCCCGCTCGGCGCAAGCCATCGGCGTTCAGGTCGCTGCCGCCACCTTGCCCGTAGGCAGCGAGGTCAGTTTGCTCCTCGACGACCGCATCATCGCGACTTGGCAACAGAGCCCCTATAGTGCGCTGTGGCCACTAGAAGAAGGCGAGCATACGCTGTTGGCGCGCGCCAGCCTGGCCGATGGCCGGCTCATCGAGAGCGCCCGCGTGCATATCTGGGTAGATCAAGCCTCGGGAGGCAACTAGGATGAGAGTGATCCATCAGGTTCTGGTGATGCTGCTCGTGCTGGCCATGGTGGCCTGCACTACTCCGACCGTGCCCCTGCCTACGGCGGTGCCCACCTTTGGCCCAGGCGGCCAAACGGCGACCGCGCCGGCAACGTCGACAGGCGAAGAGGTTTCCACGGAACCCGCCGAGGGCGCAACTCCTGGCAAGGTCCAGGCGACAGGCCCCAGCTTGGCGAGCGCTACGCCGACCCCGGGCCAAGAGCTGGCCCTCGATGGGCGGATCACCTTCGTGTTTGACGAGGACATGGATCCCGCGAGCGTCAAACAGGCCCTCCGCGTCGAGCCAGAGATCGACCTAGAGCTCGAG
>JBDKSN010000023.1:0-11810 GCA_039680625.1 Anaerolineales bacterium | reverse complement strand
GTTGCCCGCCAAAGGACTGGGCAAAGGCGCCCTCTACCGTCCGGATCAGAGACTGCACGCGCTCGTCTAGTTGCTCATAGCTCATGGATAGCCCCCGATTCGATCATCTTCACCAAGTCGGCCAGCGTGCCGCGAGCGTCACAGGGGACGTCGCTGCCATCGTCGTTGCGGCCGCGCTCGACATAATACGTCTTGATGCCCAGCCGACCCGCCGCCATGTCGGTCTGGACGCTGTCGCCAACCATCAATGCCTCTGGCGCGGCGACATCGAGCGCCGCTAGGATGGATTGAAAGAAGGCGGGGTGCGGCTTGCACGCCGTGACGCTATCATAGGCCGGAATATAGTCATAGCCCACCGTCTCTGCCGGAACGCCCGCCCAACGCAGCCGGATCAAGACCGCTTCGCGCGGAAAGTAGGGCTGCGTGGCGATGGCGAGCTTGATCCCCTGTTCCTTGGCCACGGCGACCAGGGCCGCCGACGCCGGGTCTGGCGTGGTGAGCGATTGCAGGCGATCGAACTCGTCTCGGTAGAACTGGGTGAACCGTTCGACCACGCGCTGCTCGTCGCAATTGGCCACAGCGACGAACTTGTCGATAAAGAGCCTGTCCAGCGTGCCCTGCGAGCCATCGGCCTTGGCCATCGCCTCGGTGCCCGCATTGAGGGCGACGGCGACGCGCTCGGGCGGCACCAGATCGGCCAGATAGCGGGTCAACAGGTCGAGATACACGGGGAAGAACACATTCCAGTCGTTGATGAGCAACGTGTCATCGAGGTCCAGCAAAAGCGCACGTACCATGACGAAGGCTATACCTCTGACTAGATATCTCGGCCGGGCAGCAGGATATGCGGGCGCGCGGATTGCGCCTCACCCTGGGTGCCGGGCTCGGGTTGTGTACTACCGGGAAGGACCAGCCCAGAGGACGTCTGACGGATGCCGGCGCGGGCTTGCTCGGCGGCGCGTGCCTTTCGCTGGGCCTCGGCCTGGAGCTCGCTAGACCGCGCCCGCAAACGATCGCGCGCCTCGGCCGGGTCGCGATAGCGCGTGCCCGCGCCGATCAAACTGCGCAAGCTATCGGCCTGGGCCGAGAGCAAGAAGGCGTTGAACAGATGCCCATTGGCCCGCAAGAAGGCCTCCCACGTCGCCTGATAGTGCTCCTCGCTATAGAGGCGGAAGGCGTTCCGCAGATACTCGGTGAGGGGCAAGGTGTATTCCTGCGGGAGCAGCGAGACCATCGGCGCAAACAGGGTGTTCTCGCCCAAAGCTACGCTGCGACCAACGACGATATCGCCGACCTGGGCATTGTGCGCTACCACCGGGCTGTAGGCCACCAGTGGCTGCTCGCGCAGCAGGTCGAACAGGGCGACGAAATCGCCCTCCTGGAGAGCTGTGACACGCCACAGGCCCATCGTCGAAGAGCGCCAGCCTTCGAGCAACCGCTGGCCCTCGGGCGGGTAGTGCTCGCCGCGTTCGGCGATGAACAGGTCGATCACATGGTGGCCCTCTTCATCCACCACATAGTCGTGGATGAACCATTCGAGCATCGTGCGCAGGCTCTCTTGACCCAGCGCATCTGCGGCGGCAACGTCATAGCTGCCGCCCCAATACAGCCCAAAGGCAGAGAACAGTGCGCTGTTGAAGCGCGGCTGTTGGGCAAAGCGGTAGAGATCGGTGAGCAGCAACGCCTCACCGGACGAGAGGTTCACCTCGCGCGATGCGCCAAGCTGGTCGGCGCGCATACAGCAGTTCTTGTATTTGAGACCACTGCCGCACGGGCAGGGGTCGTTGCGTTTGGCTCGGAGCATGGGCGCTCTCCTATTACCAGTTGCGCCCATGTTACCACAGGCGTCAAGAGGGGCCAATTCCGGCGCGCAGCCACCCAGGGTCGGCATCCGTCGACGGCGTTGCTCCGCTTGGATGCGCTAGGCAAGCCCTCTCGCCGCGGCGACTAGTCTTGATCGAGCGCGGTGACCCGCACGCGGGCGCCATTGGAGACCTGCTTGAGCACCGTGGCGTCGCCCTCGATCTTGCCGAACACATTCACTGGGCTGGCCGGGCGGATCTCGTTGCCGCGGCTCATCGGCGTGGGGCCAAAGAACAGGCAAAAAGCGTGGCCAGGCTCCCAATAGCCCAGATCGCCGCACTCGACCACGGCCTTGGCATCGGGCTCCTGATCGACAAAGACGGGGATGCCGAAATAGATCTCATCGCCCCAGGTATTGCCACGGGCCTCGATGGGCAGCGCCTTCCAGATGGCATCGGCAGTGGCCGACTCGTTCAGCGTCGCGGTAACCGTGACCTCGCCCGCGGTGATCTGCACACGTCTCATCGTTCTCTCTCCATGACTCGCTTGACATCGAACATCTGTTCTGCTATGCTAGGCCTTGGAACACTTGTTCTATGGGGCCCGCCGTCCAACAATCGAATACCGGCTCTGTCCTGTTGACCTTTCCCCACGAGCGGGCCCCATCTCTATCCTAGCTCAGGAGCGCGCGATGGATCTCAAGGTCGGTTTGCTCTGGTTCGATGATGCCCGCGATCGCTCCCTCGACGACAAGATCGCCCGCGCGGCGCAGCACTATGCTGCCAAATACGGGTGCGCACCCAACGTGTGCTACGTATCGGGGAGCCTGGCCGCCGACCTTCCCCCGTCCTCCAACGGGTTGCGCCTCAAGAGCGCGCCCAATATCCTGCCCAATCACTTTATCCTCGGGGTCAGCTAAGCCCAATAGAAGTGCCCCTGACCGACCAGCGAGGCCAGCCCGCGTTCGACGGCCGCTGTGCGGCTGGTGCGCAGGTCGGGGAACTCGACCTCGACCAGGCCATTGGGCGCGCGGACCAAGACGCTGAAGGGCACCTGGCCTTGCTGAGCAGTGAGCAGCTCGATGACCTGTTGCGCCAGACTCTGCGCGTGCTGTGTGTCACCATCGAGCGGCAACTCGACTTTCAGACAACAGCCTTCGCTCGCCATTGAGGCCGCTGCCAAGCCCCCGCTAGAGGGAGCACTGTCGGCCTCGTCTGGAACCTGGGCCGTCTCGGGCGCCCCGCTCACCTCGCCTGAGGCTGAGGCCGCCGTGCTGCGCCGCTGTGCCCCTTCAGGAGGGGCGTAGCTGGCCACCGACTCGGCGATCAGCTTGGCATCGTCATCGCGCTGGTCGACACGCGCCTCGATGAGCTTGACGGTGGTGTCGGCGAGCAGCCCTTGCGCATCGCGATAGAGATTGGGGAACACCACCAGCTCGCGCGAGCCGGTCAGGTCTTCGACCGTGGCAAAGGCCATTGGCTCGCCCTTCTTGGTGGTGATCACGCGCAGTGCGCTGATAGTGCCGGCCACCGTGAGGTGCTCTCCCTTGCGGCCCACGTCGATGGTCGAGAGCGGCGTCAGCCGGTCATCGCGGTAACGCGAGAGCACATCGAGCGGGTGGTTGGCCAGGTAGCTGCCGAGCAGGTCTTTTTCGTCGGCCAGGCGCTCTTTGTCGGTGAGACGTTGTCTGGCTCGCGTGAGCGTAAGCTCGCTCTTGACGCTGCCCCCGCCCATATCGAACAGAGTGCCCTGGCCAATCTCGAGGTCGTGATGCACTTGCTGGCTGACCGCCATCATCTGGTCGATCGACGCGAGCAGGTCGGCGCGATCGCCCAGGCAGTCGAGGGCGCCGGCGCGGATCAGGCACTCGAGCACGCGCTTGTTCACCTTGCGCAAGTCTACGCGCCGCGCGAAATCGCCGGCATCGGCAAAGGGCACCTCGCCCCGCGCCTGCACGATCTCCTCGGCCGGCGCGTCGCCCACGTTCTTGATGGCTCCCAGGCCAAAGCGCACGGCCAGCTCGCGAGCGCCGCGCAACGCACAGCGTTCGCCGGGCGTGGCGCAGTCGACGGGTTCCAGCTCAAAGTCGACGCCAGACATGTTCACTGACGGCGGCCGGACGCTGATGCCCAGCCGACGCAGCTCACTGATGAACTGGGTGACCTTCTCCAAGTTCCCCCGCTCGACCGACAGCGTGGCGGCCAGGAACTCGGCGGGGTAGTGCGCCTTGAGGTAGGCGGTCTGCAGGGTGATCTTGGCGTAGGCGGCGGAGTGACCCTTATTGAAGCCATAGTTGGCGAACTTTTCGATATCGGCAAAGATCTGCTCAGCCACCGCCTGGGGGATCTCGTGCGCTACGGCGCCCTGGACGAAATTGGCCCGCTGCTGCTCCAGCGCTTTGGCCTTTTTCTTGCCCACCGCGCGGCGGAGCAGGTCGGCCTCTGAGGCGCTAAAGCCCGCCAGGTCTTGCGCGAGGCGGATGATCTGCTCCTGATAGACGATGATGCCATACGTCTCGCGCAAGATGGGCTCGAGCTTGGGGTGCAGATAGCTCACCTGCTCGCGGCCAAACTTGCGGTCGACATAGTTCGAGATGAACTCCATTGGCCCTGGCCGGTAGAGCGCAAGGATGGCCATGATGTCGCGAAACTCGGACGCCTGCATGTCCTTCAAAACGCGCCGCATGCCCGCGCTTTCGACCTGAAAGACGCCGGTCACGTCGCCAGAGGCGAGCAGGGCGTAGGTGTCGGGATCATCCATGGGGATGTCGTCTAGCTTGAGCGCAATGCCGTGCGTCTTTTCGATCCAGCCAAAGGCACGGTCGATGATGGTGAGCGTCGACAGGCCGAGCACGTCGAGCTTGAGCAGGCCGATCTCTTCGACATCCGCCATGCACAGCTGCGAGACGATGCCCTCGCCCCGCGGCGCGCGTTGTAGCGGGGTATAGTGCACCAACGGCTTATCGGTGATCAACACCCCGCAGGCATGGGTCGAAAAGTGCCGCGAGATGCCCTCCAGTTGGATGGCATCATCGATCAAGCGGCGCACATAGGGCTGGCTCTCATAGAGCGCCTTGAGGTCGGCCACCTCTTCGAGCGCCGCCTTGATGGTCTGCTTGGGGCCAGCGGGGATCAGCTTGGCCACGCGGTCGACCTCTTCGAGCGGCACGCCCTGCGCCCGGCCCACGTCGCGGATGGCCCCTCGCGCCATCATGGTGCCAAACGTGGCGATCTGGGCCGTCCGATCTTCGCCGTAACGACGCACCAGATAGTCGATCACTTCTTGCCGACGATCTTCCGGATAGTCGAGGTCGATATCCGGCATCGTGACGCGGCCGGGGTTCAAGAAGCGCTCAAAGATCAGGTCGAGGGCGATGGGGTCCAGGTCGGTGATGCCCAGGGCATAGCCCACCAGGCTGCTCGCGCCCGAGCCGCGTCCCGGACCGACCAGCATGTTGGCCTCTTCTTTGGCCCAGTGCACGAGGTCATAGTTGATGAGGAAATAGTCGTCAAAGCCCATGCTGTGGATAACGCCCAGCTCATAGTTGAGCCGTTGCCAGGCCTCGGGGCTAGGCTCGCCATAGCGCCGCCGCAGGCCCTCTTCGGCCAACTCACGCAGGTACCCTTCGACGGTGTAGGGCGCGGGCACGTCGAACTGAGGCAGATGATAACCGGTAAAGCCCACCTCGACGTTGCAACGCTCGGCGATGTCGAGCGTGTTGGCTAACGCCTCGGGATAGGCGGCCATCAAGGTGGCCATCTCATCGGGCGTAGTGAGGTAATAGTCGGCGCCGCTCATGCGCATGCGGTTAGGATCGGCCAACGTGGTCTGCGTCTGGATGGCCAGCAGCAGCTCTTGGGTGCGCGCATCCTCGGGCCGCACATAGTGCACATCGTTGGTGGCCACCAAAGGGATGCCCAGTTCTCGCCCCAGGCTGGCGAGCTGCTCGTTGAGCGCGTCAATGCCCTCGATGCCCTGGTGCCGCTGCAGCTCTAGATAAAAGTGATCGGGGCCGAACAGGTCGCGATACCAGGCAGCCTCGCGGCGGGCCTCAGCAACCTGCCCCTCTTGCAGCAGCGAGGGCACCAGGCCCGAGATGCACGCACTCAGGCAGATGAGCCCCTCAGCGTGTTGAGCGAGCAACTCTTTGTCGATGCGCGGCTTGTAGTAAAAGCCATCGAGGTGCGCGCGCGTGACCAGCTCCATCAGGTTCTGGTAGCCGATCTGATTCTCAGCCAGGAGAACGAGGTGGTAAGAGTGGCGATCTCTTTGTGCATCGCGCTGATCCATGCGACGCGCCGCCTGATAGACCTCGCAGCCAAAGATGGGCTTGAGGCCTGCGGCCTGGGCGGCGTGGCTGAACTTGATGGTGCCATACATCGAGCCATGGTCCGTCAGCGCGAGGGCCGACATGCCACATTTGGCCGCGTACTGGCACAGGTCAGGCAGCCGCGAAAGGCCATCGAGCAGCGAGAACTCGCTGTGCACATGGAGATGCACAAAAGAACTCACCCCAACCTCCTGAAAGACTTGCCGAATCTGGCGTCATTCTAACACAGTCGACGGGCGCGGGGTAGCCGTTTTCGCGCACGGCATGACGTCAGCCTGGCGCCAGAGGGCTGCCTGCCCTAGTCGACGGTGGCGATCAGCTCGACCTCGATCAACCAGGCCGGGTTGAGCAGGCGGCACCCCACGGTCGAGCGGGCGGGCGGATTGTGCGGAAAGAACTCGACAAAGACCTTGTTCCAGCCAGCCAGATCGCGCTCGGGGTGCGTCAAGAAGCAGGTGACCTTGACGACCTTGCTCCAATCCGACCCGGCCGCGGCCAGCACAGCTCCCAAGCTGGCAAAGCACTGCCGGGCCTGCGACTCGATGTCTGGCCCGGGGACATTGCCGCTGGCGTCGAGGCCCGCATAGCCCGAGGTGAACAATAGGCTGCCCACGCGCACGCCAGGTGAGAACGGCGACTGTGGATTGCTGCCTGCCGGGGTGATGATCTCTTTCATCCGAACCTCCTCATTCATGCTTGCGTCGATACGACGCAGCGCTCGGCACGCCACGTGCCCTGCCAATACTCGCCCAAAGAGACCGCGCCCGCCAACGCCAGACCCTCGGGATGACCCGTGAAACAGTAGCGCGTCGGGTTCGTCCAGCGGCCCAGCTCGACCTCGAACCGCACCTGCTCACCCGAGACGGCACCCGTCAGCGCGACACGGGTGTAGGGCGTGGTGTAGGTGCCCGCCAGCTGGCCGGCCTGTTGCGTCAGCCGCAGGGCATGGTGCGCCTGGCCCAGCACAAAGCTCAGGGTCAGCCGCCAGTCGCCCGTGAGGTCGCACGCGGACGGCAGCGGCGCAACGGCGGCCACGGTTGGCTGCGAGAGCACCGCGCGCAAGCGGTTCGCGGCCACGGGCGCATCGCCCTCCTCCAGCATATAGGGCATGATGCGCAAGCCGCGCGGCTCGAGGTGCAGGGCGATGCCCGGCTCACCCTCCCACAGGGCGCGATGTGCCGCCTCAGGCGAGAGGCCCAAGGCCTCTTCATCCCACGCGATGACCAGCGTGGGCGCATGGTTGGCCAGGCCGGGCTGTTCGACGTGCGTGGTCACCGAGGGCAGATCGGCCACAGCTCGGGCGATCTCATCCAAATCTCGCTCCCACCGGCGCCACTCGGCCTCATGGTCGCGATAGAGCAGCCAGGCCTCGACCGCACCCAGCAGGCCCAACACCTCTTCTTTGCCCGCCTTCATCGGGCGGCACACGCTGTGATGTGGCGCGCTGTTCAAAGACGCCGCCTGCAGCAGCGCCTTGCGACCCAGCACCAGCCCACTGGCCTGCGGCCCGCGCAGGCACTTGCCCCCGCTGTAACAGACGGCATCGGCGCCCAGAGCCAGGTAACGGTTGGGCACGTCGGGCCGTTGGGCAGCAGCATCGACCACCACGGGGATGCCTCGCTCACGAGCCTGCGCAATCATCCAGTCGACAGGGATTGTGCTCCGCTCTTCATAGTCCCCGATCACGGCCACCAGCGCTGTGTGCGGGCTAAAGGCCTGCAAATACTCTGCTGGCGTGTCGACCGTCACCAGCCGCCCACCCACCAGCTCAAAGGCGCGGTCGTACTGGTTGCGATGCGCCCTCTGGATGAGCACCTCATTGGGCATGCCCGTGGTGTCGGGCAGCAGGGCCATGCGCTCGGGATCGGCGCCGGCCAGGCAGGCCGCGGTCAAGCCGCTGAGGGCCGCGGCGCAGCCCGCGGTGATCAAGCCCCATTCGGCACCGGTCAGTGCCGCCAGACGCGCCCCCACACGGTCAAGCAGCTCGTCCATCGAGACATAGGCGTCCGACGCGCTGAGCATGGCCTGGGCCGCCTGCGGCACGAGCCGCGAGCCGCTGACATCGGTGTAGGTGCCCTTGCAGTTGATGATGCGGCGCACGCCTAGGCTCTCGAGGGTCGAAGGTTGGCCAAGCGGGCGCGTGCTGGTACTGGGGGTCATCGCTGCCTCTTGCTCTAGGTTGCCTAGAGGCTAGCCTGGGCGAGGGTGCCTGTCAATTGCGCCTTCGAGCAGCTCTCACCGCCGATTGCCCCTCGTAGAGCGCATCACTATAATGGCCGCACGAAAGAGGGAGCCATGCCGCGCGTCACAGTGATCGCCACGGTGTTGAATGAGGCCGGCGCTATCGCCGAGCTGCTGCGCTCGTTGCTGCGGCAGACTCGCCCGCCAGACGAGATCGTCATCGTCGACGGCGGTTCGCGCGATGGCACCCTCGCGGCCCTGCAACAGTTCGCCGCCGACGCCCCTTTGCCTGTGCAGGTGCTCTCGGCGCCTGGTGCAAACATCTCGCGCGGGCGCAACCTGGCCATCGCCGCGGCTAGTTGCGAGATCATCGCCTCGGTGGATGCGGGCGTGCGGCTCGATCCCGCCTGGCTCGCCGAGCTGATGGCCCCTTTCGAGGGCGGGCAGCCCCCCGATGTGGTCAGCGGCTTTTTCTTGGCTGACCCACGGACGCTGTTCGAGCGGGTCTTGGGCGCGGTGACGCTCCCTCGCCTGGAAGAGGTCGATCCCGAGCGCTTTCAGCCCTCTTCGCGGTCCGTGGCCTACCGCAAGGCGGCCTGGCAGGCCGTGGGCGGCTATCCCGAGTGGCTCGACTATTGTGAGGACTTGGTGTTCGATTTTGCACTGCGCGACGCGGGCTACCGGTTTGTCTTTGCCCCCCGCGCGCTGGTGTACTTTCAGCCGCGGCCTTCGTTGCGCGCCTTTCTCAAGCAGTACTATCGCTATGCCCGCGGCGATGGCAAAGCAAATCTGTACGTCTGGCGGCATCTGCTGCGCTATGGCGCCTATCTGCTCGGCCTGCCGCTGCTCATCGTGTTGGCGCTGCGGGTTAGCCCGTGGTGGTGGCTGGGAGTATTGGGCTGGCTCGCCTTGTTGCTGCGAGCGCCCCTGCGGCGGCTCTGGCCAGCCATTGCCGACCTGCCTTGGCGCCAGCGGATCGTCGCCCTGCTCTGGGCGCCGGTCATCCGCATCGGCGGAGACCTGGCCAAGATGGCCGGCTATCCGGTAGGCGTCGTCTGGCGTCTGAGGTATGCCCCGGCCGAGCGATGGGCGCGGCGCTCGCACTAGCGGAACTGTGGGCACCGCGGAGCCGTCTTGACGGCAGAGGCCCAATCACGGCGGAGTGAACCATGCTCGATCTCGCCATCGTCATCGTCAACTACAAGACGCCCGTCGACCTGCAGCATTGCCTCGAGTCGCTGCGCGCCGCGACGGCGCGCTATGGCCGACGCGTCCTCGTGGTCGACAACGACTCGCAAGATGAGAGCGCGACGCTGGTGCGTGAGTCTTTTGCCGACATCGCCGAGGTGATCGAGACCGGGCATAATGGTGGCTATGCCTTTGCCAACAACATCGGCCTGCGTGCGCTGGGCTTGGGCCAGGGGCAACCGCTCGCCGTGTTGCCGCGCTACACCCTCTTGCTCAACCCCGACACCGTGCTGCCGCCCAACGCGCTCGATGACGCCGTAGCCTTTCTCGATGCGCACCCCGATGTGGGCGTGTTGGGGCCCAAGCTCGTCCGGCAAGATGGTTCGCTCGACCTGGCCTGTCGCCGGAGTTTTCCCACGCCGGCGGTGTCGTTCTATCGGCTGGTCGGCCTCTCGCGGCTATTTCCGCACAGCCGCACGTTCGGCCGCTACAATCTCACTTACCTCGACCCGGAGGCGCAGGCCGATGTGGACAGCGTCGTGGGCGCTTTTATGCTCATGCGCACGGAAGCGCTCGAACAGGCCGGCCTGCTCGACGAGACCTTTTTCATGTATGGCGAGGACCTCGACCTCTGTTACCGAATCAAGGCGCTGGGCTGGCGCGTGGTATACTATCCGCAGGTAACGGTGCTCCACATCAAGGGCGCCGCCAGCCGCAAGAACAGCGCCCGCGCGACGCGGGCCTTCTATGAGGCGATGAAGATCTTTCACGACAAGAACTATCGCGCCCAGTATCCTTTTTGGGTCAACTGGGCGGTAGACGCGGGCATCGTGGCCCTGCGTCTGTTCGCCGAGACGCGCAACCGTCTGCGCCCCGAGGGCGCCCGTCGCGTCGCGTCGGCCTCCTAACGGCCTGAACAGCATGAGAGAAAGACGGCTCGACGTCTGGATGCGCCTCCTGACCGTCGCCATGGATATGGCGATGGCCAGCGTGTCCTTCTACCTGGCCTATCTGCTGCGCAACGCATTGCCGATCCCCACGCCGCTGCATCTAGGCCCTTTTCGCGATTATGTGCCCCAGCAGGTGATCTTTGTGGTCAGCCTGCTGGCCACGTTCTTTTTCTACCGGCTGTATCACGTCAAACGCGGCGGCTCGCGGCTAGACCTGCTGTACCGCCTGCTCTCGGCGACGTCGATCTCCTCGCTCGTCTCTACTGCACTGAGCTTTCTCGTCTCGCGGCCCGACCAAGACCTCACCCGTAGCCTGGTGATCTATAACTGGGCGCTGTCGTTCATCCTGGTGGCGATTGGGCGGGCGATCACCGGCGGAATCAGCAACGCGCTGCATCGGCGGCAACCGGTGCGCCTGGTGCTGGTGGGCACCGGCGACATCGCGCAGATGGTGCTACAAAAGACCAAACCGGCGCGGTTGGGCTATCGGGTCATCGGCTTTGTCGACGGCGATACCTCAGCCAAAGAGATCGCCGGCGTGCCCGTGCTCGGCTCGCGAGCCGAGCTGGGGCGCATCATCCATGATCATCAAGCCGAAGAGGTGATCATCGCCCTGGCAGAGGCCAGCCATGACGAACTGCTCGACATGATTTCGACGTGCGAGGCCGAGCGCGCCTCGGTGCGGATCTTCCCCGACCTCTTTCAGATCGTGGCCTCCGAGCTCGCCATCAGCGACCTCGATGGTCTGCCCTTGCTCCAGGTACGGAACGTGGCGTTGCGCGGCTGGAGGGCGACGGTCAAGCGCGTGATAGACGTGGTAGGCAGCGGAGCAGCGCTCGTGCTCCTCTCACCACTGATGATGCTGGTGACATTGGCCATCCGGCTCGAGTCCAAGGGGCCGGTGTTCTATGCGCAAACGCGCGTGGGCCTCGACGGCAAGCCCTTCCCCTGTCTCAAGTTCCGCTCGATGCGCGTCGATGCTGAGGCAGAGACAGGCCCGGTGTGGGCCACACCCGACGATCCGCGGCGAACGCGCGTAGGCGAGTTCTTGCGGCGCACCTCGATCGACGAACTGCCGCAACTGATCAATGTGCTCTTGGGCGAGATGAGCTTGGTGGGGCCACGCCCCGAACGCCCCGTGTTCGTCGAGCAGTTCAAGGCTGTGGTGCCGCGCTACATGGAGCGGCACAAGGAGAAGGCCGGCCTCACCGGCTGGGCGCAGGTGAACGGCTTGCGCGGCGACACCTCGATCGTCGAGCGCACCAAGTACGACCTGTACTATATCGAGAACTGGTCGCTGCTCTTTGACATCAAGATCATGGTGCGCACCGTGATCAACATCTTCCGCGGCGACCGCA
>JBDKSN010000022.1:0-12620 GCA_039680625.1 Anaerolineales bacterium | reverse complement strand
CGAGGTGGCCCTTGCGACGTTCCTGGCGTGGGGCAAGGAGGTGCAGGCGCTGGACGTGCCCGCGAATGCCGCCCTGTTCGAGCGCGGCGCGCTGCGCTGGCCGGGCTGAACGCAAAAAACCCTCTTCCGCACGGAAGAGGGTATCTTGGTGGCGACGACTAGATTTGAACTAGTGACCAAGGGCTTATGAGTCCCCTGCTCTACCACTGAGCTACGTCGCCATGTAAAGTAGCGGGGCCAGGATTCGAACCTGGGACCTTTGGGTTATGAGCCCAACGAGCTGCCACTGCTCCACCCCGCATCGCATCTGACAGTATAGCCCGTTGCCGCGCGGCGTCAAATCGGCGTGCACGGGGCGAGCGCGAGTTGGCATTTGCTTAGGTTCCTAACTCTGGCTATATTCCTTCGGGTGTTCCCTGGTGTGCTCACGATCGGAGGCTTTCCATGCCCACGAGCGAAGAGATGGCCGAGAGCATCGTCAACCGACTGCTCAGCCTGATCCGCTATCAGCATCGCTTTAGCCACAAGATGCGGGCGCTCTATGGCATCGGGGCGCGGCAGCTCAGCGTGCTGCGCTTTCTCGATACGGCCGGCCCGCAAACGGTGGGCGACATCTCGCGGTACCTGTGGGTGCGCGACGCCACCGCCTCGCCGATGCTCGATCGCATGGAGCAAGATGGCTATGTGGTGCGCCGACGCTCCCTGCAAGATAGCCGCAAGCTGATCGTCGAGCCCACCGACAAGGGCCGCGCCATCTTGCAAGAGGCGCCCCTGGGGCTGATCAGCACCCTGCGTGAGAAGCTGCCCACGGTCCCCGAGGAGGACCTAACGCGCATTCTGGGCGCGCTCGACGAACTGGTCGAGCTCGCTGAGGTGGATCCCGACATCGCCGAGTGAGGCTGTAGATGCACAACCTAGCGCGCGTACTGACCTATATGAAAAAGTACTGGGTCGCCGAGACCCTGGCGTACGTCTGTATGCTGGGGATGACGGCGAGCCGCCTCATCAGTCCGCAGATCATCAGCCGCATCGTGGACGTGGGCATCGAGCAGGGCCAGACAGACGTGCTGCTCAAGATGGTGGGCCTGCTGATCCTGCTGACGGTGGTAGCGGGCTTTTTCCGCTTTGGCGATGGCTATTTCACCGAGAGCGTGTCGCAGAATGTGGCCTTTGACGTGCGCAATGAGATCTATGCCAAGCTGCAATCGCTCTCGTTCAGCTACCACGACCACGCGCAGGCGGGGCAGCTGTTGGCGCGGGCGACGAGCGATGTCGAGCGGCTGCGCCAGATCACGGGGCGCGGGCTGTTGCGCATCGTCGACAGCCTGGTGTTGTTGATCGGCACGACGGTGTTGCTGCTGCGGATGAACGTGAGGCTGGCGCTGCTCTCGCTGGCGGTGATGCCCCTGGTCTATGTGATCATCCGCAAGTATCGCGCGCGGCAGCACCCGCGCTTTCGTGACCGCCAGAACAAGATGGCCGTGATGAGCACGCGCCTGGAGCAGAACCTCTATGGCCAGGCCGTGGTGCGCGGCTTTGCGCAGGAAGATGCCGAGATCGAGCGCTTTGAGCGCGACAACCGCGCCGTCTATGAGGTGTCGCAAGACATTGTCAAGCTGGGCTCGCTGATCAACCCCTTGATCGTGCTGTTGGCCAGCGCCAGCTCGGTGCTGGTGTTGTGGCTGGGCGGCCAGCTGGTGATCCATGAGGCGTTGACCCTGGGCGAGCTGGTGGCGTTCAACACCTATGTGGTGCAGCTGGTGGGGCCGATGCGCCGGCTGGGTTTTTTGGTTACGCAACTCACCGAGTCCGAGGCTTCGGCCGAGCGCGTGTTCGAGATCCTCGACGCCAAGTCCGACGTAGAGGATCGCCCGGGCGCCAAGCCGCTGGGCCACGTCGAGGGGCGAGTGAGCTTTGAGGACGTGAGCTTTGGCTATCTGCCCGGTCGGCCGGTGCTCGAACACATCTCGTTCGTGGCCGAGCCGGGGCAGGTGGTGGCGCTGCTCGGGCCGACCGGCTCGGGCAAGTCGACGATCATCAACCTCATCCCGCGCTTCTATGATGTGACGGAGGGCGCCATCCGCATCGACGGCATCGACATCCGCGATGTGACCCTCGAGTCGCTGCGCAGCCAGATCGGCATCGTGATGCAAGAGACGTTGCTGTTTGGCAACACCATCCGCGAGAACATCGCCTTTGGGCGGCCCGACGCGACGCAAGAGGAGATCGAGCGCGTGGCCAAGGCCGCGGCGGCGCACGACTTTATTATGAGTTTTCCCGATGGCTATGCGACGGAGGTGGGCGAGCGCGGAGTGACGCTGTCAGGCGGGCAGCGGCAGCGCATCGCCATCGCGCGTGCCCTATTGCTCGACCCGCGCATCTTGATGCTGGATGACGCTACCTCGAGCGTGGACACCGAGACCGAGTTGCAGATCCAGGCGGCGCTCGACCGGCTGGTGGCCGGGCGGACGACGTTCATCATCGCCCAGCGCGTGTCGACGGTGCGCAACGCCGACATGATCCTGGTCATCGACCGGGGCAAGTTGGTGGCCAAGGGCACGCACAAGGAGCTGATCCACGAGTCGGGCATCTATGCCGAGATCTATCACCGCCAGCTGCGGCAGGACGTGTCTGAAACGGAGGTGGCCTGATGGGCTTTGGGGCGCACCTGCACGTCTCTGACTTTGACGACGTCACGGGCAAGGCGTTCGACCGCGACATCACCGTCAAGCTCCTCTCGTATCTCAAGCCTTATGCCAAAGAGATGGTCTATGGCGTCGTGCTCATGCTGGTGGGCGCTGGTCTGGCGCTGCTGACGCCCTATCTGAGCAAGCAGGCCTTTGACGTCTATATCGCCAACAGAGACCCCCAGGGCTTGGGGATGATCGCGCTGGTCTCGCTGGTGGCCTATATCGTCGAGTGGCTGTGTAGCTGGCAGCGCGGCCTGACCTTGCAGACGGTGGGCAACAAGATCCTGATGACCCTGCGCGGGCAGCTGTTTGCACACTATCAGCGAATGAGCATGAGCTATTTCGACCAGCACGGCACGGGATCGCTCATCTCGCGGGTGCTGAGCGACGTGGGCGTGATCAACGAGCTGTTGTCTCAAGGGCTGGTCACGATGCTATCTGACGTGGTGACGGTGATCAGCATCGTGGCGGTGATGATGGCGCTCAACGCCAGGCTGGCGTTGGCCACCTTTACCGTGTTGCCGCTGATGATGGTGGCGGCCTGGATCTTTGGCCGCAAGGCGCGCGTGGTCTACCGCCGGACGCGCGAGAAGGTGAGCCTGTTGACGGGCCGCCTGGCCGAAGACATCAACGCCATGCGCGTGGTGCAGGCCTTTACCGAAGAGGATCGCATGGCGCGCGAGTTCTCGGCGATCAACTGGGACAACCGCCAGGCCAACGTCGATGCCGCGGTGCTGTCGTCGATCTTTACGCCCGTGATCGAGGTGCTGAGCACGGTCACCACGGGAGTGATCCTGTGGTTCGGCGGCCGCGCGGTGGCCGACCAGACGATCACGCTGGGCATCATCGTCGCCTTTCTCAGCTACACGTCGCGGTTGTTCCAGCCCATCCTCGACCTGAGCATGATGTACAACACCTGGCAGTCGGCCATGGCCGGTGGTGAGCGCATCTTGGGCATCTTGGCCGAAAAGCCCGACATCGTCGACGCGCCCGACGCCGTGCCCTTGACCGACTCGAAGGGGCACGTCGTCTTTGACCATGTGTACTTTCACTATGTGCCGGGCACGCCGGTGTTGCAGGACGTCTCGTTCGAGATCCTGCCGGGCGAGACCGTGGCCCTGGTGGGGCCGACCGGCGCGGGCAAGACGACCATCGCCTCGCTGCTATCGCGCTTTTACGACGTGAGCGACGGGCGCATCTTGGTCGATGACATCGACATTCGGCGGATCAAGGTGGCCGATCTGCGTCGGCAGCTGGGTGTGGTGCCGCAAGAGCCCTATCTGTTCGGCGGCAGCATCGCCTACAACATCGCGTTTGGGCGGCCCGACGCCACGATGGACGAGATCATCGCGGCGGCCAAGGCGGCCAACGCCCACGACTTTATCTCGGCGCTGCCGCAGGGCTATGACACCGACATCCTCGAAGGGTCGACGAACATCTCGCTGGGGCAGCGGCAGCTCGTCTGTCTAGCGCGCGTGATCTTAGCTCGGCCGCGCATCCTGATCCTGGACGAGGCCACGTCGAGCGTGGATCTGCGCACCGAGGGGCTGATCCAAGATGCGCTCGAGAGGCTGATGGAGGGTCGCTCGACCCTGGTGATCGCGCACCGCCTGGCCACCGTGCAGCGTGCGAGCAAGATCCTGGTGATCGAGGGCGGGCGCATCGTCGAGCGGGGCACGCACACAGAGCTGATGGCCGCCGAAGGGCTGTACTCGCGGCTATACGTCTCGCAGTTCATCGCCGAGTAGCCGAGGGCGGACGCCCGAGCAAGGCGGAGAGCGCAGAACGGCTCCTAGGAGCCGTTCTGTGTGTTTGCCGTCAAGAGGCGAGTCAGGGCGCCCTCCCAGGCGTCGGCGCCACGGGTGAACTTGGTCACGTGGACATCGGCAAAGCGCGGCAACAGCCCAGCAAGTTCGAGGGGCACGCTCTCCCACTGGCCGGCGGCGATCAGCTCGCGCAGGCGTTTGGCGGCGGGGCGAGCCCACTCCCATTCCAGGCGAAAGCGGTCGGCCTTTAGGAAATAGTTGCGCTTCTCCCACGCCTCACAGGTGACGTCGATCGTGTCGGCGATGCGCTCGAGCTCTAGCGCGATGGCGGCGGCCATGTCTCGCGACTCGGCGTCGAACGAGCGCTTGGACACCATCTGGCGCAGAATCTCGGCGATGGTGCGCCGCGCGGCGTTGCGGACGCTACCCGGGTTGTTGCTGTTGATGACACGGCTCATGAGACGCTACCTCGAGACAGAGTGTTGGTGTGCGGCGCAGAGGCGTCGCCCGGACGGCGAGCGCTAGGAGAGAGGTCAGGGTCGAGTCGCGCGGCTGGCGCGCAGCGTTGTGCGGCGCTTGGGCCGTGGAACCTGAAGTGGGGCAAAACCAGTCCTCACTGGGGATCATTTGTGCCAAGATAGCATCGTGGGCAGGGCCTGTCAACCTGAGCCGTCGCGGCCAAAGGCGGCTGGTTTGACGCCGACCGGGGGATGTGCCATTGTCTACAGCACCGAGGGGGCATGCGATGACCGACTGGCTCGATGGCGACACGATCTATGCGGCGACGGGCGTGGTGGTGCCGGCGTTCTTCTCGGCGAGCACCAGCGAGGAGACGGTGGCCCGGCTGCTGCGGATGACGCTGGCCGACCTGCCGCGCATCGTGGCGCCCGAGAACGTCTGGCTGGTGGTCGATGGCGACCCGCGCACCGCCGAGATCGCACGCAGGGTGCTGCCCGGCATCGCCCCCGAGCTCCAACTGCTGCCGCTGCCGAACAATCACGGCAAGCTGGGGGCCATGCGCGAGGGCACGCTGGCCCTGCTGGCCACGCGGCCGCAGGTGCGGTACGTGGCCTTCTTGGACGGCGACGGCGACCACATGGCCACCGTGGTGCCGCGTCTGGTGCGCACCGTGGCCTTTATCGAGGGGGCGCGGGGCATCGAGGACGTGGTGGTGATCGGCGCGCGGGCCAGCCGCTCGCGACCCATGGGTTGGCTGCGCGGCGAGCTGGAAGAGCTGCTCGACCAGGTCACGGTCGACGCGCTCGCCTATGCCCTGGCGCGCCAGGGCCGGGTGCTCGACGTCTCGTGCTTCTTGCCAGGCCAGGTGTGCGACATCAGCAGTGGCTTCAAGGTCTTTACGCGCCATCTGGTGGCGAACACGGTAGCGCACGACCCGGGCTTCTTGGGGACGATCTCGCGCGCGGACTATGACCGGTATGGCCCCGAGACGATGACGGTGGTCGAGGCGGCGCTGGCCGGCGCGCTGGTGGCCGAGGCGCAGCGCCCCACGTGGGATGGCCAACCGACCACCGCCTATGGCGAGTATCGCCTCGTGGCCGTGTATGGCGAGTTGTTGGCCTGGGTGTGGGAGCGGCTCGACATCTCGGTGGAGGGCGCCGCCGCCATGTTCGACAATCGCGCGCCGGGCCGGGCGTTGCGTACTACGCAAGAGGGCCTCAAGCTGCTCGCTGAGGTGCGCGCCCATGCACTGACCCGCCTCCAGGCCTGGCGCGGCGAGGAGGGGGCCATCTCTCCGCCGCGCGCGCTGCCGCCGTTCTTCTGAGGGGCGCCGCGTGAGCAACATCCAGGGGGGCGCTCGAGCCCAAGACACGGCGTCGCCATCGCGACGGCAGGCGCTGTGGCACGGGTTGGCGCTGGCCGCGATCCTGGTGGTGGCGCTCGGGGCGCGACTCTACCGGCTCGACACGCTGCCGCCGGGCCTCTATCGCGACGAGGCGGTGAATGGCCTCGATGCGTTGCGCATCCTCGACGGCGAGCATCCCCTGTATTTCACGGCGAACAACGGCCGTGAGCCGCTCTATATGTACCTGTTGGCTGCGAGCGTGGGCCTGCTCGGGCGCACGCCGGGCGCGCTCCGCCTGGTGTCGGCTCTGTTAGGTACGGCCACGGTGCTGGCGAGCTACTGGCTGGGCCGCGAGCTCTATGGCCGGAGGCTCGGCCTGATCCTGGCCACCGTGCTGGCCACCGCGGTGTGGCCCCTCAACCTGAGCCGCATCGCGCTGCGGGCCGGGTCGCTGCCGCTCTTTAGCAGCCTGTTCTTGGCGGCACTGTGGCACGGCCTGCGCCAACACCGGCTGCGGTGGCTCGTGCTGGCCGGCGTGTGCTGGGGCCTCTCATTCTACACCTATCTGGCGGCGCGATTCACCTTGGTGGCCGTACCCTTGCTAGCGGTCTATCTCTGGCGCGTATGGCCCCAGGCGCGCTGGCGGAGGGGCTGGCTCGTGCTGGTGATCGTGGCGGCGCTGGTAGCCGCGCCGCTGGGCGGCTATGTGCTCAGCCATTGGGCCGACACGATGGGCCGCGTGGGGCAGGTGTCGGTGTTCGACGAGGCCATCGGTCAGGGGCACCCCTGGCGAGCGTTGGCGCGCAACATCGTCGGCGCGGCGCTGGGGCCGTTCGTGCGCGGCGACTTTATCCCGCGGCACAATGTGCCCCTGCGACCCGCCTTTGGCGTGGTGCTCGTGCCCTTTGGGCTGCTGGGGCTGGTGCTCCTGGCGCGGCGCGTGGGCCGCGAGGCGGCTGCCGGCCTCTGCCTGGGTTGGTGCGCGGTGCTGGCCATCCCCACGGTGCTCGCCGAGAACGCGCCGCACTTCTTACGGGCGGTGGGCGTGCTGCCCGTGCTCTATCTGCTGCCCGCCGTCGGGCTGGACGAGGCGGCCAGGTGGCTCGCGCGGCGCTGGCAGGGGCGCGCCTGGCCGATCGTGCTGGCGGGGTTGTTGGTGGCGAGCGGCGTCGAGCTGTCGGCCTATGGGCGGCATCTGCAGAGCGAGGCCGTGTATTACAACTTTGAATCGGGCGCGACGGCGCTGGCCGCGCAGATCAACCGCTACCTGGGCGAGGGCTGGCCGGGCGTGGGCCTGGCCGAGCCGCCGGCGCGCGAGGGCACGGGCCGCGTCGTGGCGCTGGACACGCGCCTCCGCGAGAACTGGCCCTCGCTGGACTATCTCCTCGTCGCTCAAGAGCGCGTGATCACGCTGGACGCCGTGCACGCCGACACGCCCACGCCGCTGGCGTTGGCCGTCTGGCCCTATGGCGACACGGCGGCGGTCTTGCAGCGCGCCCCCAAGGGCCAGGTGATCGATGTGCAGCCGGGCGCTTGGGAGCGTGGCGACCTGGAAAGCGAGGCGCGCTTGCTCTACACCTGGATCGAGGTGGGCGCCACGGCCGAGCCAGCCCAACCCCTTGCGGAGCGCTGGGCAGGCGGCCCGACCCTCGACGGCTACACCCTCGAGCGCGAGGCGGGCGAGCTGCGCCTGGCGTTGTGGTGGCGCGCCGAGGCGCCTATCGATCACGACTATACCGTGTTCTGCCAGGCCATCGTCGATGGCGCGCTCGTCGGCCAAGCCGATGGCCCGCCTGCGCTGGGCCTGCTGCCCACGAGCCAATGGAATGAATACGCGGGCGTAATTGACCGCCGGACCATCTCGGTGGATAATGACGCTACCTCGCGGGCCGAGCTGTATGTGGGGCTGTACGATCTGGCCACTATGCAGCGGCTGCCCCTGTTGGCGCCCGACGGGGAAATCACCGACCAGACCTATGTCGTACTGCGCTAGGTCGAACGGAACGCAGGAGCATGTGATGAACCAACGCACTATCCGTCTGTTGAGCGTCGCGGTCGCGGCGCTGATCGTCTGCCTGAGCCTGCCGCTGAGCGTAAGCGCGGCCAATGGCGAACAGGGCGGCCTGGCCAGCGTGAGCGGCATCCTCGTCGCGCTGGTGGCGCTGCTGCTCCCCATCGGTGCGCGGCTGATTCTGCGTCGCTGACGTCTGCCGATGGGCAAGCTCCGTCGGTGGTGGGGCACTGAGCGGGCCAGAGATGCGTTGGGCGTCTCTCTGGGCCTCATTTTAGGCGTGATCGCCGCGGTGCCGTTGCTGGGCGAGGGCATGGTCTACACCCGCGCCGGTGGCGACTCGCCCTTCTTGTTGCAGCGCACGCAGCAGCTGGCCACGGCGCTCGCCGCGGGAGCCTGGCCCGTGCGCTGGATGCCCGACGCCAACCTGGGGCTGGGCTATGCCGCGTTCAACTATTACGCCGCGCTGCCCTACTATATCGCGGCGGCGCTGCACCTGGCCGGGCTGGGGCTGATCGCCGCGGTGCAGGCGACGCAGGTTGCCGGGTTCCTCTTGGGCAGCCTCTCGGCCTATGGGCTGAGCCGCGCGCTCGGCCAGAGGCGGCCGGCGGCGCTGGCGGCAGCGGCCTTCTTTACGTTCGTGCCCTATCACCTCGTGAACGTCTATGTGCGGGGAGACGCGCTCTCCGAGTTTTGGGCCATGGGCCTCCTCGTCACCGCTCTGTGGGCGGTGGCCCGTCTGCGAGCGCGGCCCGGGCCTGGGGCGGCAGCCCTCCTCGCCCTGAGCTATGCCGCGCTGGTGCTCAGCCACAACGTGACGGCGTTGATCGCCTCGCCCTTTGTCGGGCTGGTGCTGCTCGGCTCGCTCTGGCGCAGCGAGCACCCCTGGCGCACGGCTTTGTGGGGCGGGGGCGCGCTGGCGGTGGGCCTGTTGCTCAGCGCCTGGTTCTGGGTTCCCGCCCTGGCCGAGAGCGACCTCGTGCAGCTGGGCCACCAGACCACGGGCTATTTCGACTTTCGCAATCACTTTCGCGGCCTCGACCTGGTGCAACGTAGCCTGGCGGTCGACTATGCGATCATTGGCAACACCGATCCCTTCCGCATGGGGCTAGTGCAGGCGCTCTTGACCGCGCTGGGCCTGGTGGCGGTGGCGCTCTCCTGGCGCGACCGACAGCGTCGGCCGGTGTGGCTGGCCTATGCCCTGGGTGCGCTTGGCGCGACGCTCTTGATCACGCCGCTCTCGCGGCCGGTGTGGGAGCGGCTGCCGTTGCTGCCCTACGCCCAGTTTCCCTGGCGGTTCTTGAGCGTAGAGGCGGCGCTGTCTGCGCCGTTGGTAGGCCTGGTGGCCGAGGCGAGCGGGGGCCGAGGTCGACGCGCCCCGTTGTGGCGCGCGGTGGCCGCCGGCGTGCTCGTGGTGGCGAGTGGCGCCGCTGGGCTGGCGCGGCTCACGCCCGACCGAGTGCCGCTCAACGACGCCGACGTGACGCTCGAACGGATGTGGCTGTTTGAGGGCTTCTCGGGCAATATCGGCGGCACAGTGCGCGCCGAGTATCTGCCCGAGGAGATGTCGCCTCGCTACTATACCTCGCCGCAACTGCTCGCTCGTAGCATCCAAGTGGCCCCCTGGGCGTTGCCACAAGAAGCGGCGACCTCCGCCGACGCGGTGGCTCCGCAGCTAGAGGCCGAGCTCGTGGCGCGAGACGCCGCCAACCAGCGCTGGCGGTTGTCGCTTGACGAGAAGGCGCGGGTCGTCTTCCCCCTGACCTATGCGCCCAACTGGGCGGCGCGCGTCGATGGCGAGCCGCTTCAGCCCGAGGCAGTCCCCGGGCTGGGCCTGCTCGGCCTCGCGCTAGAGGGGGGTGTGCACGAGGTGGCCCTCTCGTTCGGGCGGACGCCGCGCGAGTGCCTGGCCGAGCGAGCCTCGCTCGTGGGCGTGGCGCTCTGGGCGGGGATGGCGGTGGCCTGGGTATTCTGGCCCTGCGCGGCCTGGCGGCGACGAGGACTGGGCGCGCTGGCCGTGCCGCTCGCGCTGGCCGGCGGGGTCTACTGGCTGAGCACGCGCTCGTTGCCGGTGACGGCAGCCGAGCCACTGCCTGGCCCGCTCGTGATGGACCTGGCCAGCTATCCCTATCTGCATCACGAGCCAGAGGGCATGTCGTTCGGCTCGGCGCACCTGGCCGATTATCGCTATGCCAGCGATCACTTGGCCCCGGGCGAGACGCTGATCATCGACCTCGATTGGGATCGGATCGCGCCCGACGAATACCTGCGCATCCGCCTCTTGCCCTTGAGCGCGCACATCCTCAATCAGAGCACGCACTGGGCGGCGGCCACGGTGCCCATCGACACGGCGCAGATGCGCGTCGAGTTGGCCCTGCCCGACGATACGGCGCCCGGGGTGTATGTGCTGCGGCTGGGCGTGCAGACCGAGGATGAACAGAGCCTGCCCATCACCAACGTGCGCGGCACGGCGCAGAGCCGCACGAGCCTGGCGCCCATCTGGGTGCGGCGCGACCCGCCGCGTGAGCAGGACGGCTCTCCGCTGGCGACGTATGGCTATCCCCACGAGCCGCCCGTGTTGTCGCTGCTCGGCGCCGAGACGGTGCCGATCAAAGATCACTCGCTCGAGCTGCGCCTGACCTGGCGCGCCGAGCAGACGCCCGCGCGCAACTATGCCGTCTCGCTGCGCTACCTGCGCGTCGACGGCACCGAGCTCGACGCGGTGGACATAGCACCGCTCTCGGCCGACTATCCGACCGGCCTGTGGCGCCCGCAAGAGGTCGTCGCCACGCGCACCCAGGCCGAGGTGGGCAAGGGTGACGTGCAGCCGGGCGACGTCTGGCGCGTGGTGCTCTATGACCGCCAGACGCTGGTCAGCATCGGCACGGCCGACCTGCCCGTCGTCTGGGGAGACGACTAGGGCGCGGGCGAGGCGACTTTGACGGGCAAGAGCAACTCGGTGCCCTGACCACGCTGGGCCAGGCGCTCGTCGAGCACGGGCAGGGTGCGTAGCGTAAACGCATCGTATACCGTAAAGACGCCCGTGGCCGTGTCGAGGCCCTCGGGCGCGGCGATGGTGCGCTGGTCGGCCAGGCGCCAGCCGCGCAGCCACTTGAGCGTGGGCACGCCGCCCGTAATGGGCGTGCCGTCTGATTTCACCTCTTGTGCGCCGCGGACGCCCAGCGAAAGCGAATAGTCGCGCGTGAGCGGGCGCAGGGTGAGCAGCTCGGCGGTGAGGGCGCACTCGGCGCCATCGCAGGCCGCGGCCCAGCCGGTGAGGGCCATCTCGCCGCCCAGAGGCACATAGCGCTCGCCCAGGGCGCTCAGGTCGAGCGGCAGGGAGCGCCCCGCTCGGCGCGCCCAAGGCCCTAGCAGGGGCACGGACTCTTGGCCCGACAGCACGGCTAGCGCGACCTCGTTCACGCCCGCCGGCACGTCGAGCGCCACCAGCGCCTGGGAGCCGCCGGGTAACGCGGGCACCGCCGCGCGCGCTAGCTCGGTTCCCCCGCTGCTGAGCACCAGCACATCCTCTCCCCCCAACGGCTGGCTGGCCTGCAGATGCAGGTACAGGCGCGTCTGCTCGGGCACGCTGTGGTCTGTATCGAGACCGATCAGGCGCAGGCCGTTGGCCCAACGCCGGTCGGTGGGGTGGCCGCTGGCGATGGCGGTCGCTCGCGGCAACACGTGGATCGTGCCCAGCGAGAGCGTGTCGCCGGAAGAAGTGGCCAGCCGAACGAGCTGCCCCTCTAGCGAGTGATAGAGGCCGATGACCAGGGTATAGTCCCCGGGCGCGCAGTGCAGCAGCAGCGTGGGTTCGAGGCGGGCGCTGAGCGCCTGCCCGGCGGCCAGGCGCGCCGTCGGCACGAGGCGGTCGTCTTGCGCGACGACGCCGTTGGGGCCGAGCACCTGGGCAAAGACGGTGTAGTCGTCCTGCGGGGCGACGTCGGCAGCCAGGGTGAGGTCGAGGGTGAGCGTGTCGCCCGGAGCGGCGGTGGTGGTCGACAGTCGCCAGTCGGCGAGGCGCAGCAGGTCGCTGGAGGGGTCGCCGAAAGGCTCGCCCACACCGGTCGAAGAGGCAGCGGGCGTGGCCGTGACGAGCCAGCCCGAGGCGAGCGGCGTGAACCAGAGGCCGGCGTCGTCAAAGGCATGAAAACGGTGAGTGACCACCACGGCGCGGGTGGGCAACGCCTCGCGGATGCGCCGCAGCCAGACCTCGGCGTTGGGCGTGGCGCCCTCGGGATAGACGTAGGTGATCGTCACATCGGGGCGCAGGCCGTCGACGATCTGCAGATACCACAGCGGCGTGACCTGGTGCCAGCCGGCGAGGACGAGGGCGTCGGGCGGGGCCG
>JBDKSN010000021.1:0-4638 GCA_039680625.1 Anaerolineales bacterium | reverse complement strand
CCATCGCCAGTAGTTGCAGCACCGTCGCCAGCTCGAGCATCCGCTTCAGCCCCTTGCGGTCGGCCACAACCCCCAGCAACGGCGTACAGATCGCCTGAGTCAGCAACGCTGCCATCGTCAGCTCGGCCGCGAACTCGTCGGGCACACCAAAGCGAGATTGCGCATAGATCACATAGAAGCTGCCCGCCATGGTGCCCATCACGATCAGCGAGCGTGCCCCCAGGTATCGCGTAAAGTTCGGGTTGCGCTTGAGCACCAACGGCAACCGCCGCCAGTACTCTTTGGCCGACAGGGGCGCATACTCGGGCTCGCGGGGCGCCTCACGGGTGAGCATCACCGCACAATAGGAGCACATCTGAAAAACAAAGCTCAGTCCAAAGATATACGCAAAGGCGCGCGGATAGCCATAGGTGGCGAGCAGATAGCGCGACAGCCAGGCGCCACCCAGGCCCAGCAGGCTGCCTAGCGCGCCGCCCAGGCCAAAGAGCAGGCCTCGCCGCCGAGCGGGCACCACTTTCGAGAGCATGCTCTTCCACGCCGGGGAACCCAGGCCGCCCGCCCCCGTGCCGATGGCCAGCGAGACGAGGAGGATCACATAGGCCAGCCAGCGTGGCATGTCGGGCACCAACAGAATCAGGAGGCAGAGCCAACCGTAGGGTATGCGCTCAAAGATCGTGATGCGCCCAACCAGCTTCTTCTTGATCGGGCTTCTCTCGGCCTGTCGCGACATGAGCAGCTGCGGCAGAAAGGCGCCCACGCTCTGTACGGTGATCACCAGTCCGATCAGCACCGCTGACTCGACCAGATGCGACGCATAGAGCGTTAGCACCGTAGCCCCGAGCACCAGGCTCGACGCCAGGTTGAAAAAGGTCAGGTCGAGCAGGTTGACGACGAAATTCCAGGTGGCGTGGCGCTCGACAAACTCGTCGTATTCTGGGCTGGTCAGATGCATGTGCGCTCGTGTTCTGGGCCGCGCAGCGCGCAGCCAGGGAGATCCAACCACGGCATGGTAACACAGCCGCCAGCTGTGCCCAAAACACCCTTGAGGACTGGACATCGATACCGGGTCGAACGGCGAATGCGCAGCGAACACCGGCTAAGGGCTAGGACAGCTCTGGAGCTAGGACACGCAACCACGTGACGCTGGGCTGCAGAGCGACTCCGCGCTAGGGTCGGCCGAGCAGCAGCCGTTGCCAAGCGCGCCAGTTGTCATTGTCCCACAGGGTGCCACCGCCCTCCACGGCCGTGAAGGGCTGCTCAGCCGCAGATTCGCTCGGGCTAGGCTCCGAGACGGCAGGGGCCTCTGCGCCCTCTTCGACCACTTGCACTGCATAGGCGTTGGGCGGGAGCAGCCCTGACTCGACGGCCGCCTGACTGACCCACGCATCGGTCTGACGCAGCGCGATCTGGGCGTCGAGCTCGGCGCGTTGCAGCTCGAGCGAGTGCAGCTCTTGTTCCAGCTCCTCACGCCAGGCCTGCAGGCGAGCCAGCTGGACCGTCTGCGAGACAAAAGAGACGAGGAAAAACACGGCGAACGCGATCGAGACCATCAACAGAATGTTGACGCGGCGCTTCTCTCGAACGGTGTTCACATTCATACCGAACCACCTTGCGGGTCGCGAGCTTTATGCGCTATGGTGAATTTCCTGTGAAACAGGTTGGTGCTATAATAGGATAGCGCGATGGGCTGGCGATGGCAACTGCCAGTATACTACAGGGAGCAGCATGGCACAGGAAGTTCTCATAGTTGACGATGACCGGCAGGTAGGCGAGGCGATGCAAAAGGCCCTCGAACCCGACTTTGAGGTGCGCATCCTCACCCATGCCGAGGATACGCTAGAGGCGTGTCAGGTCAAGAGGCCAGACTTGATCATCATGGACATCACCTTCCCCGAGGGTCGCCTAGGCCCCTCGGTGACCGAGGATCTGCGCGCCAACGAGGCCACCGCCGATATCCCTATCCTCTTTGTGAGTGGCTATGACGAGATCGAAGACAAAGAGGAGTCGTTCGAGGCGGGCGGCGACGACTTCTTGCCCAAACCGTTTCAACAACGCGAGCTGCAACTAAAGGTCAAGGCGCTGCTCCGCCGCATCGCCCGCAGCCAAAAAGAGCCGACGGCCGAGGTGCTCAAGGTAGGATTGCTCGAGCTGAACTCGCGCACCTTTCAGATCACCACCGACTCGAAAAAGGTCTTGCTCACGCCCGTCGAGTTCGAGCTGATGCGCTTCTTGATGAGCAACCCCGATCAGGTGTTCTCGGCCGACCAGCTCTTGCAGCACGTCTGGGGCTACCCGCCCGGCATCGGCATGCCCGACCTGGTGCGTGTGCATGTCAAGAACGTCCGTGAAAAGATCGAACCCAACCCGCGCCAACCGATCTACCTGCGCAACGTGCTGCGCCGCGGGTACATGGTGCCCACAACGACGAGCGAAGACGTCGAGCGCGTCTTGGCCGAGTGAGACGGCTGACTGCGAGCGAGTCGCTAGAACAAGAGAACCCCTCCGGAGAGGGGTTCTCTTGTTTTGGGTGTCCTAGCAATCCCTCGGAGGTGATGCTAGGACACCGCATTGACTGCTATAATCCATTGCACATCACCTCCCTTCCTATAGGGTAGCTTGGTAAGCGACCAGCCATCACGCTGGTCATCATTTGCCATCATAGCAGGGTTCGGCCATGATGTCAAAGGTTTTGCAGCCAACAGCTGCCTGGTCAACGCCCAACTGGGCCATCGAGCCGATGCTGGCCGTCGTCCCATTCGGGCCCAGATCAAGCCTCAGGAGAGACCTCATGACGGTTGACCTCGACCATTCCTCAGTCACTGTTTTTCTCGATGCATTGGCCTCTGCTGCGCCAGCGCCGGGCGGCGGGGCGGCCTGTGCACTCACCGGCGCCTTGAGTGCCGCTCTCGTGAGCATGGTGGCCAACCTCACCCTCAACAAGGCCCCTGCCGACGCGCCCTCGTTGCAGCCCGTCCTGGAACAAGCCAACGCTTTGCGCGAGCGCCTCGTCACCCTCGTGGCGGCCGATGCAGAGGCCTATACACAGGTCGTGGCCGCCTATCGCCTGCCGCGCACCACAGCCGAGGAGAGAGCCTCGCGCCGCGCCACGATCGAGGCCGCCCTGCAACAGGCCACGCGCGTGCCGCTCGACATCGCTGCTGGCTGCGCCGAGGCGCTGGCCCTGGCCGAGCCTGCCGCGCGCTGGGGCAGCCGTTCGACCGTCAGCGATGCGGGCGCGGCCGCCTACCTCGCCGAAGCCGCCGCTCGGGCAGCGCTGCTCAACGTCGAGATCAACCTGGCGAGCATCCACGACTCGGCCTTTGTCATGTGGGCGCAAGAGCGCGCCGCAGCGATCACCGCCTCGCTGCCTGCTGCTCGCGAGGCGGCGTTGGCGGCTATGCGTGTCACCCTACAGAAAGAGGTGTGAGGATGGCTGAACGCATCGATGGGCGGGCCATCGCTCAACAGGTGCTGGCTGAGGTGTCGCAACGCGCTGGCCGGCTGGCCGATCGACTGGGTCAGCCTCCGCGTTTGGCCGTCGTGGTCGCCCAGGGAGACACCGCCTCGGCTCGCTATGTCCGCCAGATTGCGCGCACCGGTGAGCGGGTGGGCGTTGCCGTAGCCGTGCACACCCTCAACGCTGACTGCGCCGCCGAGGCGCCCGTGGCCCTGGTTGCCGAGCTCTCGGCCGATCGCGCGGTGCAGGGCATCATCATCCAGCAGCCGCTGCCGCCCCGGGTTTCGGCGACGACGGTGTTGGCGGTGCTCGATCCCCACAAAGACATCGATGGCCTGCACCCTATCAACGCCGGTCTTCTGGCGCAGGGCCGACCCGAGGCCCTCGCCCCGGCCACGCCGCTAGGCGGCATCGAGCTGTTGCACCGGCTAGCCCTGCCCATCGAAGGGCAACACGCGGTGATGGTGGGACGCAGCACCGTGGTGGGCCGCCCGCTGGCCCTGTTGCTGCTGCGCGAGCACGCCACGGTGACCATCTGCCACACACGCACACGCGACCTACCGGCCATGACGCGCCAGGCCGACATCTTGGCTGTGGCTGCGGGGCGTGCCGGGCTGATCACTGCTGAGATGGTACGTCCGGGAGCGATCGTGCTGGATTTTGGCGCGAACGAGGTCGAGGGTCGCATGGTCGGCGACGTGGCTGCCGAGGTGGCCACGGTGGCGGGTTGGCTCACGCCCGTGCCCGGCGGCACCGGCCCCATGACCGTGGCCCTGCTCTTGCAGAACCTGATGACCGCCGCCGAACGCCAGCTGCACTAGCGCGGTGTTTGTGCGGTTGGGCTGTGGTAGAGTCTGTGGCAACACATGCCCCGGAGGAGCAATCATGCTCAGCGACCTGGAAATCGCCCAGGCGGCGACGTTGCGCCCGATCCTCGATCTCGCGAGCGACATCGGCCTGCGTGCCGAAGAGCTCGACCCCTATGGTTGGACCAAGGCCAAAGTGCATCTCAGCGTACTGGAGCGCTTGCGCGATCAACCCTGTGCTCGATACATCGACGTGACAGCGATCACGCCCACGCCGCTCGGTGAGGGCAAGACCACGACCACAGTCGGCCTGTCGCAGGCTCTGGGCAGCCAGTTTCACCAGCGCGTATTCACTTGCATCCGCCAGCCGTCGAT
>JBDKSN010000020.1:0-11891 GCA_039680625.1 Anaerolineales bacterium | reverse complement strand
GGGATGGTAGTAGAGCTCGTCGGTCGCCGCGAGCTCGACCATCTTGCCCACATACATCACGGCCACGCGGTCGGTGATGTGCTCGACCACGCTCAGGTCGTGAGCGATGAACAGGTACGTGAGGTGGAGGTCGCGCTGCAAGTCTTCGAGCAGGTTGAGCACCTGCGCCTGGATCGAAACGTCCAACGCTGAGACTGGCTCATCGCAGATGATCAACTTGGGGTTCAAGGCCAGGGCGCGGGCGATGCCGAGACGTTGGCGCTGGCCACCCGAGAACGCGTGTGGATAGCGGCTCATGTATTCAGGGCGCATGCCCACCAGGCGCAGCAGTTCGGCGACGCGGTCTTCATGCGAGTCAGCGCTCCCGCCCTCGGCGATGACCAGCGGTTCGGCGATGATGCGCTTGACCGTCATGCGCGGGTTGAGCGATGAGAAGGGGTCCTGAAAGATCATCTGCATGTTGCGTCGGATCGGCAGCAACTCTTTGCGCGTCAGATGCTCCAGGTTGACCCAGCCGAGGTCAGGATCGTTGAACCGGATGGTGCCGCTGGTTGGCTCATACAGGCGCAAGATAGTGCGCCCAGCCGTGGTCTTGCCACAACCCGATTCACCGACCAGGCCCAGCGTCTCACCGTAACGCACACTGAAACTGATGTCATCCACCGCCTTGACGGTACCGACCGTATGGCGAAACAAGCCGCCACGGATGGGAAAGTGCTTCTTGAGGTCCGAGACCTCGAGCAGCACGTCCGTGCTGTTGCTCGCGCTATTTGCCATTGTCTTCCACCTCGCCTTTGTCCGAGTAGAGGAAGCAGCGGACCATGTGCCCATCGCCCAGATCGGTCTCGGCCGGCACCGCCGCGTCACACACGCCCTTCATGAAGCTGTCACAGCGCGGATGGAACGGGCAACCGGGGATCGTGGCGTAGGGGTCAGGCACCACGCCGCGGATGGGCGCCAGACGCGCCTTGGTGCGACTCCCCACGTGAGGGATCGAGCGCAGCAACGCGCTGGTATACGGGTGCTTGGGATTGTAAAAGATCGAGTCGACGTCGGCCAGCTCGACGATACGTCCCAAGTACATGATGCCCACCGTGTCGCACATCTGCGCCACCACGCCGAGGTTGTGGGTGATAAAGACGATGGTCATACCCATCTCGGCCTGCAGCTCACGCATCAGGTCGAGGATCTGCGCCTCGGTCGTGACGTCGAGAGCCGTGGTCGGCTCGTCGGCGAAGAGGACCGTTGGCCGACACGAGAGGGCCAGAGCGACCATGGCGCGCTGGCGCATGCCGCCCGACAGCTCGTGCGGATAGCGCTTGACGATCTCCTCCGGGTTAGGCAGGCCAACGCGGCCGACGATCTCGATCGCGCGCCGCATAGCCTCCTCTTTGTCGACCTTCTGGTGCAGGATGATCGTCTCAGAAACCTGGTTGCCTACCGTGTAGGATGGGTTGAGCGAAGTCATCGGCTCCTGAAAGATCATGGCCATATAGCGGCCACGAATGCTACGCACCTTGGGGCCTAGCGGGTCGAGATCGGTCATGTCGATCGACTCGGTGACTTTGTACCCCGTGGGGGTGCGCTCCCCCTTGTTGAAGATGATCTGGCCCTCAACGATGCGTCCTGGCTTGGGCACGAGCCGCATCACCGAGAGAGAGGTCACACTCTTGCCACATCCCGACTCGCCCACGAGGCCCATGACCTTGCCGAAAGGCACGTCGAGGTTGACCCCGTTGAGCGCTCGAGAGATGCCTAGATCGGTGTAAAAGTAGGTCTTGAGATTCCTGATGCGCAGCACTGGGGGCTGGCCGTTTGTTGTGTCTGTCATCGCGAACCATGCCTCCTAGCTAGATCGAGTAAGGGTCAACGGCGTCCCGCAGGCCATCGCCAAGGAAGCTGAACAGCAGTACGGTGATGACGACTGCTGCTCCTGGGATGATCAGCCAGGGCTGCTGGATGACGACCGACACTTGTTGGGCATCCTTGAGCAGCGCACCCCAACTCACCAGTGGTGGCATGATGCCGAGCCCCAGGAAGCTCAGCGAAGTTTCACCCAAGATCATGCCCGGAATGGCCAGTGCCGCCACAACGATGATGTGGCTCGCCGCGTTGGGGATCATGTGGACAAAGATGATGCGCCAGTCGCTGGCGCCAGCGGCCAGCGCGGCCATGGTAAAGTCTGACTGGCTATACGACATGACTTTGGCGCGCAACTGCCGGGCAAGGCCCGTCCAGTTGACGAGCGAAAGGATCACGGTGATCAAAAAGTAACGGTCGAGTGCCGTGAACGTGCTCGACGTGGTGGGCAGGGCCGCGGCTAGGGCAGCCCAGAGGGGCACTGTGGGGAAGGCCGCGATGATCTCGATGATACGTTGCATGATGTCATCGATCATGCCGCCATAGTAACCCGACGCTGTGCCCAGGACAGAACCAAAAACGATCGACAAGAGCACGCCCACCAACCCAACCGTCATCGAGATCTGCCCGCCCGTGAGCACGCGTGTAAACATGCACCGACCTAGCGGGTCGGCTCCGAATGGGTAGATACGGTTGGGCGCATCCAGGCCAAAGAGGTGCACATCGCCATCGATGAACCCCAAGAGCGTATAGGGATCGCCCTTGACAAAGAACTTGACGGGATAGTAGGTCGTCTCGTCTTTGACATACCGGAACTTGTAGGCCACCGGGTCCAGCTCAGTGCGGATCGCCATGGCATAGGGCCGGAGAGAGAAATTGCCTTGCTGGTCCCGGAACTTGATCGGCGTTGGCGGGCCAGAGACATAGTTCGAGTCCTGGCGCATATAGTCATTCGGGCCCAGGAAAGGGGCAAGTGCGACAGTGATGTACCCGATGATCAAGCCGATCAGACCGATCATGGCCAGCGTGTTGCGCCGATAACGCAAGACCATGAGCTTCCATTGGGACATCGCCCCAACTTCAGATACTGGCTCGACGATCGTCTCTTCCTGAGGCACGGCAGGAGCTGCTTCAGCCATCTTAGTCTCCTCTCAATCAGTCAAAGCGAATCCGCGGATCGAGCCAGGCCAGCAGGATATCTGCCAACAGGTTGCCGATCAGCAGGACGATGGCGAGCAACATGAGGAAGCTGGCCGCCAGGTACATGTCCTGCTGCACCAGCGCGCGGAAGTAGAGCGGGCCGGTTGTGGGAAGGTTGAGCACGATGGCCACCACCGTCTCGCCTGAGATGATCTGGGGCAGGCTCATGCCCAGCACCATGACCAGCGGGTGCATGGCGTTGCGCACGGCGTGTTTCCAGATGACACGCCGTTCGGGCAAGCCTTTGGAGCGGGCCGTCTGCACATACTGCATGCCCAGTACGTCGAGCAGGTTGGTGCGCATCACCCGGCTCAACCATGCCGTGTTGCTGGCTCCAATGACCACAATGGGCATCCAGATGTGTTTCAATAGGTCGACGAACTTGTCCCAACTCCAGGGTGCATTGACAAAGGCATCAGAGTAGAGTCCTCCGACGTGGAGGCCCAGCGTCCGCTGAGCAAACACCATGACCACCAGGGCAAGCAGGAAGGAGGGGACAGAGAGGCCGATGAATTGGAGCACTTCGATCGTATAGTCTAGGAAGGTCCGCCGATGCGTGGCGGAATAGACGCCCACCACGATCGAGATGCCCCAGGCAAAGATCAACGTGAGCACCGAGATGATGACGGTGAAGGGCAGGCGGGCAAAGACCAGATCACGCGCGGGCAGGTTGTACTCGAACGACTCGCCAAAGTCTCCCCGCACAAACCTAGAGATCCACTTCCAGAATTTCAAATAGATCGGGTCATTGACGCCATAGATGATCTCGAGCGACCTGATCTGCTCTTGGGAAAGGTCGCCGCCGAGCAGGCGGATGCGTTGCAGCTCGAACTCGAGGTAGGAGCCTGGCGGTAGCTCGATGATGACAAAGCCGATGATGCACACGAAAATCAGGGTGACAAACAGGTACCCAATTCTTCTGATGATATAGTTGAGCATCGCACCCTCTCTCGCATAGTCTCCACTAGACGCTTTTCAAGAGAGGGGGCCACGCCCCCTCTCTTGAGACGCAGAGCAAGATGGCCTTGCGGTGCCGACTACTTCCAGGAGAAAGTCTCGGTATTGTGCAAGGCTGGATGCGGCACGATCCATGGATCGCTAAAGCCGCCGAGGGCGAGATCTTCTTTATCGGGCACGTTGATCAAGTCTTGGTTCTTGATGTAGATTCTGGACTGGTTGGCAACGCTGCCCATGCCAAAGCCGCCCTGTTCCACATGGATATCGACCAGGTCCCACACGATCTGCATACGCACCATGGCATCCGGTTCGAGCAGAGCTTGGGTCAGCATGTCCTGCATCTTGGGGATGACGGTGTCGGCAAAACCGGGCTCCATCGAGGCCCAGCGCGGTGGCGTGCGCTCCCACGGGCTCTTGTCTAGCTCGGTATCCTCTTTCTCGGTGCCGAGCATCTGATAGCGGTTGCCGCATAGCGGGGCAAAACGCTCAGGCTCGTTCGGCACCAACCAGCTCGGGTAGACCAAGAGGTCGGGACCGTCGCTGGCGCCCCAGCCGGCGCGGATCTCGCCCTGGCCGCTCTGCCACATCGTACCGAACTCGGCGGGCGGTACAGGGTTGTTCACGATCATCAGGCCAGCAGCGTTCCAGCCCTTGGTGCAGATCTCCAGGCCCTGGACGTTCATGGCGGACATATCGGCCGGATAGTCGATACGGATCTCGAGCTTGCTCCCGTCGGGGAACTCGCGCCAGCCATCACCGTTGGCATCTACGACGCCGATGCCATCCAGTAGACCCTTGGCCTTCTCGATGTCATACTCCACGAACATGTCACGCCACTTGGCATACACCTGGCGGCCTTGGTCGTTGTAGTTGAACTCGATGGCCTTGGGGCTCATCGTGCCCGAAGTCAGTTCGCCGGTGCCAAAGAAGATCACCTTCTGGATCGTCGGGCGGTCCATGCAGTGGCCCATGGCGCGCTTGAAATCGGGGTTGCGATAGAGCTCGCGCTTCTTGTCATCAGGCGTGTCAAAGTTGTGGAAGTAGTAGATGCCCGAGCCGCCGCCGCCGTCGAGCAGGGTGAGGATGTACTTACCGGCATCCTGGCCCTCATTGACCGTGGCGATGTCGGAGAACGCCATCAGGTGGTTGACCGGCGGGAGATAGTCTACGCCGCCCTGGAGCACCGTCAGCACCTGCACCTGCGCGTCGGCGATCATCTTTTCGTCGATGCCATCGATGTACGGCAGCTGATTGCCCTCGGTGTCAACGCAGTAGTAGTAGGGGTTGCGCTTCCACGTGCGCGATTGCCCGGGGTCGTACTTCTCGCAGACCCAGGAAGTCAGCGCGGGGCAGTCTGGATTCTGACGGAACAGAATCTTTTCGCGCAGCGTCTCGACGTCCTTCATCTCGGTGTTGTACTTGGGGTGGAACTGCTTGCAATAGTGCGCAGGCGCAATCCAGCGCGGCCCCACGTTGGCGTTCACCCACATGGCCAAGCGCTTGGCGGTGAGCGGCGCTGGCACGACGTACTTGAGCGTCAGGGTGTAGTCATCGACCCGGACCATCTGTACCAACTGGCCGCCAGCCTGACCAAAGTCGGGAGGCTGATCGGGAAAGTCGGTATTGAGCACCAGGTCATTCCACCAAAAGAGCACGTCATCCACCGTGCAAGGCTCGCCGTCAGACCACTTGAGGCCTTCACGGATGTGGACGGTCCACTCGCTGTTGTCGTCGTTGGTCTCCCAGGTGTCGCACATGCCGGGGGCAATGCCCTGGCCATCGTCGATCCAGCGGAGCGGAGAGTGGCCGTACATCCACTCTTCCATATAGTTGCCCAGGGTGGCACCGAAGGTGCGGATGCGCCCGCCATACTTGCCGACGCCGTCAACGCCCGCTAGGGTGAGCGGAACCTTGGGCAGACGATCGGCCAATGGGGGCAGCTTACCTGCTGCGACCAGCTCGGCTAGCTCTGGGGCTTCTTTGGAGGCCACGGCGGTCGGCACGGGCGTTGCCGTCGCCGCTTGAGTCGGGATGGGCGTGTTCGTCGGTGCGGGTGTAGCCGTAGCCTGCGCCGCAGTAGGCGCTTGCGTGGGCTGCTCTGTGCTGGGTGTCTTTGCGCAAGCGGCTAGCGCTACGCCGGCGGCACCCATGGCGGATGCGAACAGAAACTCACGACGGTTCAACTTGATCTGAGACATACGTTTCCTCTCTTAAATGAACCTGAAGCGAAACTGAGCTAGCCAGGCGACTGGGGCGATATACATTACCTCCTATCCGTGACCAGAGTGAGCGGCAAACGACGTGGGGTCTGAATGCCCGCTGTGAGCGCGGGGCCACGTCGCAACCTCCATAGAGGAACAGACAGAGAGCATCTTGGGCGCAGCGCACCGCGCACAGACACATTACATCCTATCGCGCAGGAGATCTGTAGACAAGTGCCAAGGATAGGCTCTGTCAGAGGAAAAAGCCCGGTATCGGCAGAAACGAGATGTGCCGACCTATCTGTGTTCACCATGACGTCCTTGTATGGCTAGTGCTGGCGTGTCGCCAGCCCGGATATCCCCGCGACGATGCGATTGGCTGGAAATATACCATGGTCTCTCTCGCTGTCAATCAAGCCAGACAATGCAGCAATACTGGCACAGCCGAGGGCGGTTGTCAAGCATGCGTTCACCAGTGTGTGACAGCGCGGGGGTGGCGCAATATGATGAATGTGACCTGGCGAAGAGTGATGGGAGATGCGGTCTATTCGTCTGCAGACTGGCCTCGGGGAGGTGTGCTATGGCTGAACAGGACGATCTACGCCGCTATGCCGAGCGGCTCTTGGGCTTGGGTGCGGCTGAGACGCGAGTGATCGATCCTCGGGCAGTGATCACTGCGGAGTGGGTACGGTGGAAATGTCAGTACGGTTGCAGCTGCTATGGCCAACGGCTCACCTGCCCACCACACTCGCCCACGCCCGAGCGGACGCGCGCCGTGCTCGACAGCTATTCGATGGGCATCCTAGCTCGCTTTGCGGGCGAGGTGCGCCCTTCACGCCCGATGGTCGCGGTCGAGCAGGAGGCATTTCTGGATGGCTACTACAAGGCCTTTGGCTTGGGCGAGGGGCCTTGCCGCTGGTGTGAGGAATGCACACTCGAGAACTGCCTTCATCCGACGCAGGCACGCCCGTCTATGGAGGCCTGCGGCATCGATGTGTTCGGCACGGTGCAGTACTATGGGCTGCCCATCCACACGCTGCGCGAGGAGGGCGAGCCTCGTAACCTCTACGGACTGCTCCTGCTGCGCTAGGAGCTTTCACCTCGCAAGTCCACGGCGGGCTGGAGAGCTGACTCTCAGCCCGCCGCGACGTACCCGTCTAGCGCAATACCTCCTCAGGCGAGAGGCGTGCGTTGCCGCTTCTAGAAGACGGTCTCCAGCGGCAACGTCACTCCCTTGTGCGCTGCATCCGTGCACTTGTTCATGATATCGATCACGTGGCGCGCGTGTTCGCCCGAGACGACTACCGGCTTGCTGGGGTCGAGGATGCACTCGACAAGGTGTTCGACGCCCATAGGCAGCGACCAATGCGCGCCTCGCTCGAACTCGATATCGGTCCAACCCTTCAGACCCAACTTCCAGTCATCGCGGTACACGGAGAGCGGGCTAGGGGCGCCATAGTCGTTGAAATTGATGGTGCCCTCCGAGCCATAGATCTGCATGCTCGGCCCGCGATGCCCAAAAGCGCAGTAGGTGCAGTCGAGGAAGGCATAGGTTGCCGCGCCGAAATCCATGATCATCAGCGTGTTGTCATCGACCTCGACGTCGATCACCTTGCCCTTGGCGGGGCCAGAGCGCACTTTGCGCTGTGGGATGGCGATACCCGACATGCCGCACACGGATTTAGCCGGGCCTAACAGGCCAGTGATGGTGTGTAGGGCATAGACACCCATGTCGTAGAGTGGGCCAGCGCCGGGCTTGTAGAACCAGGTGGGATCGGTCGTCCTATGATCAAAACTGGCAGCGCCGCCGTGCGAATGATGGGCGACGATGTAGGCTACCTTGCCGATAGCGCCATTCTGGATGAGCTCGTTGGCCTTGATGACCACCGGATTCAACATCGTGGCTGCGGCGGCGCCCAGGCGCACCCCCTGCTTCTTGGCCTCTTCGATGAGGATGGTCGCCTCGGCTACCGTGGTCGCCATCGTCTTTTCAGAATAGACGTGCTTGCCCGCCTGGAGCGCCTTGAGGTTAGTGTCAAAGTGCGCCTGGATGTGCGTTAGGTTGACCATCAGATCGATGCCAGACTTGGCCAGCATCTCATCCTCGCAAGTGTAGACCTGTGGCACGTTGTACAGGGCAGCGCACTGCCGAGCGCGCTCTTCGACGATGTCGCAGATCGCCACCACCTCGACGTTGCGCATCTTGCTCAACGCCGGCATGTAGGTGCCCTGCGAAATGACGCCATAGCCCAGCACCCCGACTTTGACCTTGTCCATGTCGTCCTCCTGCTCTTGATCCATCCGACGGATCGTCGCCGACCCGTATCGCGGTACCCGATGGAGCGAGCCAGACGTTGCTGCTCCTTGGTGTGCTCTAGGAAGGGCATCCTCGAGAAGAGGCCCTTCCAGGCACACGATGGCAACACCGAGTCCTGCGCTCTCCACCAACAGGCGCATTCTAGCTTTGCCATTGGTGCGCGTCAATGAGTTGTAGTTTGGGCGTGAGGCAGACCAGTGTGTGCTTCTGAACTTTCTGGATGAACGCAAGTGATCCTCTTCGCACGGAATCCTTCGAAACCCTTGGCACTGGTTTGTGAGGTGCTTATACTGGTCTTGCGTCTTTCAATGGCACCTTACCCATACGTTGCGTGGCTTAGCTCAGTAACAGGTCAATGTGGCCCTGCAACGGGTCCGAAGAGGATCGAGTGTTCACTCGACAAACATGGTCACGTTGAGATTTTCTACGTACTGTGCTATCGGCGCACATACACGAAACCCTTGACAGCGCCTTATTGGGCACCTATACTGATCTCGCGTCTGTCGATAGTTCCTTACCAATCCAATGAGTGGCGTCGTATTGGTCAGTGACAGGTCAGTGTAGCACTGGAACTGGTCCGAAGGAGGAGTGGGTAATGTTCACTCGCGAAACATGGTCACGTCGGGATTTTCTGCGATTCTGCGCTATCAGCACGGGAGCGGCCCTTCTCGGTGCCTGCGCACCCAAGGCGACGCCCGCCCCGGCTGGGGGTGCACCTGCCGAAGCCGCGCCCGCGGAGGGGGCAGCAGCGCCGGCGGCCGGTGAAGCCAAGAAAGTGATCATCTTTGTGGGCTTTGGTACGGGTACTTCCGAGAGCCAGATCGCAGAAGAGAATGCCCTGGCCGAAGAGTGCTCCACCGCCCTGGCCGATCAGAACATCTCGGTCGAGATGCTGGTGACCCCTCACGAAGAGCATCTCGCCAAGTTCTCAGCCATGCTTGCCGCGGGCGACCCGCCCGACATCGTCATGCCCATCGGTATTGGCGGTGTCGCCGAGCTGTATGACTCGGACGCCTGGCTCGACCTACAGCCCCTGATCGAGCGTGACAAGTACGACATGAGCGACTTTTATGGGGTCACCCAGACGCTGCACACCTATTCCAAGGGTACTCTGGGGCTGCCCATGGCCGTGTATCCGTCGTTCATCTTCTACAACAAGGACCTCTTTGAGCAGGGCGGCGTCGACGAGATCCCGCACGTGTGGGACGATCCCAACTGGACGTTCGACAAGCTCATCGAGGTCGGCCAGCAGCTGACGCTGGACTCGAAGGGCAACACGGCCAACAAGACCGGGTTCGACCCCGCAGACATCGTGCAGTGGGGCTATGACGAGTCGTGGCTCGATTTCGTGGGCAATGCCCGCCAGTTCGGCGCAACGTCGGGCAATGGTATCTCGGAGGACTACAAGACCTCCCTGTTCGACGAGGAGCCGTACATCCAGCGGGCGCAGTGGATGAGCGACGCCATCTGGAAGTACTACTTTATGGCGTCGGCAGAGATGGCCCAAGACGCCTTCTCGTTGGCAGGCGACCCCTTCTCCAGCGGCCTGGTGGCCATGTTCCCCTGCCACACCTGGATGCTGGGCCAGACCTACGCCGAACTCGCCTTCAACTGGGACATCGGCGCCGTGCCGCAAGGCCCGACAGGGGTCGTCAGTGCCCAGGTCGATGCCGATACCTTCACGATGGCTGCCGCCGGCAAGCAACATGACGCCGCGTGGGAGGTGGCCAAGTGGTGCTGCTCGCCTGGCATCTTGGAGCGGTTTGCCCTGACCTGGGGATCGGTGCCCGCGCGTCTCTCGGGCCAGGAGATATTCCACAAGTCGCTGAAGGAAAAGTTCCCCTCCATCGACGAAAAGGTCCTGTTCGCCGCGATCGACTACAGCGATGTGCCCAACCACGAGGCCTGGAAGCCACAACCGGCCAAAGTCGGGGATGCCATTAGCGCGGCAGTCGACAAGGTGTTCCTCGGTCAAGAGCGCGACTGCGCCGTGATCATGCAGGAGCTGGACAAGACGGTGCAGGGCTACCTCGACGAGTATTGGGCTGGCAAGAGCTGACACAGTCCCAGAGCAGGAGGCGCTCTTTGCGCCTCCTGCTCCTCTCCAGCAGCCCTGAGCTCAGGGATACACTCTCAGGAGGCTCTCTATGGAGCGCACGCAGCGCTTTCACCTAACCCCAGCGAAGCGCGAGGCGATGTGGGCTTATGGCCTGATTAGCCCCTGGTTGATTGGCTTCTTGATCTTTACCCTCGTGCCGATGGTCACCTCTTTTGTCATGGCCTTCATGGAGTACAACGTCATCCAACCTGGCCGTTGGATCGGCACCGAGAACTATCGCACGTTGGCCGCCGACCCACTGTTCTGGCAGGCGGTCAAGGTGACCTTCACCTATGCCGCCATGTCCCTGTTGCCCAGCCTGGCCCTGGGTCTCGCCTTGGCCATGCTTCTCAATGCGTCGATCCCCGGCCTCTCGGTCTGGCGCACAGTGTACTATCTGCCTTCGATCATCTCGGGAGTGCCCGTAGCCATCCTCTGGGAATTCGTCTTTAACAAACGCTTTGGCGTGCTCAACTGGGTCCTGGCCTTATTCGGTATCAGAGGCCCAGGGTGGCTTTCCTCTCCCCAATGGGCCCTACCCGCACTCGCCATCATGAGCCTGTGGGGCGTGGGCGGCGGCATGATCCTTTATCTCGCCGGGCTGCAGGGGGTGCCCACGCCGCTCTACGACGCAGCCAAGGTGGACGGGGCCAACGGGTGGCAGCGGTTCTGGAAGATCACCCTGCCAATGATCTCACCGGTGGTCTTTTACAACCTGGTGATGGGCACCATTGGCACCTTCCAGTACTTTACCAATGCCTATGTGATGACCGATGGCGGTCCGAACTATGCTACGTGGTTCTATAACCTGTATCTCTATCGCAACGCCTTTTATTACAGCAAGATGGGCTACGCCTCTGCGCTGGCCTGGGTCCTCTTCTTGTTCGTGTTGGTGCTGACCCTGCTCATTTTCAGGAGCTCGGCAGCCTGGGTCTACTACGAAGGCCAACTGAAGGGCGGTAGGGGGTGAGCTATGGCTTCTGAGACAGGAACGTTCACACCGCAAAGCCGGCCAACGCATACCGTCCGTTCGCGGCGCATCATGGGCCTCAAGCCGTCCGAGTTCTTGGGCAAGCTGGCCGTCGAGCTCATCCTGACGATTGGGGCGGTCGCTGTCTTGCTGCCGTTGGTCTGGATGCTCTCTACCTCGCTCAAGACGATGGGCCAGGTGGCTGTCTACCCGATTCAGTGGATCCCCGACCCGGTGATGTGGAGCAACTATCCCAAAGCGTTGACGACCATCGACTTTGGGCTGTAC
>JBDKSN010000019.1:0-8068 GCA_039680625.1 Anaerolineales bacterium | reverse complement strand
GTGCGGCGGTCACTGGTGAGGCGCTGTCTCTGCCCGCAAAGGGCTATGTGCTCGAAGCAGCGCTCTCGCCCGATGGGGCCACGGTGGCCTATCTGCTCGTGCCCCAAGAGGCCCTGGGCCAGGCGCCGCTGCCCGCGCAGGTCTGGCTGGCCGACCTGCGTACGGGCACAACGCGCGTGCTGGCGAGCGACCTCGCCCTGCGCAGCGCCCTGGCCTGGTCGCCGGATGGATTGCTGCTGAGCGTGATCGAGCGCGGCCAGCTCACCGTGATGGAGACGCGGCAGGGCGTATCGGTCACCGCGCTCGACTCTCTGGCGCGCATCGATCTGGATGCCACAGGCTATGCCTGGCTGCCCGATCAAGCCGGCCTCTTGGCGGTGACCACAGACCCGGCGGGCGAGCAGGCGTTGGCCCTCGTGGGCAACAACTCGGGCACTGTGGCGCCTCTGCCGCTCGACGTCCCGGTGACGACGGTGTCGGCTGAGGATGGTCAGGCAGCGACCCTGCTCACCGACGAGGGCGCGCTGTGGTCGCTCTCGCTGGTCGATCTGCAGGCGCAGCGCCTGGCGACGGGGGATGTGCCGGTGGCGGCGTTCGCCTGGGCGCCCAGCCAGGGCGCTGCGGAGGGCGAGGTCTCCGCTGCGGGCGAGGCGCGTCGGTTGGCCTATGCCGACCGGGCCGGCGGCCTGTGGCTGGCCACGGGCGCTGAGGCGGGCGGCCTGACGACCGAGCAGCTGGCTACGCTGCCCGCACCGGCGGGCGTGGTGCGCTGGCTCGACGAGCAGAGGCTGGCCGTCGATCTGGTGGTGCGCGGGGGCACGGCCGTGTTGGTGGTCGACGTGGCCACCAAGCAGACCGTGACGGTGGGCCTGGCGGATCGCGGCCTGGAGGCCGCCCAAGCTGCGGCTGGCGGGGCCGTGTCGATGCAGGGCGAGGTCTCGGCGCCGTTCGACTGGTATCGCTACCAGGGCGCGGCCGAGAGCGGCGCCTGCGCCAGCGTGAACTGCGGCCCCACCTCGGTGGCCATGGCCATCCAGTTTGCGCGCAACAACCTCTATGTGCCCATCAGTGAGATCCGCGCCTATGTCAGCGGTACCGAGTGCGACGGTACCAACAGCACCCAGCTGCGCGCGGCGCTGACCTATTGGGGCGTGAGCTATCGCAACATCTATGGCATGTCGGCGGTGCGCGACGCCGTCAACACCAACGGGCACATCGTCTTGGTGCCGGTGATCATGGGGGCCATCTCGCCCGGCGCGGACTATGAGGTGTGGAACTCGTCGCCCACAGCGAACACGGGCCGTTACTATTCCTTCTCGGGGGGACACTGGCTGGTGGTGCGCGGCTTGAGCGACGATGGCAACTGGGTCAAGGTGTATGACCCCAATGTGTGGGCCTCGGGCAAGTATTATTACGCCGACGGCACGCCCAAGGGCAAGGATCGACTCTATCGCTACAGCGAGTTCGCCCAGGCGTTCGCGCAGAACAGCAACTGGGCCATCGAGATCACCATGACCTCGTCTTCGCTGCCCACACCTACGCTCACCGCCACGCCTTTGCCGACGGCCACGGCGACGCCCAGCCCAACGCCGACGGCAACGGCCACGAACACGGCTGTGCCCACGTCGACGCCGACCATCGTAGCGCCCACGGCCACGCGCACGTCGACGACCGTGCCCAGTTCGACGCCGACCACCGTGGCGCCGACGGCCACGCGCACGTCGACGACCGTGCCGACAGCCACGCGCACCGCGACGCCCGTGCCCACCACCGCGCCCGCGCCGAGCCGCATCCCCGATGCGCCGTATGGCCTCACGGCCTCCCAGGGCACCTACACCGACCGTGTGCAGCTCTCGTGGACGGCGCCGGCCGGGGCGCTGTTCTACACGGTACACCGCGCTGAGGGCAGTGGCCCACGGCTCTACTTGGGCAGCGCTTCCGCGCCGCCGTATCGCGACTATGAGGCCGTGGCGGGCGTGGAATACACCTACGGGGTCACCGCCTGCAACTCTCTGGGGTGCAGCGACTATGCTGGGCCAGCGACGGGCTCGCGCGCGCCGCTGCCGCCGAACCGCGTTTGGGTGCCGATGGCCCTCTCGGGTGCGGCGCCCTGACCGCCGTGGCTGGTCAGCGGCGCTGCGGCCTGAGTCGCCTCGCGCTCACGGGCGTTTGCACGCCGTACGCCGCTCGGTTACACTGCCGTCATGTACCATCCTAGTACTGCGGCGTGGGTCGCGCTCATCACCGTCGTGCTGGCCATGCTGGTGGTGGTCACCTGGGCCGTCACAGCCCGCCGCCGGCGGCCCGAGCCGAGCGGTCTCACCGTGAGGCTGCTCGGTGACTATGGCACCATGCCGCCCGACAGCGCAACGGCCATCACGTTCCTCAACTTGCGGCTCACCAACCACAGTGACCGCCCTGTGGTGGTCGACGGCCTGGGCTATCGCCGCGTGGGCCAGCGCCGGCTGGTGCCTATGCGCCGTTTCGACGCCCCTCATGGGCCTCGCCTCGACGACATGGGCGACACCTTGTTGCCGCCGCCCTACCGTCTCGCGCCGGGTGAGAGCCTGGACATCACCCTCTATGCGCCCGCCCTCTGCCCCGCGCCCGAGCTCGCCGGCCTCTATTTCCACACCAGCGAGGGCGAGCTGGTCTGGCTCCCCGAAGAGGAGCTTGTTCAACTGACTCGTGCCTGTCGCTGGAGCGCCTAGCCGCTCAGGGCGCGAGCAAAGCGTCTGCCTCGCCGTTCCGCGCATAGATCTCGACGAGGTCGATGGTGTCGACCAGCGTATAGTGCTCGTGCAGCGCCAGCGTAAAGCGCTCGTCGGGGTCAGACAGGGCACCGCGCCAGATGGTGGTGAGCACATAGCGCGGCTCTGCGGCCTCGATCTGTGCCACCAGGCCGTCGTACACACCCGGCAAATAGTTCACGTGGATGGCGAATAGATAGGGGTTGGCACTGCGTCTCCCCGAGAGGTAGCAGATCTGCGCGCCCTCGTAGGCGACATAGATCGTGTCGTTGGGCGTAGAGTGCGCGCGCACCCAGGCCGACACCTCGTTGGCATAGGTGACCATCGGCTTTTGAAAGACGGCCTCTGCGCCCCGATGCGGCGACATGAGCATATATGGCCCGGCCGAGAGGGCCAGGGTGCAGAGCAGCGTGGTGGCCCACACCTGGCGCTGGCGCGAACCCGCGGCATAGAGCGCCTTCAGCGAGGCGGCGGCGAGCACGGCCAGCGGCGGGACGATCTGGGCGAAATAGTGCCGATACCAGCCGCCGCCCATGGCCATGCCCGGCAGCGCCGTGAGCAACCACAGCGCCAAGAACCGCCGGCTCGAGCGCGGCAGCAGCGTCCGGCCCAGCAGGCCCGCCACCGCGAGCGGCAGCCAGACCGGCGCGGTCAGCCACAGGTTCGAAAGGAACATGGCCAGCGGCCAGGGGCGCTGGATGCTCAGCCGCGAGAAGAACAGCGCATAGGCATAGTCGGCCCAGCCGACCGTGATCAGGCCGTGGATCAGCGAGGCGAACGGAGCCAGCAATGCCGCCGCCAGATAGCGCAAGTAGGCGCTCCACGGGGCGTGCTCGCGCCACAACACGGCCATGGCCAATAGCCCCGCGCTCACGCCCGAGGGCTTGAGCATCACCGCCAGGCCCGCCAGCAGGCCAGCCCAGCCCGGGCGGCCGCGCAAGAGCAGCCACAGGCTCGCCGTAGCGGGCAGGAGCATGAACAGCTCGGCGTTCGCCGTAAAGCCCTCGATGTGCGGCGACATGCTGTATACGGCATAGAGCGCCATCGCCAGCCACGCCGCCCGCTCATCGAACAGCCGCCGCGCGATCAGATAGACAAAGGGCACCGTCGCCGCCACCCACAGCGCGCCCCACAGCCGTAGCGCCGCCGTGCTGCCGCCGAGCAGGCCCATGCCCAGGCGATAGGCGACAAAGATCGCCTGGGGGCGATCCATCCACAGGTCGGCGCTATAGAGGGCATAGCCCCGCGACCACCAGTGGGCGGTGTAGGCATAGACGCCCTCGTCGGCGATGAGCGGCCAGCGAAAGAAAGGCGCGCGCACCAGCACGGCCAGCAGCATGGCGCCAATCACGGCTAGCATGCGTTGTTGTGCGGTGGCCAGGCGTCGCCAAGCGGTAGACAGGGTAAAGACAAAGCTAGGCATACGCGCATTGTACACCCAGAGCGGCGCGCTGCGGAAGGATGTAGGGCTCAGGCCGGCTTGAACTCGGCGGGCACATCGTCTATCGTGGGGCCATCTGGATCGCGATGGAGGCGCCTGGATGACTGCCATGATGCGCAAAGCGTTCTTTCCCGCCCTGCACCGGCTGCCCGAGGTGTGGGAGGTGCCCGTGCCCGAGTGCCACGACGGCGAGCTGCTGGTCAAGGTCAAGATGGCCAGCATCTGCAACCTCACCGACACTCACACCATCGAGGGCCTGCACCCGCCGCACAACCTGTGGCTCGATCACTTTACCAATCCGCCCAACGCCTTTCCCGCACCGGTGGGCCACGAGGCGGCCGCCGAGATCGTCGAGGTCGGCCGCGGCGTGAGCGGGTTCAAGCCGGGCGACCGCTGCTATACCGTGCGCGCCAGCGAGATGTTCGCCGAGTATGCCGTCTGCCAGCCCACCGACGCCACGCCGATCCCCGATAGCCTCTCGTGGGAGGTGGCGGCGCCCATCGAGATGCTCACCGCCGTGTGGCCGGTGGTCGAGGAGTGCGTTCGCCCGGGAGACCGCGTGGTCATCTTGGGCCAGGGCGCGTCTGGGCTGATCGCCACACAGCTTGCCAAGCTCAACGGCGCAGCCGACCTTATCGTGGTCGAGCCGCTGGCCTATCGCCGCGAGCTGGGCCTGGCCCTGGGCGCCGACCTGGCACTCGACCCGCAGGCGGTGGATGTCGAAGAGGCGATCCGCGAGCGTACCCACGGCGGCGCGCACGCCGTCATCGAGTGCGTCGGCGCGCCCGACACGCTGGCCATGACGGTGCGCCTGCTCAAGCGCAAGGGCCTGAGCGATGAGGGCTATGGCGGCATCATCGGCGTGTTCGGCGCCTGTCGGCAGCCGGCGCCGTTCGATTTCATGATGCTGCACTGGAAGGGCGCGCGTATCTGCACGGCGGCGGGGTCGCGCTTTGGCTATACGCGCTACTCGGCGCAGGCCTGCCTGAACTTGCTCGAGAGTGGGCGCTTTGACTATACCAAGCTCATCACCCACAAGTTCCCGCTCGAGGCGATCACGCTGGCGTTCGATATGGTCATGCACCACACCGACCGCTACGTCAAGGTGTTGGTCGACCCGTGGGGCAAGGTGACCGACCCCAGCGCTGGCCCGCAGGCGTACCGCATCTTTGACGAGCGGCGCGGCTGGTAGGCGGCGCGGACTCAGGCCTCGCCGTCGTCGAGCACGGTCAGCGCGTCGCCCGCGGCGACCACGCCCGGCTCCAAGATGCGCACAAAGATGCCCTCGCGGGGCATGACGCAATCGCCCACCGCGTCAAAGATCGCGCACTTGTTGTGGCAGACTTTGCCGATCTGGGTGACCTCGACGAGGGCCGTGCCCAGGCGCAGCCGCGTACCCACGGGTAGCGTGTATAGGGTGATCCCCTCGGTGGTGATGTTCTCGGCAAAGCTGCCCGGGCGCACGTTGAGGCCCTTGGCGCGCATCTTTGCGATGCTCTCGTTGGCCAGCAGAGACACCTGCCGATGCCACGGGCCGGCGTGGGCGTCGCCCTCGAGGCCCCAATCGACCTTGAGCACCCCTTGAGCGATGGGGTGCTTGGCGGTGCCTTTCTCTTGGCTGATGCAGACGGCCACCACGCGGCCGCTAGTGCTCATCGTCATCCTCCAACACAATGTTGCCGCTCTTGCCGCCGGTCTTGCGCACCAGGCGGATGTCGCCGATGCGCATGCCGCGGTCGACGGCCTTGCACATATCATACACGGTCAGCGCCGCCACCGACACCGCGGTGAGCGCCTCCATCTCGACGCCGGTGACGCCCACACAGCGCACGGCGGCGCGGATGGCCAGGCGCGCCTCGGAGGGCACGGGCGTCAGCTCGACCTCGATGCCCGTCAGCGCTAGCGGGTGGCAGAGGGGGATCAGCTCGGGCGTGCGCTTGGCGGCCATGATGCCGGCCACGCGGGCCACGGCCAGCACATCGCCCTTGGGCGCCGTGCCCGAGACGATCATGGCTAGCGTCTCGGGCTGCATGGTGATGCTGCCGCGCGCCACAGCCTCGCGCAGGGTGGGGCCTTTGGGCGACACATCGACCATGCGTGCGCGGCCCTGTTCGTCGAGGTGGCTCAGCGTCGACATCTCACCCCCCGATCTTGCTCATCTGATGGTCGGTGCCCACCTGGCCCTCGGCCAGATGGTGCCCCTCTTGCTTGAGGGCGATGGCCTGGCAGATCAGGCCCTGGAGCTCTTCGGTCGAGGCGCCGGCGCGCAACACAGCCCGCAGGGGCACCTCGCGGTCTGAGAAGAGGCAGGGCACCAGGGCGCCGCTGGAGGTGAGCCGCAGGCGGTTGCACTGGGTGCAAAAGGCGTGGCTCACCGCCGAGATAAAGCCGATCGAGCCGGCGGTGCCGGGCACGCGCCAGGTCTCGGCCGGGCCGCTGCTGGCGAGCGACACGGGTTCGAGCGGGCCATAGCGCTCTTCGATGGAGGCGCGGATGTTGTTGCTCGTCACCAGCCCGGCAAAGGGCGTGCCCGGCGCGTGGCCGCCCTCATCGAACTCGTCGCCCTCCATCAGCGCGCCGATGCGCTGACCGTTGCCCAAGGGCATCATCTCGATATAGCGCACGTGCCAGCCCTGGGTCACGCTCTGCGCGGCCATGGCCAGCGTCTCGTCGTCGTTGAGGCCGCGCATGACGACCATGTTGATCTTGACCGGGGTGAGCCCGGCCTCTTGGGCCGCGGCGATGCCGTCGAGCACCGTCTGCAGACAGCCTCCGCGCGAGATGGTGCGATAACGATCGGCGTCGAGCGTGTCGACGCTGATGTTCACCCGGTCGAGGCCGGCCGCCTTGAGCTCGCCGGCCAGCGGCGCGAGCAGGGTGCCGTTGGTGGTCATGGTTAGCTCGCGCACACCGGGCACGGCGCGCAGCATGGCCACCAGCGCGGGCACATCGCGGCGCACCAGCGGCTCGCCGCCGGTCAGGCGCAGCCGCGAGATGCCCAGGCCAGCCGCGGCGCGCACCACGCGCTCGATCTCTTCATACCGCAGGACCTCGTCGTGGGTGATGGGCGGCACGCCCTCGGGCGGCATGCAATAGATGCAGCGCAGGTTGCAGCGATCGGTGATCGAGATGCGCAGATAGTCGATCCGTCGGCCAAAGCCATCGTTCACAGCGCTCACCAGGGCACCTCCGCCGTCTCTGGCTCGTGCAACAGGATGCAGTCGACTAGCGCGCCCGCCGCGAGCGTGCCCTGGCCGGGCGGCACGCAGAGCAGGCCGTTGGCGCCCACCAGCGAGAGCAGCCGGCTCGAGGCCTGGCCGCCCGTGGTGCGCGCCACATAGCCGCCGTCGGCCTCACGGGTGACCACGGCGCGCTGCCAATCGAGCCGCTCGGGATCTTGTTTGAGTGCGTGTTGTAGCCGCACCTTGACCGCCGGCCGCCACAGTGGCCGCTTGCCGCCCAACAGGCGCAGCGCGGGCCGCGCATACATCTCGAATGCCACCAGGGAGGACACCGGGTTGCCCGGCAGTGCCAGCACCGGCACGCCGTCGATGGTGGCAAAGGTGACGGGCTTGCCGGGCTTGGTGGCCACGCGGCCAACGTGCACGGTGCCCAGCCGTTCGAGGGCGGGCTTGAGCAGGTCGCGGGTGCCCATCGACACGCCGCCCGTGGTGAGCACCAGGTCGGCGCAGGCCACGGCCTCGCGGAGGGCGCCCTCGATGGCGCCGGCGTCGTCGAGGGCGGGTTGGCGGCGCTCGCCGAGACAATCGACCTGGCGGATGGCCTCGGCCAGCGCATACGAATTGCTATCATACACCTGGCCGGGCGCCAGCGGCTGCCCGGGGGGCACGAGCTCGTCTCCGGTGGCCAACACCAG